>JAHYIT010000077.1 GCA_019429205.1 Mariniphaga sp. | reverse complement strand
CGTTTGTTCAAAAGTATAACAATATTACAAATTTTTATCCGAACAATGTCAAAAAAAGCAGTACAGGCAAAATATCCTTTCCCAAACGGGTTTTAATGTGTTTGAGCGCCAGGTTGATCTGGTTTTCAATGGTTTTAGGCTTAACTCCCAATTGTCCGGCAATTTCTTTGTACGTAAATCCTTGCTCACGGCTTAACCTGTAAATTTGTTTCCGTTTTTCGGGCAGTTCATCCACTGCTTTGTTAATTTCAGTTTCAAGTGTATTGTAATCCAACCGATTTTCCTGAAGATTGACTTGTTTATAAAAGTGTTTCTCCAATGAATTCCGAAACTCCCGGTCTTTTAATCTTTCGCGCAACTGATCGATGATAAGATGATAGGAAACTGAAAAGAGAAAAGATTTAAATGATTTGGATGATTCGATTTTATTTCGTTTTTCCCAGATTCTGAAAAAAGTTTCCTGAACGATTTCACAGGCATCTTCTTCATTTTTCAGCAACGAAAAAGCAAAACGGAATAGCTTATTGCTGTACTGATGATAAAGAAAATCAAAGGCTTCAACATCGTTGTTCCTGAGTTTGAAAACAATTGTCTTTTCGTTCTTGTCAGGTATATCAGCCATTTGATTTTGAAATTTCTGCTAAATTATGAAATATTTAATATTAGCATAAAAAAACCTGCTCCAAAACAGGAACAGGCTTTTCTGATAAGTAATTTGTTTTTTATTGTTTCCCCGGTCTGAGCTTTCTAACCGCTGCTCCGGCCTGCCACAATTCCGATTCGCGCATTTCCTTGAGCTCGGCATTCAGGCTGGTTTTGTAGTCGCGACTTGAAGTTGAATCCAAAACACGCTTGGTTTCTACACCTGATTTAACGCTCTCGTAAAGGTCATTAAATACCGGTAAAGTGGCTTCGCGGAATTTATGCCGCCAGTCGAGGGCACCGCGTTGTGCGGTGGCGCTGCAATTGGCATACATCCAGTCCATGCCGTTCTGGTCAACCAGGCGGATGAGGCTCTGGGTGAGTTCTTCCACGGTTTCGTTAAAAGCTTCCGACGGGCTGTGTCCGTTGTCGCGCAAAACTTTGTACTGAGCTTCGATGATTCCGGCCAGTGCGCCCATCAGCACACCACGTTCGCCGGTGAGGTCGGAATACACTTCGTTTTCGAAAGTAGTGGGGAATAGGTATCCCGAACCAATAGCGATACCCAGTGCAAGCGCTCGTTCCTCTGCTTTTCCGGTAAAGTCCTGGAACACCGCGTAACTGGAATTAATTCCGTTTCCGGCTAAAAAGTTGGTACGCACACTGGCGCCTGAACCTTTTGGTGCAACTAAAATTACATCCACATTTTTTGGAGGAATAACGCCTGTTTGTTCTTTGTAAGTAATGGAAAAACCATGCGAGAAATAAAGCGCATCACCTTCCTTGAGGCAAGGCTCAAGTTGCGGCCAGATGATTCGTTGAGCGGCATCGGATACCAGGTACTGGATTACCGTACCCTTTTTTGCGGCTTCTTCTATTGGGAAAAGTGTTTCGCCCGGAATAAATCCGTCGCGGACTGCCTTGTCCCAATCATCTTTGAACTCGGGTGCCTGGCCAATGATGACTTTGAACCCGTTGTCTTTCATATTCAGCGCCTGGGCTGGTCCCTGAACGCCGTAGCCAATAATGGCGATGACTTCGTCTTTTAATACTTCGTGTGCTTTTTCTACTGAGAATTCTTCGCGGAGAACCACTTTTTCGGTTACACCGCCAAAGTTAATTTGTGCCATAATTTTTGATTATTGTTATGAATTTTAATTTTTTTGCTAAATACAGTGCAAATTTATTATTTTTTATTCAGAATTAGTACTGAATTTTAATCCAGACTTTCGAGTAATGCATCTCTTTCCTTTAAAAATTCTGAGAGGCGCTCAATGGGATCGCGTGTAAGCGCCACCCTGCCCGAACGTATAAACTGCATCACCTTGATTTTGTTCAACTCTTTAAAAAGTTCCTGGGTTTCTTCCTTGTGGCCTGTTTTTTCAATCACGGTATATTCCCGGGCAATTTCGAGAATACGCGCACCTGAATTTCTGACCACTTTTTCAATCGTATCATTTTCAAAAAGCGCTTCGGTAGGGACTTTGTAAAGTGCAATTTCCTGATAAATCATCTCGTCGTTGGTATGGTAAAATGCTTTCAGGACATCAATTTGTTTTTCAATTTGTCCTACAATTTTTATTACCTGTTCTTCGGTGGAATTAATAACAATGGTAAATTTATAAATGCCAGGCAATGCAGATTCAGAAACCGTCAAGCTGTCGATATTTACTTTCCTTCGCGTAAAAACAATTGTGATTCGGGTGAGTAAACCAATATGGTTTTCCGAAAAAACGGTTATATTAAATTCTTTTTTCATTCCTTTAACTTTAAACTTTAAACTTTAAACTTTACCCTGTGAAATAAATCTTCGATTTAATGCTTTGCATTATTTCACAGGGTGAACTCTGAACTCCTACGGTTCCAGCATTATTTCAGAAACCGACGCCCCTGAGGGTACCATCGGAAATACGTTGTCCTCTTTTTCAATCACAACCTCGAGCAGATACGGGCCCGGATGATTAATCATTTTTTCAATTCCTTGTTCAAGTTCCCCCCGGATTTCCACTTTGTGGCCTTCAATTCCAAACCCTTTTCCAATGGCTATAAAATCAGGATTTTGCAGTTCGGTAAACGAGTACCTTTTTTCGAAGAACAGCTGTTGCCACTGGCGCACCATTCCCAGGAAATTGTTATTCAAAATGATAATTTTCACCGGAAGTTTATTTTGTGCGATGGTTCCCAGTTCCTGGATAGTCATCTGGAATCCGCCATCGCCAATTACTGCAATTACGGTTCTTTCAGGAGCACCTAACTGGGCGCCCATACTTGCGGGCAGTCCAAATCCCATAGTTCCCAAACCGCCGGAAGTAACGTTGCTGCGTGGCTGCCGGAATTTAAAGTACCTGGAGGCAACCATCTGGTGCTGGCCAACATCGGTAACCAAAATGGCTTCGTGATTGGTTTTGTCGCCGGCAATGCGAATGACCTCGCCCATAGTCAGTCCCGGTTTTTCGGGAAAAAGGTCCTTATGAATGATTTTTTCATTTTCAATTTTATCGCATTCCCTGAAACGGGCAAGCCAGTCATCGTGTCGGTTTTGTTTCACATTGTCGGTAAGCATTTTGAGGGTTTTTTTTGCATTCCCGAGCACAGCAACATCAGCCCTTTTAATTTTATTGATTTCTGAAGGATCAATTTCAAAGTGGATGATTTTTGCATTGCTGGCATAGGCTGTGACCTTTCCTGTTACCCGGTCGTCGAAACGCATACCTACGGCAATAATTACATCGGCTTCGTTGGTAAGCAGGTTTGGGCCATAGTTGCCGTGCATACCCAGCATACCCACATTCAGCGGATGATCGGTTGGCATGGCCGAAAGTCCCAAAAGTGTCCAGGCGGCCGGGGTGCCGGTTTTTTCAACGAAAGCTTTCAGCTCTTCTTCGGCTTGCGCAATAATTACACCCTGACCAAACAGCAACAATGGCCTTTTGGCTTCATCGATGATGTCGGCAGCTTCTTTTACTTTAAACGGATCGATCTGAGGATCGGGAACATAACTCCTGATTTTCCGGCACTTTTTGTACTCGAAATCCAGTTCACCAAACTGCGCATCCTTGGTAATATCCAGCAGTACCGGTCCAGGCCGGCCTGTCTGCGCAATATAAAATGCCTGTGCAATGGCTACCGGAATTTCTTCAGGCGTAGTAATCTGGTAATTCCATTTGGTAACCGGCATGGAAATGCCCACTACATCCGATTCCTGGAAAGCATCGGTTCCCAGAAGCGGGGAAGCCACCTGACCGGTGATACACACCAGAGGGGTGGAATCAATCATGGCATCGGCAATTCCGGTGATTAGGTTGGTAGCGCCGGGGCCGGAAGTGGCAAAACAAACGCCGGCTTTCCCGGTTACCCGCGCATAACCTTCGGCAGCATGCACTGCTCCCTGTTCATGCCGGGTAAGGATGTGCTTTACATTTTTGTCATGATCATACAACGCATCGTAAATAGGCATAATCGCACCGCCCGGATAGCCGAAAATGGTATCAACTCCTTCTTCCAGCAAAGAAAGAATAACGGCTTGCGAACCTGAAATTTTTCTTTTTGTCATATTTTTAACTTTTAGATTTTACAAATAATTAATCAATTAAACGAACTGCTCCCATGTCGGCCGAAGAAACCAGGCTGGCATAAGCTTTCAACGCTTTCGAAACCTGTCGTTTTCGTTCAGCCGGTTTAAAGGCATTTTCGCCTTTTGCTTCTTCGTCTTTCCTGCGCTTTGCCAGTTCTTCATCAGAAATAATAAGGTTGATGGAGCGGTTTACAATATCGAATTCAATTTTATCATTGTTTTGAATAAGACCAATAGCACCGCCGGCAGCCGCTTCGGGAGAAACATGGCCTACAGATAACCCCGATGTACCGCCGGAAAAACGTCCGTCGGTAATCAGGGCACAATATTTATCCAGTTGCATCGACTTCAGGTATGAAGTGGGATAGAGCATTTCCTGCATTCCCGGCCCTCCTTTTGGCCCTTCATAACGAATGACAACCACATCGCCTTTTTGCACTTCATCTCCTAAAATTCCGTTTACCGCATCATCCTGTGAATCGAAAACTTTGGCTGTTCCGGTAAATTTGAAAATTGACGAATCAACACCGGCAGTTTTTACAATGCAGCCGTTTTCTGCAATATTTCCGTAAAGTATTGCCAACCCGCCATCTTTGTTGTAAGCGTGTTCAATACTTCTGATACAACCATTTTTGCGGTCAGTGTCCAATTCCCTGTAATAATTTTCCTGAGAAGCCATTTTTAAATTTCGTTTTCCATCGCCTGGAGATGAAAGGAATCGTTGTTTGGCATCTGCCGAAAGGTTGCTGTTCGTCACATCATAAGCTTCCATGGCTTCTTTCAATGTTCTGCCGTCGATTCGGTTAACCGAAGTTTCAAGCAAACCGGCACGGTCGAGTTCGGCCAAAATGGAAAGAATTCCGCCTGCCCGGTTTACATCCTGAACATGGTAGTGCGAACTGGGCGCCACTTTGCAGAGGTTCGGCGTAATGCGCGAAAGCCGGTCGATGTCTTTCATGGTGAATTTCACACCGGCTTCGTGGGCAATGGCCAGCAGGTGCAGCACCGTGTTGGTGGAGCCTCCCATGGCAATGTCCAGTTTCATGGCGTTCAGAAATGCATCGCGGGTGGCAATGTTTCGTGGCAAAACCGATTCGTTGCCTTCAAAATAATATTTTTTGGTAGCAGAAATGATTTTTTCCACTGCTTCTTCAAACAGTTTTCTGCGGTTGGCGTGGGTAGCTACAATGGTTCCATTTCCGGGCAGTGCCAGCCCAATGGCTTCGGCCAGGCAGTTCATGGAGTTGGCGGTAAACATACCTGAGCATGAACCACAGGTGGGGCAGGCGTTTTGTTCGATTACAGAAAGCTCCTGGTCGGAAACTGAATTATCTGCAGCCATAACCATGGCATCTACCAAATCGAAATGCTTTCCGCCAATTTCACCGGCTTCCATGGGGCCACCCGAAACAAACACCGCCGGAATGTTCAGCCGCATAGCTGCCATCAACATTCCGGGCGTAATTTTGTCGCAATTGGAAATGCAAATCATGGCGTCCACCTTGTGCCCGTTGCACATGTATTCAACACTGTCGGCAATCACGTCGCGCGAAGGGAGGGAGTACAACATGCCGTCGTGTCCCATGGCAATGCCGTCGTCGATGGCAATGGTGTTAAACTCGGCGGCAAAATAGCCCTGTTTTTCGATTAACCCTTTCAGGTATTGCCCGATTTCGTGCAGGTGGGCATGGCCCGGCACAAACTGGGTGAATGAGTTAACAATGGCAATAACCGGACGTCCAAAATGTTCTTCTTTCATACCGTTGGCCCGCCAGAGGCTTCGTGCGCCTGCCATTCGGCGCCCTTGAGTGGTTGTGTTGCTTCTTAATGGAATTTGCATACTTTTTTATCTTTTTATTCAGTTTTAATATTAAAAAAAGCCTTTCCCGTTTTCGGGAAAGGCTTGTCTGTATCTTATACAACTACATATAATTCTATCCTTTCCCGGCGTTTCCAGAAATGACCACGAGAATGACTAGAATATATGCAGAAACTAATTTCATCAACAATTTTTTCATTTAAGTTGGCAAATGTAAAAACTATATTTAAAAATCAAAATGAATTGAAAGTAAAATTACATTTTTTCTGATAAAATTAAATTTGGAGGTGAATTTAAACTCGAAAATGATTTAGATCAACCGCAAACTATAATGAAAAAGTTCCCTGAAAAATTCTTCTTCAACTGCAGGTTTCTCAAAAATATCGATGATATCGTAATATTTTTCTACAAGTCTGTCTCCTTTGATTCGGTTTTTTAATTCGGGAGTAAAAACTGCGGAAAGGAAAAAGTTTTTGCATTTTTGACTCTCTTTTTTCAATTTATTTTGACCAAACATACACACATTTTCTAAATTCTTTTCTGCCATGTGTTCCCATTTGTTGACTGCTGTTGCCTTTCCCTCTCTCGAGAACCCAAATCACATCTGTTGCCAATCCTGATTCACGGGCAAATTCAGAAAGAATTATATCTACCGGGATTTCATCTCCGTTTTAACGGACATTGTCATTCACCATGACTATTTTTCCACCCATAAATAATAAAATTAAACCTAACGCAATAAAAGTTAGAAAATGTTTGCAGAATTATTTAATGTCGTATAGAGGCGTTGCTTTGTTCTTTTCATGGGTAAAAGCATTTTAGTTGCCCTGTAACAAAATTGAATCCTATTTTGTGTAAACGGGATTAATTCACGTCATTTTTCCTATTTTTGTGCTACTTGAAACGCTATGAACAAAAAACAACTAACATATTTAATTGCCGCTGTTTTTCTGGTTTTTTCCTGTCAGGTGAACCCAGATAAAAGCGGTCTGAAAATGAACCGAATGCCGGTTATTTACCCGGACTATACCGAAGTTACCATTCCGGTAAACATTGCCCCGCTCCATTTTTATGTGCAGGAATCCGGAGATCGGTTCTTTTTGGAAATAAAAGGTGAAAACGGAGAAAGTATTTCAGTTTCCTCAAAAGACGGGGCTTTTTATTTCCCGCAAAAAAAGTGGAGAAAGCTTCTGGAGCAAAACCAGAACGGCAGGCTGATTTACACCGTTTATGCCGAAAGGGGAGGGGAATGGCTGCAATTTGAAACGTTCGCACAAAAGGTTTCAGCCGATCCGGTTGATCCGTTTTTATATTACCGGCTGCTGCATCCGGGTTACGAAAGTTGGACCGAAATCAGTATTGTGCAGCGAAACCTGGAAAGTTTTAAAGAACGAATTTTAGTGGAAAACAATGTGCTGGACCAGAATTGTGTGAACTGCCATTCATTCAATCATCAAAATCCTGATGATTTTATGCTCCATGTGCGGGGTTCGCATGGAGGAACCTATTTTTTGGAAGGTGACAACCTGGTGAATGTGAACCTGAAAACTGAAGGGAACGAAAATGGCGCCACCTATCCGCGCTGGCACCCTTCCGGCAGATTTGTGGCTTTTTCGTCGAATAAAGTGGTGCAACAGTTTCATTCGGCAGAAGCAAAAAAAATTGAAGTATCGGATTTGAACTCGAAGCTGGTGTTGTACGACCGGGAGCAAAATGAAATTATGGACATTGACGTGCAGAACAACGGACAGTTTATGGATACCTATCCGGAATGGTCGTCCGATGGGCAAACGCTATACTTTTGCCGTGCTGAACAAATTGGAAAGGAATATGATTACCGCGATATCAAATACAACTTGTTCCGTGTGGAGTTTGACCCTGAAACCCGAGAATCCGGTTTTGCCGAACCGGTTTTTAAGGCTTCGGAGATGGATAAAAGTGTATCGTTTCCACGCATTTCACCCGATGGAAAATCGTTGGTTTTTACTTTGCACGATTACGGCTGTTTTCCCATCTGGCATAAAGAGGCCGATTTGTATTCCATCAACCTTGAAGATTTTAAGGTGGAAAAATTGCCTGTGAACAGCGAATTTACTGAAAGTTACCATTCCTGGTCCTCGAACGGGAGATGGCTTTTATTCAGCAGCAAACGTGGCGACGGTCTTTCGGCAAGACCTTACATGGCCTATGTTTCCGAAACAGGTGAAGTGGGCAAACCCTTTATTCTGCCCCAAAAAGACCCCCGGTTTTACGAACAGTTTGTAAAAACGTACAATATTCCTGAATTTTCAACTGCTGAAGTTTCCTTTTCACCCGGGAAACTCAGAAGAGCTGCCACCAGTGAACCTGTTCAGGCAAAATGGACAAACCAATAAAAATTGTATGAAGCGAATTGATATTCAGCATTACCGGTTTTTGACTTTTTTGCCATATCTGCTTTTTTTTGTGGTTACATTCGTTTTCTTTTTCTGGTTTGCAGGTTATATCTTTTTTTACCAGGAAAAACTGTCGCTCTTTTTGGTTTCGAAAGAATTTATTCTGGAGTACCTCAGTCAGCCGGGCGGTTTTCTGAAGTATTTTGCACTGTTTTTAAGCGCGTTTTACCGGTTTGAAATTTTAGGTGCTTGCATTGTTTCATTCATTATCCTATTTGTTGTCTGGTTTTTAGCTTTAACAGGAAAAGAACTTACAGTAAAACCGGTTTATTTTTTACCTTTTCTGGTGGGTGCAGGTCTGGCATTTTTACATACGAACTACCAATTTCAACTGGTTAATTCACTTGGGATTTTATTACAACTGGTTTGGTTTTATGTAACCATACGATTTTTAGGGGAAAGAACGTTGTGGTTGCCTGTACTGTTATTTCCGGTTTGGTATTTTCTTGCCGGCGGGTTTGCCTGGCTTTATTTGCTGATGTTTTCTCTGTTCCTGGCCACAGGTACTGGGAAAAATCGCTGGCTTCAGTTGGGAGCGCTGCTTTTGGTCGCATGTCTTTCCTTTTTTATTTCCAGCGAATTTTTATTTTATGAAACAACCAAAACCATGCTGCAATATCCTTTTTCAGATTTGAACTCAGGTATGCAGACCCGCGAATTCGCCTTGCTGGCCGGATTGATTGGCTTATGTCCGTTGCTTTTCAAAATAAATATCCATCCTTCGAAAACCAGTATTGCCAGGAAAGTTAGCTGGATGCAATTTTTTCCGTTTTTGGTTATTCCGGTTTTGGCGGGAGTACTTTCGCAACGCACCGATCGCAAAAACAGCCATTATTTTCATGTGGAAAAGCTGTTTTACGAGCGGAAGTTCGATGAAATCATTGCCTTCAACAAAACATTTCCTACAACCAACAAGCTCACTCTGTTTCTGAATAATATTGCTCTGGCAGAAACGGGGCAACTCACTGAACGACTGTTTGAGTTTCCGCAAAGTCCTGATGGCGAAACGCTTTTTTTGAAATGGGAAACCATGGGTGAGGTGCTTCGGCGTGGAGGGCATTTTTACTATACAGTTGGACTGGTAAATGAGGCGCATCGCTGGGCTTACGAGTATATGGTGATTCGTGGTTATACCCCCGAAGGATTGAAAATGCTCATAAAAACCGAGTTGATAAACGGAAATTACAAGGTAGCTTCAAAATATATTGAAATCCTCAGCCAGTCGGTTTTTTACCGGAATGAAGCGCGGGAATTCCTGAAGTTACTGGATAACGAAGCTGTGAAAAACCATCCTGAACTGGGGCAGAAAAAGAGATTCAAACCGAAAACCGATTTTTTTGTTCTTTCCGAGGTTCCGCCCGCCAATCTGGAACCTTTGCTGGAAGCCGATTCAACCCATATTTTCGCTATTGAATACCAGTTTGCATGGCTTTTGCTGCAAAAAGATGTTCAGGCTGTTGTCGAGCATCTTCCGTTGCTGGAAAAGGCTGGTTACAATCACATTCCACGACATATAAACGAAGCGGCAATCGGTTTTAAGTTGCTGAAGATGGGAGAATTTCCTCAATTGGAATTTCTAAGAACAAGCGCGGAAACCGAACAACGGTTCAGGCAGTATTATCAGATATTTCAGCAGCACAGCAACAGCCGCGAGCAGGCCCAACGGGCACTTTATCCGCAATTTTCAGATACGTTCTGGTACTACTTGTTTTTTAACTGAATTTTTATTTTCCCGCAGATATTGCTGATTTTCGCAAATCCCCGTCTTCCCTGAAAAGCAGCACAAATCCCACCATTAATGCAACAGAAACCAGCGTGGTGATTCCCCAGATAGCGTCCCAGTTGTAACCGGCTTCGGTTTTATAGTGGTCGATTAGCCGTGCACACAGAAAATTACCCACAAGTAACCCGGCACCGAATGTGACCAGGAAAATAAATCCCTGTGCTTGTGATTTTAAATGAGAAGGAGCTTTTTTATCGATGTAAATCTGGCCGCCCACATAGAAAAAGCCAAAAATAAGTCCGTGAATTAAAATGCCAATGTAATACATCCAGGGCTGGGTAATAACGCCACCGGCATAAAACGAAAAATAGCGAATGGAAAGTGCAATCAAACCAAATATCATGGTTTTTCGCAGTCCGAACTTTTTAATGGCCGCCGGCACCAGCAGTAAAAATCCCATTTCAGCAAGCACTCCCCAGTTAATGGTGATGGAAATGTATTGGGTGTTGATATTCAGCAGAAACTCTGAAAAATAGGAGTAATACATGGCAAAAGGAATCATGGAAAGGAAGGAAAACAGGATAAACAGGGCAAAATTGCGATCTTTCATCAATTGTACCGAACCCAATCCGAATGCATCAATAAGTGTTGATTTTTGTCCTTTGGCCAACGGAGGAGTGTTGGGAAGTGTCAGGTTCAGCAGAACAGCAACAATGCTCACACCGGCGCCACAGTAAAAGGGCAGATGTGTTCCGTCAAAATCAATGTTCAGTAATTTTATGAAGATTAAACTGAATAAACCAGATGTTACCCAGCCAATGGAACCGAAAACCCGCACTTTTGGGAAATCTTCTGATGGCAAATGAACCATGGCAATGGCAGAGGTCAGACTCCACGATGGCATATAGGCCAGCATAGCCAAAAGCAGGCAAATGAAAAGCACATCGGGATTATGGGTAGTTGCTGCCCAAAGCAGCATAAGCGCATGAACAAAATTTAACCCTGCCAGCACTTTTTGGGCCGGCCAAAACCTGTCGGCCAGCATTCCCACGAGTGGTGAAGCCATGCAGCCAATGGCCATAGAACTCAGGATAAGCGCTTTTTGGGTGCTCCCCACTTCCAGGTTGGTAAGGTAAGCTGCCAGTGGAACCCACCAAACAGCATACATCATGTATTGAAGGAGCATCATTACAGAAAGTTTGAATTTTGTCATCACCTTTTATTTTATTCTTATTGTTGTTTATACTTAATGTATTGGGTTATTTGAAAAGACCGGCCCAAATTGAGCCGGTCTTTTATCTATCTAACAAAACTTAACTATTTAGTTGTAACCGGGATTGTTTTTCAATTGTGGCGCCTTATTCATTTCATTTCGCGAAATAGGCTGCCAGTAAGCTTCAGTCTTGAAAGTACGCGCATCAGCAGTTGTTGATTTATCGTAATTCCAAATAGTTCCATCAGTAAAATGATAAATTCTCATCGGGTGAACATCAGTAATTATTTCTGGTGCAATCATCCATTTACGCATCATGTAGTATCGGTCACCTTCGGCAAAGAACTCTATCTGGCGTTCATGACGGTACCACTCCATCGCTTGTGCTGGATCTGTGGTAACACGGTCGGGTAAACCGGCACGGTTCCGAATCATATTTAAAGCATCAAGACCTTCCTGCAGATCACCTAATTCCAGACATGCTTCAACAAAATCCATAACAACTTCAGCGTACCTGAATTCAATCCATGTATTTTTATTGAAGAAATATTGTCCAATCACATCTTCTTCGCAGTATTTTTTCAGGTAATAGCCATTTTTAGTACCGTTCCACGATTCGATCAGCCCCTGACGAGTATCCAAGCCAGGTGTGTAACCTTCAGTAGTACTGTTAATATAAGCATCAATATTGGTTTTAAAAGTATTTTGATCCAAACCAACATAGGAAGACATACTTGTTCCAAGTTTATAACCTGTTTGAACCAAACCTGTTGGATCGATTCCAGCAGCATCACTTGGTCTGGGTTGCCATTTTGAGCCATCATATAAAATTGAAGCATAAAAACGTGGCTCTCTGCCCATAAAAGGATTCAATTCAGGATCAGCAGCTAATTCTTCATTGGTTGCTACCCTGAAGATTTCATCTCCAGGATTGTATTTGTCCCAATCAAATGGAGTTCCATCAGCCATCTCAAATTTACGAACGACTGGTTCCAGCGGGTTGTTGTTTCCCCAGTTGTGGTAACCGTTAGGTCCCCACCAGCGGTTTTGCCTCGTGCGGTTTCCATCGGCCTGGTTGTACTGTATACCCCAAATAATTTCTGCATTCCATTCTCCATCCTGGGTAAAAACATTGAAGAAATTATCAGTGTAAGCCTGAACATCAGCTTCTGTCATTGGGGATGGTGGATCATCGGTCGAACCAGTTAATGCATAAGCACCAAAGTTGCCATCCATTATTGATTTGGCCATTGTTTTAGCCTCCTGCAATAAAGACTGACGTGAATGCGACTGGAATGAAATTAAGGGATCAGATGAATTACCTCCATGCATTAGTATTCCAGTACTCCAGCTCAACAGTCTTGATTTAAGAGCCGCAGCTGCCCCTTTTGTTGCCCGTCCCTGTTCTATTTCCGTCGGTAATAAATTAATGGCCTGATCAATATCCGCCATTATGAATTCAAATGTTTCGTCCAGGTTGGAGCGCGTAATTGACAAGAAATCCGAATCCAGTTCATAAGGTTCAGTAATAAGCACCAATCCACCATAAGAACGCATTAGGTTTGTATAGTCAAATGCACGTATAAAGTAAGCTTCCCCTTTCATTCTTTGTTTCCATGCAGCATCCGATGAAACATTCTCAGGAACTTCATCAATGTTTGCTAAAAAAATATTTACGTTTTTGATATTTTGATACAAGGGTTCCCAACGTATCCATTCAAAACGGTTGTTCCCAAAGTGACCAAGCTGGTCAGGGCTCATTGTGCCTTTTATATTGGTATAACCACTTGGGCGGTGAATACATAAGCATTCATCAGTTCCTGCTGCCAGGAGATCTTCCTGGAGGCCTAAAGGTGTTCTGCTTGTTCCACCTATGGCATCATAACATCTGCCAAGGTAGGCTTCGGTAAGATTGATGTCCTGAAAAACCGATTCTTCTGTAAACGAATCCACGGATTTTTGGTCGAGAACATCTTCACATGATGTGGATACAAATATCAACATCAATATTATCAATGAATATCCTAGTATTTTTTTCATATTCTTCATTTTTCAAAATTCATTAAATCATTAAAATGTAACTCTTACACCAAGCGCCAATGTTTTTATTGCAGGATAGGTTAAAGGTGCACCAATTTCCGGATCGAAATTTTTTTGCGCAGCATAAATCAGAAACAGGTTGTTTCCGGCAAAATAAACGCTTGCACGTGACAACCCAACCTTTTGAACATAGTTGGAAGGAATAGTGTAGGTCACTACAGCATTTTTCAAACGACAGTATGCCATATTATCATAGAGGTAGGTACTCCTGTGGCCACCATCAAGAGTCCAGTAAAGGTCAGCCCTGTTATAAGCTCTTGCAACCGTTGCATCGGTATTTGTCGGAGTCCAGCGATCGTCAAATTCCCATTGCATATAGTTTCCTGCTTCTCCACGACGTCCGTCGGCAATATTTAACCGGTAATATGTACCCTGGCCTTGTGCCAATATGGACAGGTTCCAGTTTTTCCAGGTTACATCCAGGGTAATACCGTAGAATATTTCAGGAGCATCCGTTTTATCCAACAGTATCCTGTCATCATTTGTAATTTGTCCATCCCCGCTTACATCTTCGTAAATAACATCTCCTGGCTGAGCACCGGTCCAGTGCGGATAAGCATCAACCGCTGCCTGATCTTTAAATATGCCTAATGAGTTAAATAACAATGTTGCACCATAGGGGTGCCCGGTACGTTGTTGCCATGGAACTGCTCTTTCGGGTTCATCCATAAATACCACTTCGTTGTGGTTGTAAGCAATATTCCCAACCAAATCGAATCTGAAATCTCTGTTCAATGATTTGTGGTATCCTGCTTCTACTTCAAAACCACGGTTATCAACTTCTGCTATGTTTTCATCCGGAAGTTGCAGCCCGGTAAATCCAGGTACTGAAGCATCCCTTGGTGCTAAAATATCAGAACGTTTGCTGTAGAAAAATTCGGTATTTAATGTGAACATATTGTCAAGCAGTTGCGAATCGAAACCAATGTTATAAGTGGTTTGTTTTTCCCAGGTAATGTTTGTATTTGCTACCCCTGCTTGCCGAACTACAGTTTCAACCACTTTGTTGGTTCCAAATGTCATACCTGTTGCCAGTTGGTATTTATTTAAATACTGGAATGCTGCACCCGGGTCCATTCCCATTTTCCCATAAGAAGCCCTTAACTTAAAGTAGTTGAAAAATGACATGTTTTCTTTCCAGAAATCTTCTTCTGAAGCCCTCCATCCAACAAGGAATCCGGGGAAATTACCCCAGCGGCTGTCGGGAGGGAATTTCAGTGAACCGTCCCGACGGAATACAACTTCTGCCAGATATTTTCCCTGGTAGTTGTAACTTGCACGGCCAATCAACGATTTACGTGCATAAATATCCATGCTACCCCAATTGTTTTTTTCTGCATCGGCACCGGCATCAAGGGTTTGAACTACATCTGAAATATAATATTTACGGAAGGCACCAAAGTAGTTTCCGTCATCAATTAATTGTTCGTAAGCACCAAATAATGCAACTGTATGATCACCAAATGTTCGGTCGTAATTTACACTAAAAATACCTAACTTCCTGATATTACGGTCATAGTCTTCAACTAATTCGGGACTTGGATAACCACGAGGAGTTGGAGTTAACTCCATACTGGTAATAAAACCTTCTGAATTGCGCACTGCTGTATCCCATTTTGGGAAGTAAAGTATCCATGGTGTGCGGAACCGCTTACGGTACCAGTTGTCAACATCAAAGGTGTACTCACCACTTATGGCCAATCCTTTTATCATAGGTGGCTCAATGGTTGCCCTAAAAGTAAGTTGGTTTCTGTACATAGTTTGATCATCATAACCGCCTTCGAATGTAGAAGTTACAACAGGATTATCTCCATATTCAATATCCGGTCCGGGTTCTCCGCTTGGCCAGAATGACCATTGTGTTGGCACCAGACGTGTTGCTTGTCCATAAATACTTCCGGCACTTTTTGTAGGATATTTTTTCATGTTCATAAAGCCAGCATAATCAATATTCGTAGTTAACCAGTCATTGATTGGTAATTTTAATTTTGCACGAATATTATACTGTTGGTAATTAGTCGATTCCTGTGCATAAATGGCTTCTTCGTTTTTATAACCCAATGAAACGAAATAGTTCATTCCATTTGCTGTACCACCAGAGATAGAGAAGTTATGTTTTCCCGTATTTGACCAATCTCTTACCAAATCTCCCATCCAGTCGCTGTTTGGGTGCTCCCATGGATCCCGACCACTGTAATACAGAGCGATATCTTCATCAGAATATGCCCTGCCTTTTCCTTCAGCATCCTGGTATTCACTCAACATGGTGGCATAATCACCAGCACTAAGGGCTTTTGGAAGAACGGTTGGAGCCATAAAACCTTGATAAAACTGGTAATTCATGGTTGGTTTTCCTGTTTGACCAGATTTTGTTGTTACAAGGATAACACCGTTTGCTGCCTGTGCACCATAAATAGCTGCCGATGCATCTTTCAGAACAGAGATGCTTTCAATGTCAATCGGATCAATTTCTCCTAAATTTCGACCGGGAATTCCATCAACTACAACTAGCGGAGCAACATTTCCCTCGCCTCCTAAAGTTGTACGACCGCGAACTCTAATATTCGCTTCGTTTTGTCCGGGTTCACCAGTTGGCTGAATTACAACTGCTCCGGGCAAACGACCAGAAATGGCATTTGAAACATCAGCAGCAGGAATGGATTCGATTTTATCGCCGCTAACCGAAGTAACCGAACCAACAATGTTGGCTTTTTTCTGGGTGGCATAACCTACTGCAATCACTTCTTCGAGGCCAATGGTTTCGGCTTCCAAGGTAATGTTGATGGTTGTTTGGTTGCCTATGTTCACCTGCTGGCGTTTCATACCCACAAAAGAAAATACCAGAACACGGGCATCGTCGGGTACCTGAAGTGTGTAATTTCCGTCAATGTCGGTAACTACGCCAATAGTTGTTCCCTGCACCACAACAGAAACGCCTGGCAACGGAATTCCTTCTTCATCAATTACTTTCCCTGAGATTGTTTTTTGCTGCTGCACGGCAACAGATGAAGAAGCAGTAGTGTTAACTTCCTTGGGAAAAACAATCACCTGGCGATCGATGACTTTGTAATCCAGGTTGTGTTTAGGAAGAAGTTCATCCAGAATTTCCTCCACACGCGCACCTTGTTTGTTAAAGGTTACTTTTTGGTTGTCGTTCACTTCATTGTTATTGTAAATGAACTTAAACTCACTTTGGTCTGCAATCGCCTTAAAAACTTCTTTCAGGGTAACCTGTTTCATTTTCAGGTCGAAAGTGACCGTTTCAGAATATGCGCTGGCTTGCGCATTGGTTACCAGCGCCATCAGAAGCAGCAGAGCAATTGATGTACGCCGGATTTTTTTTAGCTGTCGCAGAAAAAGGGACAGCAAACCTTTCATGTTTTGTTCCATACATTACTGGTTTAGTACATTAAACAATTATTTAATTAACACTCACATTATTTAAAAGAGGAAAACCCTTGGGTTTTCTTCCTTCCGGTATTAGTCTTTCTTTTATTTTACAGAACGAATCAGAATTCCCTGATTTGAAATATCGTAACTAAATGCTTTTGCTTCGCTAAGCAAATGCAATATTTTATCCAGCGGTTCGTCGGTGAATTCAGCCGTGAACCTTAATTTCCCAACTTCATTGTGTGAAACTAAGATCCGCGTATCAAATTTTCTTTCCAGTTCCAAAGCAATGTTAAAAAGTTCCTCGTTGTAAAAACTTACAATTCCGTTTCTCCAGGCAGCCCTGTTGTCTGTATTGGTTTGCGAAATAATTATTTTTCCGTTTTCCGAATAAAAATGGGCTCGCTGCCCTGGTTCCAGAAAAGCGCCGTTCGCGGCGCCATGTGCCGGTTCAAGTTTAACTTTTCCCTCATACAGTTCAACTTTCTGAACTTTGCTGGCAGGCCATGAACTTACAGTGAATGCTGTTCCCAACACTTTTGTTTTAAACGAAGGTGTTTCAACAATAAATGGAATTTGTGCGTTGTGTGCCACTTCAAAATAGGCTTCGCCTATTAACTTTGCAGTCCTTGTTTCACCGCTAAATGGCTCCATTGTAAATAAATAGGATCCGCCGTTCAGCCAAACTTTTGTGCCGTCTGACAATTCAATTTGTTTAACTTCATCAGAATTACAATGGTAATCATGAAGTGTACCCGGATTTTGCTGAGTTCTGAATAAAAGGCCCGACAGCAACAATGATATAAGCAACAATACAGATACTGCAATTTTGTATATGAAAATGTTACTTTTTTTTGGATTACTTTGATGTGTGAATTCCAGCTTTTTTTCGGTTTTTTCAATTATCCGGTGAGAAGCTTCCCGGGGATGTACCCTGTTCCAGAATTCTTTTAATGTATGGTATTGTTTGCTGAACGAATTATCACTCTGCAAACTTTTGCCCATCAGATTTTTCTCATCCTCGGTCAGATCAGAATTCAGTTCCTTAACAAGCAGTTCGAAAAGTTTATTTTTTTCAGTCATTATTATCGTCTCTGAAATTATGACGCAGGAAAGAAAAAAACTACCTAATTGAAAAGAAAAAATGTTAAAAAGAAAATAAACTGGCTTGTTTCAGTGTGGAATGTTTAGGTTGCCTTTTTTTTCTGACACCCAATTTTTCTGCCAGTTTTTTTAATGCAAATACCAGGTGGTTGTTTACGGTTTTTTCTGAAACTTCCATAATTTCCGCTATTTCCTTGTATTTAAGGCCATTAAATTTCGCTAACGTAAAAGCAAGTTTACATTTTGGAGGAAGTTGTTCTATGGCGTTGTAGATTTCACTCAGTTTTTCTGAGTTGATGTACTCACTTTCAGGACAATCAACCGATGGCACCATATAATCATCAAATCCATCAAGTGTAATCAGGTTTTCTTTTCGGTTTTTTCGTATATGTGAAATGCACGAATTTTTTACACTGACAAATAAATAGGGTTTCAGGTTTTCAATTTCTGTAAGGTTCGAACGATTTTCCCAGGTTTTTACAAATATATCGCTGACTAATTCCTCGGCAATTTCTTTTTTTCGGACAAAACCCATAGCGAAAAGAAATAAATCGTCGGAAATAAATTCCATCAGGCTTCTGAATTTTTTTTCGTTGCCTTCTGAAATGAGGTGAATGCTTTGTTTACTGAACGGCATAATTTAATGATTAGTTTCAGCTACCAGATTAATTTGTTTAAAACATGTCAAAGTTAGAAAAAAAAAAGAATTTAAAAAGTATTCTTTACATTTGTTTTTTCGGTAATTTTCAGTAAAAATCAAATATTCAAAAAATGCTGTGTTACAAACCCAGAACCTCATCAATCTCCTTCATGGCATGAAGTGAAATTTCAGCAAATTCATTTAGCGGGATTCCTATTTTTTCACATTCCAGGATATTCTCCCGGTTTACCGAAGCAGCAAACGCTTTCTGTTTCATTCGTTTGGTTATTGATTTTGGTTTTACCGGCGCAAGTTTTTTGTCGGGATAAACCAGTGCTGTGGCCGTAATTAGTCCGGTAATGGTTTCTCCGGCGGCCAGTGCATGTTGAAATTCGGTAGTACGCTCTTTGCCGGCAGCCATTTCGTTGTGCATTACAATGGCATCGAGCATTTCTTCGGTTACCTTTCCCTTCAGCAGGTTTTTTGCATAAGGGCCATGGGTTTTCGGGTCCGCATTCGTGATTTCCACATCAATGTCGTGCAACAAACCGGCAAGTCCCCATTCATCCTCGTTTTTGCCCAAGCGCCTGGCCAAAGCACGCATTACCGCCTCTGAGGCATAACAGTGCTTTTTCATATTTTCCGATGCGATGTTTTCTTCCAAAAGGGTTACGGCTTCTTCACGTTTAATCATTTTATTCTGGTTTTTGTAGAGGCAAATATACAATTTGAATTTTCATTCAAAAATTGATTGGAAGAAATTTGTTGTTTTCTCAATGCTAATTTTTTCGACTTTCAACCTGAATTATTCATTTAAAAATACCATAAATACTATTTTTGCGTTTTGACCAAAAAGCTGTAAATACAATTAATTATGTTTTCAGGAAAAAGTAAACTTTTTGTTTTGCTCGTTACCTTATTTTTTAATTTCATTTTCCAGGCACATGCCCAACGTGAAAATTCTGAACAGGAAAGCACCCGCGCCCTTGAACTTGGCGTTCGGTTGCTTGAACGGTATTTTGAAAAAGACAACTCCTGGCATGTTTCTCATCCTGAAACAGGAGAGAAGGTTCGCGAATTAATTCATTTCATTCAGAAAGAACCACTCGATTCGGTTTTGAATTCTATTGATAGGTCTCTAAATGACAGTGCATTTACATTTGTTTTTCGTCTGCCCGAACATGTCTCCGACAGCCTTCAGGTTCCGGGGTATTTCCCGGCTAATGAGGTTCAGCGAAAACTGATGCTGGCAGATGCCCGCCTCAGAAAAAAGTATTTTGATGAAGAACTTGCGGTGCCTGTTAGCCTGATCGCAGGAATTGAAGAAAAAGCCGGGACAATTCCTCCAAACCAGGGAATGCGATTGTTCGAAAAGGGAATTTATGAATTGCCGGATAGTTTACAGCTACCCGATGTGATTCCCGACTCCTTAATGCAATCGCCAGCTGATTTCAGGCGTTTTTTACGGCTCGACAGCATGAAACAAATTGTTATTGAACAAAAGCGACTGGCTTACAATGATTCCATTGTGAACGCCTACCGGGATTCTATAGTTGAAGATTACCGCCTCCGAAACTACGAGGAGGAGTTTGCACGGCATAAACAACACCTGGTTGATTCGGTAAATTTTAATAATTACCAAATTCTGAAAAAATATAACGATTTAGTTGTTGCTGCAGTTAACGATTCCATTGCACTGGTAGTGGCCGAACTTGCTGAATATGCTGATTTTATGGATACTACACGAGTTACCCTGACCAACTTGCTGAATGAAGAATCGTCAGTGTTGTTGCGAAACGACAATCCCTATTTTTCAAGAATATGGCTGAAAAACGAACAAAACGACTCATTGCGGCTGATGGTAAAAAGTGTTGACAAACGAACAATGCAATTGCTGATTGACGATGGGGTAACATTCAGTCGGTTCAGGCCAAGAGAAAGCAAGGAATTTGATTTTAGCACTCTGAACCAAAGTGTTACCGGGTTATCCAATGTGCAGCAGAAATACCAGGTTCTCACCCCCTGGCGAATTGGCGGAGACGGTTCGGTTGGTTTTACACAAACTTATCTCCAGAACTGGAAAAAGGGTGGGCAAAGTGCATTGGCATTGCAAATTATATTAAAAGGTTATGCCAACTGGTCACGACACGATGGTAAAGTAAAATGGGAAAATTCGGGCGAAATTCGCAATGGCTATATCAGGCCCGGCGGAGAAGGCGCAGAAACCCAGAAAAACGACGATAAATTCGAAATCACTTCACGCTTTGGGGTAAGCGCTTTTAAAAAATGGTTTTACAGTACTGAATTTAACTTCGAAACACAACTTTTTAACGGGTACAAATATCCAACAGCTTCCAATCCCGATCCCATTTCGGCATTTATGGCGCCGGCACGAACCTTTTTTAAACTGGGGCTCGATTATAAACCCAACAACAATTTTTCGCTGTTTCTTTCGCCTCTTACTGCTAAAAATGTTTTTGTGAGAGATACCGTAAAAATCGATCAGACTAAATTTGGAATTGATGCCAACAGGCGCAGTGACTGGGAGCCAGGTTTAAATACCGATATTTTCTGGAGGAAAAACATCACACCGGAAATTACTTATGAAACCAAGTACAAAATGTTTATCAATTACAGGCAACCATTCGGAAACCTGGATTTTAACTGGGAAAACCTGCTGGTAATGCAATTAACAAACCATATTAACATGCGCATGATGGTTCATTTTATATATGACGAAAAAGTATTGTTTCCGGTTGAAGATGCGAACGGCCAACCTTTGGGAGAAAAGCCCAAACTCCAGATAAAAGAGTTTATAACTGTTGGGTTTTCATATAAAATAAACAAACAGGTAACCCGTACCCAAAGAAAAAATTAAACAAACCCCATATTTTTTTTAAACCAAACCCGGATTATACTTCGCACGGGATAAAATGTGCCAAATAAATTTAGTTGGTCCCGAGCATTCGGGAGAAAAGGTACAGTTGGCAAGTCTTTTTGCCAACTGTCAATTGCTTTTTGGGGTGTACGACAAATTCCACAAAAAAAGAATATTTCTATTGAAATGCCTGGCTATTGCCGTTGCGTTTTTCTCACCGGATAGCTATGCCAGGCCAACGGTATGGAGATAAGATTGAATTATAAAGT
>JAHYIT010000076.1 GCA_019429205.1 Mariniphaga sp. | reverse complement strand
TTTCTTGTGGCAATTCCGAAAAGGGTTATAAATCCTATAATTGACGGAATACTTAAAATGCCTGATGAAAAATATACGGCAAAAACCCCGCCTATTAATGCCAGGGGTAAGTTTATCAAAATGATACCGGCCAGTTTAAAGTTTTTGAATTCGTGAAACAAAAGGAGAAAAATGATTATGACTGCAAGTATTGAAGTCAGCATAAGGGTTTGAGAAGCTTTCGCTTCACTTTCAAACTGCCCGCCATACTCAATCCGGTAACCTTCCGGTAACTCCACCTGATTGGTTATTTGATTTTGAATATCCTGCACTACTTCCCTCAAACCGCGCTCAGCCACATTTGCTGAAATAACAATTTTTCGTTGTACATTTTCCCTGCTTATTGAACTTGGACCTGCCACCGAAACAATATCGGCCACCTGGTTTAGCGGTACCTTTTTACCATCTTCAGTATCTATCAGCGCATTTCGTATCCCATCCATCGTTTCGGTATAATCCCTGTTCAGGCGCAATATTAAATCGAAACTACGCTGGCCTTCATAAATGTCAGCGAGTTTTTCCCCGCCAAAAGCGATGTCAATAAATTCATTAAACCTTTCAATGGAAATTCCATACCGGCCCAGCATATTGCGATTTGCCCTGATTTGCAACTGAGGCACTTCAATTTGCTGTTCAACGTTTACATCAACCAATCCGTTAATATCTGCTATTGAATTTTTAATCTCGTTACCGATTGAAAACATCCGGTTCAAATCAGTACCGAACAGTTTAATGGCAATGTTTGCCCTGGTGCCTGAAAGCATGTGGTCTATTCTGTGCCCCAAAGGTTGCCCCACTGTAAACGCGATGCCGGGTATTTGTGATAATGTTTCGCGCACATCGGCCATAAATTCAGGCTGTGTCCGGTTTTTAAGGGTAAAGTTCACATCAACTTCGGAACTATTGGTTGTTTGCGAATGTTCATCGAGTTCGCCTCTTCCGGTTCGTCTGGCCGTACTTATTACTTCCGGGATTTTCAGTAATTCTGTTTCAACCCAATTGCCCAACCTGTTACTTTCTTCAAGCGAAGTTCCTGGTTTAGTGACCACAGATAAGGTTAGAGCGCCTTCGTTAAACTCCGGCAAAAAACTTCGCCCCAGGGTTGAAAAGGTAAAAACAGCAACAATGAATAATCCAACCGTCGGATAAAGAACTAACTTTTTGTTTCTCAGTGCCCATTGCAGCGACTTTTCGTAATGGTGTGTCAATTTTTGAACCAACCATTTCTCTTTTTCATTTTTTGCAAGATATTTTTCATCCGAAAGCATCATTCTGGCGAGAAGGGGAGTTAAGGTCATGGCCACAATGAGAGAAACAAAGAGTGAAACTACAAAGGCAATACCCAGTGGCTGAAGCATGCGTCCTTCCATACCTGAAAGAAAAAACAGGGGAATGAAAGCCACCATAATAATCAGGGTTGCATTTAGTATTGAAGCACGGATTTCTTTTGAAGCTTCGAATACTACTATAAATGATGACTGCTTTAATTCAGGTGGTTTTTTTCGGTTCTGTTTTAACCGCTTGTAAACATTTTCCACATCAATAATAGCATCGTCAACCAGCGAGCCAATGGCAATGGCCATTCCGCCTAAACTCATGGTGTTAATGGTGAGTCCGAATAATTTCATCACCATCACCGTTCCAAGTAAAGAAACAGGAATGGCCAAAAGTGAAATGATAGTGGTACGGAAACTGCCCAGAAAAAGGAAAAGAATAATCACAACAAAAACTGCTCCTTCAATTAGTGCCTTCTGAACATTATTTACTGAAGTTTCAATAAAATTGGCCTGACGGAAAATTCCGGTGTCTAACCTGACGTCTTCGGGTAAGGTTTTTTGCAAAAGAGCCAGATTTTCTTCAATTTTTTCTGTGACTTCCAGTGTATTTGTATTGGGCTGTTTGGAAATGGATAAAATAACGGAAGGTTTTGCATTTCCCGAAGCATATCCCAGTTTTGGGGCGCTGCCAATTTTTACCTCTGCAACGTCATCAATTCTCACCGGACTGCCATTTACCGATTTGATGTAAGTGGCGCCCAACTCTTCCAAATCGGATGTTCTTGCTATGCCGCGAACCACATATTCATTTCCAAATTGCCGAAGGACTCCACCGGTTGAATTCTGGCCAATATTTCGGCATACCCCGGCCAAATCATCCATCGACACGTTGTAATAATTCATTTTTTGAGGATTTGCCAAAACCTGGTATTGTTTGTAATCGCCTCCCATAATGGTAACCTGCGAAACTCCGCCGGTTGCTAAAATTAAAGGTTTTACATTCCATTCCGCTATGGTTCGCAGCTCCATCATGCTGGTGCTGTCAGCGCTGATTCCTATAAAAAATATTTCTCCCATAATGCTCGATTGGGGCGCAAGCACAGGCTGTGCCACACCCATCGGCATCAGGGTTGAAACGGTAATAAGTTTTTCCGAAACAATTTGTCTTGCTTTGTAAATGTCGGTACCCCAGTCAAACTCTACCCAAACGAAAGAAAATCCCTGGGACGAAGCAGAACGCACCCTGCGCACGTCAGTCGCACCGTTTACTGATGTTTCAATGGGAAAAGTAACCAGCCTTTCCACCTCTTCCGAGGCCATTCCATGGGCATCTGTCATTACAACTACGGTGGGCGCTGTAAAATCAGGAAAAACATCAATATCCATATTCATGGCTGTTCTTGTTCCATAAATGACCAGAACCAGGAAAGCAAGCAGAATAAGAAATTTGTTGTTCAGTGAAAATTTTATGATACGGTCTAACATGATTTTTCTTTTTTAATGAACATGACCTGAATGGGCATCCAGAGCTCCGGTATTTTGAGCCAGTTTAACCAGAACTGCACCGTTTGTAACTATCCGGTCTTCTTTACTTAATCCATGTAAAATCTCAGTTTTCAATCCGTCTGTGGTTCCGGTTTTTACTTCCTGCTTTTCAAACAATTCAGGAGTTACCTGCACAAAAACAGAATAAATACCCTGTTCTTCGAGTAAAGCGGTATTAGGCAAAGTCAGTGCCCGAGTGTTGGTTACCGTTTTCAGGTAAAGTTCCACAAAACTGCCTGTTAACAGACCACTCTTGTTTTCAACCTGCAACACTACAGGAATAAGAAAATTATTGGCATGAACGCTCTTGCCAACCGATAAAATTCTGCCGTTTAATTCGTGGAGAGAATAGGTTTTATTGTCATGTAAAGTTCGGATATTTGCAGAGCGGATTGAATCCAGAACCGGCATGTATTTTTGCTGAACGTCAGCATGTAGCATCAGCATGTTGTTTTGGGCAATGCTCAACACCGGTTGCCCGGGCTCCAGATACATTCCGTTGCTTACAAATAACTGCTTTATATAACCATTCATGGGGCTGAAAACGTTTTGCCCGCCGGAACTGAAATTTTTCAGGTTATCGTAAACCGCTTTTGCATTTTCGTATTGATTTTTTGCCTGGCGTAATTCCCTATCCGATATAATTTTTTCTTCGGCCAGTTCACGCAAACGGTTATAATCCGCCTCTGCTTTTTCAAAATTACTTTTTGCTTCGGCAAAGCGAACAGCAATGTTATTTTCAGCCAGTTCGCTGCCCGAAACAGAGAATAATACCTGCCCGGAGGTAACCGTTTTTCCTTCAAGAACAGAATTATCCGTGAAACTGACTATTCCATTTGTTTTTGAGGAAACTATGAATTCACCTCCGGGAGTTGGTTTTATCAAAGCAGTTGTTTTAATGACCTGCCCAAACGGTTCCTGTTTTGGAAAATCAGTGGCAAAATCGGTTTTCCACGATTGTTCTTTTGTAAAAACCACGCCCGAAGAACTGGTAATTTCTTTATCCTCAGCATCATGTTCGGCTGAATGGCTATCGGAGAAAACGAAGATGCCATCAACTACAATTTCCGATTTCCCTTTATCCGTTTCTATTGAAAAGATGACGCGCCCCCTTCCTGAAAATTGCGGTTGCAAAACAAATGCATAAATGCCCTCCCGGGTTGGTTCATCCAGCGTTTGCCGAATACCGTCTGTGCCAACAATCAAACTTACAGTAACTTTTCCCAAGCGGAGTGGCTTAAACGAATCCAGCCAGGTAAAATGGGTTAAAATTCCGGAATTATTGCCAACCGAAAACGGATCGGCTTCAGCAAATACTTCAAAATCATTGTTGTAGGCAATGAGCTGAAGTTTAGCTTCATGGGCGTGTTCATCGGTACTGTTTTCTTCTGTAGTATTGCAGCCCATTACTACAGCTAAATATAAAACAAGAAATACAAACTTTTTCATTTTGAGATGTTGTTTAAAATTAAAAAATGAGTGTAGAAACAGTCTGATTCATACCCGGAATGTGGGTAAGAAATTAATTTTAAACAACAGGGGGAGCCCTTAATCCATGTCCGTTACAGATTTGAACAGCGTATAATGTTAGTTTGAAATCGTGAAAGGGTGGGGAAATATTAAAGAAATGCGGTTTTATTACTTCAATGTTTGTAAGTGAAATAAAACCATCGAATCCGGGATTGGCGTTTTCCTGAATGTTGAATTTTATTTCATTACGTGGAATGTGAACCGACTGGGACAGAAGGCAGAAATCAGCGTGCTCATGTCCGCTTACATCATTATTGGATTCAGGTTCATCATGATGGTGCGCTTTATTGTGTGCGTGTGAATGATGATGATCTATGAATTCAACAAGTCCGGCCATGTGTTGATGGGAAATAGCAGCATGTGCCAATAAAATTGTATTGGCCAGGAGTAAAAAAAACAGGGCTGCTTTTATTTTCAACTTCATATTCTTATGGCTGCAATAATAACACTAATCTTTATTACAACTGAACTGTCTCTTTTGTTTGACATTCTAAATTTTATGAGGCGCAAAATAGCGAATTTCTGCAAAAATGAAGGAAAACAATGGAAATTAAAATAAACGATCATAATTTCTTTCCTGGGCTCAATCTTTCATGAATTTATAATGAACATCTCCAAAGATTTTATGTCCTATGGATTCTGAGTGGCATGAATTGCAGCTCATTTTTACGCTGGTGTTTTTTAGTTTTCCCTCAGTTCCATGGCATGCCACACATGTATTTACATCTTCGTTGCTGTGGGTATTTGTTACGTAGGTATTGGTGAAAATATCATTCAGTGAAGCGGTCACTTTTTGCGCCATATCGCCGGTTAACCTGCGGCACCGTTCTTTGCGTTCGTTGCTGTTCACGTGAAATCCCGATTCTTTGCACCAGTTGGTATTCGATGCATGGCATAAAACAGAATTGGAAATACTTTTTACAGGCGCATGATCGACTGAAGGTTTGGCAGGACTGAATTTCGGAAGAGGCTCTTTCTCATACCACTGAAAAAGATCAGTAATCATTCTGTCCTGTACGCTTTTATCGGTTATGAGCAATCCAATTAGTGCTGCTGCGCCGTTCAGCGCACCGCAAACCGAACCAAATCCTCCAATGCCCCCATGCCCGTATTTAAACATGTGGATGGGAAATGATGCAAATGGTTCGCCAAATTTATCGGCCAATTGGGAAACAACACTGAATATGGTTGCGTACATGCAGCTTCCTTCGCTGTATCTGTCGTATGCAAGTTGCGCGGTTGCGGAAGGGTCCAGGTGAAAATATTTCCAACTGCTTTCAGCCGGATTGTATTCCAGGTTATGGGGCTCCGGAAGAGGTTGTTTTTCAGGTTTGAATGCTGTGGTAAGCGTTAACAGGCCGGCTCCACCTGCGGCAATAGCTCCGGCTGCTACTTTCATTGCTTTTCGTCTGTCCATATTTATCTTTTTTTGAGTTATTTAAATTTCAGGTTTAAAAAAAGGCTCCGTAAATCAGTCCCGAAATGGTTGCCATTACAACTACCAGGAGAATATAAACCAGGGTTTTTTGATTACCTATTACACCGCGAATTACGAGCATATTTGGCAGCGAAAGCGATGGACCTGCAAGCAGCAATGCCAGGGCCGGGCCTTTTCCCATTCCGGCAGCAATAAGTCCCTGCAGAATGGGAACCTCAGTTAGCGTGGCGAAATACATGAACGCGCCCACAATGGAGGCGAAGAAATTGGAAAAGACCGAATTGCCGCCCACCAGGTTAGCTACCCATTCGTTTGGAATAATTCCGGCCATAGCTGTATCGTCGTGGGTTGAACCGAGCAGAAACCCGGCTGCCAGCACGCCAATGGCCAGCAGCGGCATAATTTGTTTGGTAAAGTCCCACGATGCAATGGTCCACTCTTTATTGTCCTGATCCCGTTTGTCGGCTAGCGTAATGATGCTTAGGCCTGCAATACCCACAACCATTGGAAGAAGCGGTGAGGAGCTTAAAAAGGCAGAAGCTGCAGTAGCTAAAGCTGCGAGCAGAACATGCTGCCATTTGATTTTTAAAATGCGGATGAGGGAAAAAACCAGCAGCAGGCTAAAAAACGAAGTGATGTACCATTTATTGGCCCAAATCCAGTGCCACGCGCCATCGGTTACACCGTCGCCCGGTTTTCCCCAATTGGCAAAAACGAGGATAAGTACCAGGGTGAAAAAGTGAAAAGAGGTTTGCCACATGGGGCGTTTTTCCTCTACATCGGGAAAGCTGAGTTGTTCTTTTTCTTTGACTTTTTCTTCTTTACGGTAAATAAGCGCCATGGCCGAACCAATCACCACGGCAAAAATAACTGCGCCAATTACCCGGGCAACCCCCATTTCAAAACCCAGGATGCGTGCGGTGAGGATGATAGCCAGAATATTGATGGCCGGTCCGCTGTACAAAAACGCTATGGCGGGCCCCAAACCTGCGCCGCGTTTGTGAATGCTCGAAAACAGGGGCAAAATGGTACAACTGCACACCGCCAGAATGGTTCCCGAAACGGAGGCCACTGTGTAGGCGACCCATTTTTTCGCTTTGGCGCCAAAATATTTCATTACAGCGCCCTGGCTTACAAAAACGGCAATTACACCGGCTATAAAAAAGGCTGGCAACAAACATAAAATAACGTGTTCCTGTGCATACCATTTGGCCAAATCGAACATGGCCATTATAGCCTCTGTGAACCGTGCGCTTTCGAGGGGCATAAAATAAGCAAATACAAAAACAGCAACAATCCACCCTAAAATTTTTATCTCTTTTTTCCAATCCATATCAGGCTTCGGTAAATAGTTGGTTAAACATTTTTTTTGCTTCTGTCCATTTCTCGTTGTTCAGGCAGTATTTGATAAAAGGCGGTTCAGTTTCGCCCTGAATCAATCCGACGTACTTTAACTCTTTCAGATGTTGCGAAAGCGTAGAACGCCCTATGGGCAGTTCATCCACCAAATCGCCGCTGTAGCAGCAGGCATCGAATCCACTCAGTTTTTTCAGAATATAAACCCTCACCGGATGGCTTAATGCTTTTGCCATTTTTGCCGTTTCTACAATTTCCTCTGGTAATTCAATTTTTTTTGCCATCGATTTATTTTTTGGAATATCGTATTGATTTCATTTTTATATTTCGCAAAAAAACGAAATGATTTGTTGATTACCAAAATATTTTTTATTAATTTTGTTGACACAGAAAATAAGACGTTGTAGATAACTGAAATTCAATATTTAAGATAACCAGAAATTTAAAAACCAAAAATTAACGATTATGAAACTAAAAATTTTTATTACACTCCTCATTTTTGTTTTTGGCTATTCTGAAATGAATGCCCAACCATTTGAAACCATTAAATTGCCTGCGCCTCAAAAAACAGGAGGCATGTCATTGATGGAAGCCCTGGCCAACCGGCAGTCGCAACGCTCATTCAGCAGTAAGGAATTATCGCAACAGCAAATGTCGAATCTTTTGTGGGCGGCTTACGGAGTTAACCGGCCCAACGGTTACCGAACTGCTCCGTCGGCACGAACTGCCCATGAATTTGATATTTACATCATTAAAAATGATGGCTGGTACGTGTATGATGCAGAACAACACGCTATGCTGAAAATGGGCAATGAAAATTTGCAGGAACATGCCGGAACACAGGATTTTGTTCAAACCGCACCGGTAAACCTGGTTTTTGTAGCCGACATGGACAAGATGGCAAGTTTCAGTGAAGAAATGCAGGTTTTCTATTCCGCTACCGATGTGGGCTACATTTCGCAGAATGTGTACCTGTATTGTGCGGCCGAAGGACTGGCTACCATTGTTCGCGGACAGATTGACAAGGCAAAAGCCAAGGAGGTTTTAAAACTTCGTCCCAATCAACAGGTAATTTTGGCGCAAACCGTTGGTTATCCGGGAGAATAGCGCTGATTTTTAGTAAAACGAAAAAAGGCTGATCAGATTTTAATCCGGTCAGCCTTTTTTCATATTTTGCTTTTTAAAGAATTACGGTTTAATTTTCCCGAATAGCCCAAGTAATTTGGTATTCAACGTATTTTTAATTTCCTCTTCGTTTTCGCCAATGGGTTTTACGGGAATTAAGTCCATCACTTCTTCGGGAGTTAAGCCTGAATTGTAATACAGTTTGATGGCTTTTTTGAGGGTGGATTTCACCGCTTTTTTTGCTTCCTCGGACGAGAGACCGGTTTTAACAGCAATGGCTTCCATCTCCTGCCACTGAAACCAGAAATAGATGGGCATTTTAAACCAAAAAGAAAATAATAACCACGTAGTAAATACCAACTCCGATAAACAGCACGGCAATTACCCGCCGGAACCATTTTTCAAAGGTTTTCACCCGGTTGTAGAGTTGTCCGATTTTGCCCACACTGAATGCAATCAACCAGGCAAAAAGGATAACCGGAATTCCTGTGGCCAGTGCAAATACAATGGGCAGGTAAAGTCCGCCGGCGCTGCTGACGGTCATGGGAATAAGCATCCCGAAATAGAGTACACCGCTGTATGGACAAAAGGCCAGTGCAAAAACAATTCCCAGAAGAAGAACTCCCCAAAAGCCTCCTTTTGAGTTGTTCTCCATTTTTTCAGTTAAAGAACCAATGCCCGGGATTTTCAGGTTGATAACACCCAGCATAAAAAGTCCGATAATAATAAGCAGTGGGCCTATGATTTTTTCGCCCCAAACCTGAAGGAAGCCTGAAAACTGAAACTGGCTGGCGCCGAAAAAGAAAATCAACCCGATAGCTGTGTATGAAATACCCCGGCCCAGCGTGTAAACTAATCCATTGTAAAAAACACGCCTCTGACTTTGTATGTCTTTGCTGATGTACCCAATGGCTGTTATATTGGTAGCCAAAGGACAAGGGCTTATGGCAGTCATAAGCCCCAGTATAAATGCCGACAACAAGGGCAGTTGTGTGTTTTCAAGAAAATGGTGAAGTACTTCCATATTCAAATCCTACTTCAGCGACTCCACTGTTGCTTTAATTTTTTCTTTGAATTTTTCTCTGTCTCTCATGGCCAACATAAATCCATCGGTTGTGATGTCCACTTTTTTTGTTCCGTTTACAATCAGTAATGCTTGTCCGGCAACTTCCAGTTTTTTTACCAGTTCCTCATTTTCTTTGTTTTCAAGATTTACTGGTCTCAGTACAATCTTATCACCATAAAGTTCCTCCAAAATTTCAGAAGAAATTCGTTCAACATTCCGGCAGGTAACACACCGCCTTGAAGTATGGAAATAATAAGCTTCAATTGGAGATTCACTTGTTTTTTCGGCCAAAGCCAGTGTTTCGGCAGTGGTGCCGGCCTGTGCCGATTTGTCGCAGCATTGTGCATTTGCAGTGAATATTCCAAGAATAAAAACAAAACTAAAAAGTGTAATTAAATTTTTCATGACTCACAGTTTTATTTGGTTATTAAATTTTTGATTTCATCTACGCTGGGCACACGCCCTTTTACCAAAACTTTTCCGTCAACAACTAACGCAGGTGTTGTCATTACGCCAAATTGCATAATCTGCATAATATCTTCTACTTTCGATACGGTGGCATTCACGCCGGCAGCCAAAACTGCATCGTTGGCTGCTTTCTCCAATGCCTTGCATTTTGGGCAGCCTGTTCCTAAAACTTTTATGTCCATTGTTTATTTAATTAACTGTTCGCTATTCGTTGTTCGCAAAAATACGAACAAATTGCAAATATACAATTGAAATGGATAATTTATGAGAGAGCAGGATTTTTGTTATTCAATTTTCAGAAGGATTTTAAAATGGTTTCTGGCTTTTTCCCAGTTTTCCCGGTTGATGCAGTATTTAATTTTCGGCGCTTCAATTTCGCCCTGGATTAACCCGGCACTTTTCAACTCTTTTAAGTGCTGCGAAAGCGTGGATTTTGCAATGGGCAGGTTTTCCGAAAGGTCGCCGCTGTAGCAGCACGATTGCCTTGAGAGCAGTTCCATAATGTAAACCCTTACCGGGTGGCCGAGCGCTTTGGCAAACCTGGCAAGCTGTTTTTGATTTTCGGAAAAAACTTCTTTTTTCATTTTTTTTGAATTGGATACAAATATAATACAAATTGGTTTTATCCGAATTCCGGTTTTTTTTTCACAATTTTGCACACCGATATTTAAAACAGACATGGAGAAATTTATTGAGTTGCTGAAAAAGTTGATTTCGACGTCCTCATTTAGTAAGGAAGAAGGAAAAGCTGCTGAAGTTATGCGTGAATTTTTACAGCATGAAAACATTCCCATTAAAGTTAAAAAGAACAATACCTGGGCATACAACAAGCATTATACAAAAGGTAAACCGGTTATTTTGCTGAATTCACACATCGACACCGTACGCCCGGCAAAAGGTTACACTCTTGATCCTTTTACACCTTTCGACGATGATGGCAGGATTTACGGATTGGGAAGTAACGATGCAGGCGGACCGCTGGTGGCATTACTGGCCGTTTTTCTTCATTTTTATGAAAGGGATGACCTGCCTTACAACCTGATTTTTGCAGCCACTGCCGAAGAAGAAATTTCGGGCAGGCAGGGCCTCGAAATTGTATTGCCGGAAATTACTCCGGTTGCATTTGCCATAGTTGGCGAACCAACCCGAATGGAACTGGCCATTGCCGAAAAAGGCCTGCTGGTGCTCGATTGTTATGCACACGGAAAATCGGGCCATGCCGCTCGTTTTGAAGGCGAAAATGCAATTTATAAAGCATTGGATGATATTCAAAAGCTCAGAAATTTCAAATTTGAAAAAGATGATGGAATACTTGGAGCAGCTAAAATTACTGTAACACTAATTGAAGCTGGCACACAGCATAATGTAATACCGGATATTTGCCACTTTGTGGCGGACGTTCGTACCAATGAGTTTTACTCCAATAAGGAAGCTGCAAAAATTATTTCTGAGCTGATTGACTCGGAAGTGAAACCGCGTTCATTCCGGTTAAACTCTTCCGGAATAAGTGTCGATCATCCATTTGCCCGAAAAGCTGCCGAAATGGGAATACGGATTTACGGATCGCCAACCACTTCCGACCAGGCCATTATTTCGTTTCCATCGGTGAAAATGGGACCGGGAGATTCGGCGCGTTCACATTCAGCCGATGAGTATATTTACAAGAGTGAAATTGTTGCAGGCGTTCAGCGGTTTATCGATTTGCTGGAAGGACTGAGGATATGAACCGGGGAATAACGAAAGAAGTAGATACTTGGCAGCTTACCTTGTGAGATCCGACGGATGAGGTAATTTCGGCAGGGTTGGCAAATGGCAGTTGGCAAAAAGCAGTTTTTGAAACAATTTCACAATTTTACAGTTTTTCAATTTCACAGTTTTTCAATTTCACAATTTAACCATGCAGCCAAATAACCCGTTACACGGCAAAACCCTCGAAGCCATTGTAGTTTACCTGGTGAGTTATTACGGATGGGAAGAACTGGGCAAGCGTATCCGGATTAATTGTTTCCAAAAAGATCCAAGTATTAATTCAAGCCTGAAGTTTTTACGCCGGACTTCCTGGGCAAGGAAAAAAGTGGAAGATTTGTATTTGGAAACCATTCACAAAACCTCAATGAAGTGATGGACTCCTGGAAAAGTTCCACCATCAGAAAAACAACCCTGGAAAGCAATTACAACATGCAGGGAAAGGTATTCTTCCCCACTTTCAGAGAGGCAGCTTATGTTACACTTTTTTTACCGGTGGACAGCCAGTATATTGAAATCAGTTTCAAACAGAAACAATTTCCGACAATTCCTATTTTGGAATGACTTCGCCCATGCGGGGCCGGCGTGCGCGCTACCAGTTAGAAAAATATTTTGGTGCGGTGGATTTTTTTACCGGACTTGTGGATTTCCGCCAATATTCTTTTATTAATCCGGTTACGCTGGCTTTTCGTTTTTACCATTACGGAAGGTACGGAAAGGGATCGGAAACCGACCTTGTTTCGCCCATTTATCTTGGCTATCCATGGTTGATTCGGGGGTATGAAAATATATCGTTTTACGGAAACCCGGGCGACAATACAATAGGCTTTAATTCATTGAATTATTCTCATCTAAGCGGGAGTAGGGTAGCAGTGGTCAATGCCGAATTGCGCGTTCCAATGACTGGTCCCAAAATGCTTGCCCTTTTCGGTTCAAAGTATTTTATGACAGATTTGAATTTATTTTTTGATGGCGGATTAGCCTGGAGAGCGGGTGACAAACCAAAAATTACCTGGGAAGAAGCTGTTTTTAATCAGCGGGTGCCGGTATTCAGTGCAGGAGTTTCGGTGCGGGTAAATGTTTTAGGGGCTATGATTCTTGAACCTTACTTTGCCATTCCTTTCCAGAATGGTGGTTGGCAAAATAAACAATTCGGGTTGAACTTCGTTCCCGGATGGTAGCCTTGTTACAATGCCAGGTTCACCACTGTAATCCCCGCGCCTCCAAAATCCACGTGTTCGTCTTTAAAACTTCGTACCATGGGTTCTGAACGCAAATAACTTCTGATGGTTTCTTTCAAAATGCCGTGCCCTTTGCCATGCAAAATCCGTAGTTCCGCCACTTCAAACATGATGGCTTCGTCAATAAATTCCTGAATTTTTGGAATGGCTTCTTCGGCACGTTGCCCGCGGATGTCAATTTCGGGTTTGAATGTGAGCCGCCTTTCAGAGTAATTGCTTAACAACCGTGTTCCTGCACCTGAGCGGGTATTTTTTTCAACTTTTTTGGCTTCGTTGTTACTCAACCGTTCAACCTGTTGGCGGGGCAGGGTAGTGATGAGCTGCCCGAAGGCCACCACCGCATTTTTTTCGTTTAGTTCGATGAGGTCGCCAATGGTTTGCTGTCCAACAATGCGCACTTTATCGCCGGGTTTCAGTTCAATACTTTCTTCAGTTTTCTTTTTGCTGATTTCTTTTTTCGATTCGGCCGGTCTTTTCTGGTTGCGTTTTTCTTCGCGCTGGCGTAGTTTTTTTATTTTGTTGGTTATCAGTTCATCCTGGTCGCCGGCGCTCATTTTTACTTCCGTTTTCAGTACCTCTAAGTTTTGCCGTGCCTGCTTCGTTATTTCCTTTTCTGCCTGCGATTTTTTAATTTCAAGAATGGTGTTTTCAATTTTTTTATTTACTCCGGCCAGCAGAACTTCAGCATCTTCGCGGGCTTTTTTCAGGATTTCTTTCCGCTGTTTCTGAGTTTCCTTCAGTTCAGATTCGTAACTGACGGCCATGTTATCCAGAATTTTTTCCACCTTCCTGATTTTCTCCCGCTTTATTTCCCAGTAGCGTTTATCGCGGTTTATCTTTCGCAGGTTCCGGTCGAAATCGATGTGTTTTTTGCCCACTTTTTCGGTAGCTTTTTCCAGAATTTCTTCCGGAAGGCCAATTTTGCGGGCAATTTCAAAAGCAAAAGAACTGCCGGGTTTACCAATTTCGAGCTGGAACAGCGGATTCATGTTTTGGGAATCGTATAGCATAGCGCCGTTCACAATTCCCCCGGCTGACGAGGCAAAATGTTTCAGGTTGGTGTAGTGGGTTGTGATAACACCGAATGCCTGCAACTGATTCAGTTCGTCGAGGATGGCTTCGGCAATGGCGCCGCCCAGCATGGGTTCGGTTCCGGTGCCGAATTCGTCGATTAAAACCAATGTATTTTCGTTGCTGTTTTTCACAAAATGTTTCATATTCATCAGGTGCGAACTGTAGGTGCTCAGGTCGTTTTCCAGCGATTGTTCGTCGCCGATGTCGATGAAAAGCTGCTGGAAAATGCCGGTTTTGCTGGATTCGCTTACCGGAATAAGCAGTCCGCACTGGAGCATGTACTGCAGCAATCCTACAGTTTTCAGGCACACCGATTTGCCGCCGGCATTTGGGCCCGAAATGAGCAGGATGTGGTTTTTTTCGTCGAGGTGAATATTGAGCGGAACGATTTTTCGGTTTTCCCGTTTCAATGCCTGTTGTAACATCGGATGAACCGCCTGGTGCCACTGAACCAGCGGCGTTTCCTGTAATTCAGGTCTGATGGCATTGAACTCCACAGCCAACAAAGCTTTTGCCCGGATAAAATCGATTTCACCTAAAAATGCGTAAGAGTAAAGCAGGTCGGAAAGGTATGGCCTGATATCATCCGAAAATTCAGTAAGGATGCGCACAATCTCGCGGCGTTCGGCGTATTCCAGTTCGCGCATTTCATTGTTCATTTCCACAATTTCGTTAGGCTCAACGTACGAGGTTTTTCCTGTGGCCGACTCGTCGTAAACTATTCCTTTAATTTTACGTTTGTTCCCTGCTGAAATGGGAATGACTGCCCGTCCGTCGCGGATGGAAACCGATGCATCTCCATCCACCAGCCCGTCTTTTTGTGCCTGCTTTAAAATGGCATGTAACCGTTTCGACATGTTTGAATTCAGCGACAATATACTTTTTCGGATTTGCGCCAGCTCGGGTGATGCATTGTCTCGCATTTTCCCGAACTTGTTCAGAATGGCATCAATGCGGTCGTAAATGTAAGGAAACACCTGCACCTGTTCGGTTTTCTTTTTCAACAACGGAAAAATGTCCTCTTCCTGCTTTTTGAAAAACTGGACAATGGCCCGCACCGATTCCAGCGAACGTTTTAAATCGAACAACTCTTCTGCTTCCAGAAAACGGCCTTCAATTTTAATTTTTTGCAAAGCGCTGCGTAAATCGTAAAAATGGCTCGACGGAAAGTTTTCCACTTCCCTGATGATGCGGCAAAACTCGTTCACCTCGCCCAACTGCCGCGCAATGGTTTCAAAATCAGCCTGAAAATGCATGGCATCTACCCACTCTTTTCCCATGGGACTGAGGCATTTGTTGTGCAGCATCTCCCGTATGCGGTCGAAACCTATTTTTTCTTCAAAATGTTGCGGATAAATGTTTTGCATTTTTTTATTTTATAACCGCTGCAAAAGTAGGGAAAGTAGTTTAAAGTTTCGAGTTTAAAGTTTCGAGTTTAAGGTTTGGGGGTAATAGTTATTTTTTTACGCTAATGACAACCACAGCCTTCTTCACATCCTGCTTTGTTTCTTTTTTTGTTTTTCAGAAAAAATTTTTTAACCAAAAAAAACAAGGCTGCCAGTAAAATAATGTAAACCAATATGTTTTGAATTTCCCACATAATTATTTCGATTTTATTTTAAAAGCTGGTAGGCAATTAATGAAACGATGTAAGCGAAACCGGTCATAAAAAAGAGCTGAATGAGTGGCCATTTCCAACTGTTGGTTTCCCGTTTAACAATGGCCAGAGTGCTCATACACTGCATGGCAAAAGCGTAAAATAACAACAACGAAATTCCACTAGCAAAATTGAAAGCTTTTTTCCCGGTATTGGCATTTATTTCGCCAGCCAGCCTGTTTTTAATCGTCTCCTCGTTGTCGGCTCCAATACTGTAAATGGTTGCAATAGAGCCTACAAAAACTTCGCGGGCAGCAAACGAGGTAAGCAGGGCAATTCCAATTTTCCAGTCGTAACCCAGCGGCTCAATGGCCGGTTCAATGGCATGGCCTAAAATACCAATATAGGAGTGCCTGAGTTTGTGTGAGGCAATGGCCGTTTCCAGGTCTTCTTTATCAAGTTGGCTGTTTTCAGCCCGGGCAGTTACAATTTGTTCGGCATGATGAAACTCTTCGGAATACCCGTGCGATGCCAGAAACCACAATGCAATGGAAATGGCCAGAATGATTTTACCTGCATTTACCACAAAATCTTTTGTTTTATCGTAAACCGTCAGGGCAATGTTTTTGGCCATCGGCAGTTTGTAACCAGGCATTTCGGCAATAAAAAACGACCTGCTTTTAATTTTTAGGATTTTATTCAGAATAAAGGCTGAAATTATGGCTGCTGCAAATCCAAGTACATAAAGTCCCATAAGCGTAAGTCCCTGCAAATTAAATCCCATAAAAGTTTGATCAGGGATTACCAGCGCGATAATAATCAGGTAAACCGGCAACCGGGCAGCGCAGGTAATAAATGGTGTTACAAGAATGGTAATCAGGCGTTCTTTCCAGTTTTCGATGGTGCGTGTGGCCATAACTGCCGGAATGGCACAAGCTGTACCTGAGATGAGTGGCACCACACTTTTTCCGTTCAGTCCGAACCTACGCATAATTCGGTCCATAATAAAAACGACACGGCTCATGTAGCCGCTTTCTTCCAGAATGGAAATGAACAAAAAAAGAAAGGCAATTTGCGGAATAAAAATTACAATACCACCAATGCCTGGAATGATTCCTTCGGAAACCAAATCAGTAAAAGCTCCTGCCGGTAAACTATTTTTTACTCCCTGGGCCATCGATGCAAAAAGGGCATCGATGAAATCCATGGGGTAGCTGCTCCAGTTGTAAATGGACTGGAAAACCAGAAGCATAATAAGAAAAAATGCCAGGTATCCGAAAACACGGTGGGTTAGTACTTTGTCAAGCCGGCTGCGGAAATCTTTGGCGGTTTTTATGTTTTGGTTGTAACTTTCTTTCAATATTTTGTTGATGAAAAGGTACCGCAAAATGGTTTCCTTTTGCTGCAACCGTTTAAGTTCATGTGTGCTTTTTCGAATTAATTCGTCCTTTAATTCAGGTTGACTTATTTCCGATTCCTTAAAACTAAAATCCTGTGTGAGGGTCAGCCAGCGTTTATATAAATTTTCGCCGGGGAAAGCATTTTTCAGATTTTCAAAATATTCAGGGTCAATTTCCGAAATATTTACAACAGAATCGGTTGACAGGTTTTGGTAATTGAGAATAAGCTCTTTAAGGTAGCTGATACCGGTTCCCTTGCGGGCGCTAATCAACGCCACTTTGGAGTGTATTTCTTTTTCCAAAAGCGCCACATCAAGCGAAATACCTTTTCGGTTCATCGTATCGGCCATGTTTATGGCCAGGATTACCGGAATGTTCAAATCCTTTATTTGTGTATAAAGGAGCAGGTTTCGTTTTAAACTTTCAATATCGGCCACTACAACCGCCACATCAGGAAAATTGTCTGACTTTTCGTTTACCAGCATTTCCACCACAATCTGTTCGTCAACCGATGTTGAATTCAGGCTGTAAGTACCTGGCAGGTCAGTTATGCGGGCTTTTACACCATCTGAGAGTTTGCAAACGCCCTCTTTTTTTTCAACCGTGATTCCGGGGTAATTCCCCACCTTCTGGTTTAAACCGGTAAGCTGATTAAATACAGAAGTTTTACCCGTGTTCGGGTTTCCGATAAGCGCTACATGAAGAGGTTTCTCCATTATTATAAAAATTTCGCAATTTCTATGAGTGCAGCCGTTTCTTTACGAATGGCGAAAAAGCTTCCGTTAATATTCAAATACAGCAGGTCTTTAAACGGTGAAAGCCGAATGAGCTGAACTTCATTTCCAGGCAGGCATCCAAGTTCCTGTAATTTAACCGGAATCAGGTCGGTAGAATAATTCCCGATAACTCCTTTTTCCCCTTTTTTTAAATGTGCAATTGATTCCTTCATATCACAAATTAACACGAAAATTTGAATAAGGTTTTCAGGCAATTGTTGCCTTATTTCCCAAGGGGACAATGATAGCAGGTATTCATTTAAAAATCAATCCCAATAAATAGGGATTTTTAAGTCTTTTATTTGTTTGAAAAATTACCGGGATTACGTCAGTCCAGAAATTTTTGAAAAAGAATTTCATCCTTCCAGCCCGAAATGGTTTTCAGCCAGTCTTTTTTTACTCCTGCTTTTACAAAGCCAGCTTTTTCGAAAAGGTGAATGCTTTGGTGGTTATCTGCAGCAATGTTGGCATAAAGTTGTTTTAATCCGAGGGCATGAATGGCATATTCTGATAAAGCCTCCAGGGTATCGGTGGCATATCCGCGGTTGCGGTCTTCGGTATTGTGGATTAAAATACCTACGCCGGCCCGCTGGTGGTAGGGGTCGAAATCGAATAAATCAACAGCGCCAACCGGGTGTCTTTCCCAGTTTTCAATAATAAGGCGCAACTGTTTGGTTTCGTAAATATCTTTTACCGAATTTTTGATGTATTCGGCCAGAACATATTTGGAATATGGTGTGCGGGTGTTACTTAACTCCCAGATTTCCATATTGTTTTCCCACCGGTAGAGCAACTCAATATCGTCGGGTTCCAACGGGCGGAGGATTATTTTTCCGTGGTGAAGAAGTTGTTTCAAATGAAGTTCTCCTTTAATTGAGTAGAATTTATTTCAAATTTTTATGAGTAATGTCCTCTGCATGAAATTATTAAGATTCTTTCTGATTCAATTCTGTAAATTAGTCTGTCTTTAATTGCTATTCTTCTGGACCAATAACCTTTGAGATTAAATTTTAGTGCTTCTGGTTTTCCGCTTCCTTTAAATGGCGTCCTTTTAATTTCTTCTATCAACTTGTTAATTTTCTTCAATATTTTTTGATCATTTTCGGCCCAGTACAAATAATCGTTCCATGCATCGGCAGTGAATGAGATGGTTATCATCTTTCGTAACTTTTAAGATCATCCAGAGTTACATCAACTGTTTTACCTTCCTCTGCCTGTTTAATGCTACGGAAAAGGTGTTCAGCATTTGATGGTGAACTCAGCAGATTTATGGTTTCCATATACGAATTATAATCTTCCAGCGACATAATTACCATGTCGTTTCCTCTATTTCTTTTTACAATTAGTGGTATATGATCTTCTGCCACCATGTCGAGTTCGGTTTTAAGTTTCTCTCTAAGTTCGCTATAAGAAATTGTCTTCATGATTTAATATTTTAGTATGAACTATGCGAAAATACAGAATTAATTTCAATATTGTACAGTTTTTTGTACAATTCTGTTTTTCCAGCTTTTTTACCCCGGTCCCAATTGGAGAAATAAGAAAAATATATTTGATTCCATTAGGTGTCAGGGTAAAACGAATAGATTTTTCAATGTTAGTGTAAAGTGCCAAAGTAGAATTAGTAATGAAACCTACATTGAACAATAATGAGAATATCATTTTCCACTTTGTAAACTAACCGGTGTTCATCGGTAATCCTTCTCGACCAACAGGTAGCTAATTCATTTTTTAATGGTTCCGGTTTGCCGATGCCGGAAAAAGGGGCTCTTTCACAACTTTTAATAAGCGAATTTATTTTTCTAAGAACCTTTTTATCATTAGCCTGCCAAAACAGATAATCTTCCCATGCTGTATCTTCCCAAAGTTTTCTCATTTCAGCTTTCAATCAAATCTCTTTCTTTCATTTTACCCAACCCGATATTTTTCAATGCATTCAATAACCTTTCCCGGTTATTTTTTGTGCTCAGTAAATAGTTGGTTTCCTGTATTGAATTGTAATCATCCAATGACATGAGAACCACACTTTTTCCCTTTGGACGATGCACAATGAGAATATCCTGATCTTCACAGACCATATCGAGATTTGATTTTAAATTTTGCCTTAATTCTGAATAATTAACCGTTTTCATCGTTAAATATTTTGTACAAAAATACGTACTTTTTTTGTAATTGTTTACTTTAAGCGTTATCAATTTTTATTTGCCTAAATTTTTCCACCCTTTCAGCAAAATTTCGGCATCGGTGAGTACGCTGTAATTGCGTGCGTACAAACCATTGAGCCGGTTGTTTTTGTTGGCATCTGATGCAGCGTTTTCAAACATGTCAGCAGGGGAAAGAATTCCCGGTTTAATTGAAGGCAATTCGGCTTGACTTTCTGAGGATTCCACATAACCAACCCACGATTTTTTTCCAACCAGAACCTGCCATACGTTTTTCAGGAATCGGCCCTTTTTGTTGAATAGCCAAACCAGAAAAGGACTCAGTATGAAGAATGTTAACGCTGTGGAAAAATCAAATAATCTTTTTCTCCTGCGGTTGGCCGGTTTGGTAATGGCGTTGATGTGCACCACATACAAATCGCCGGCGGTGTGAATGGAGTTGCTGCCAATGATGCTGATACTTTCGGGCGGGGCAATTTTAAAGTCGATGTCGAGTGAAGTAAGCTCCAGCATGGCCCGGATAATTTCTGCAGAACTAATGTTATCTGCGCAAAAAATAATTTCATCGATGCGGTTGATGCGCACAATTTCGTTTAACTGGCCAATTGAACCGATGTATTGTTCGCCCCGGTCCGATTCGTCGATGGAAATAAATCCGGTAAATTCAGATTTAATAAGGGTTTGCTGAAGGATTTCCCTAACACGCGCTGCTTCGGCAGGATGTCCGGCAATGGCAATTTTTTTGGAGCGTTTAATATCCAGACCAAATGCTTTCCACTTCATTTTATGAAATACCAGCCTGTAAACAATGAGAAGTATAATGGCCCAAACTGAACCGAGTAAAATCAGAGCCCTGGAAAACCGGTATTCCTCGTCAACCAGCGAATACGCCAGTAAAATGGCAATGGTTCCCCATAAAATTCCCCGGGCAACATGGAGCAGATTCACCGGTTTTTTATACCCTCCGGAAGAGAAAATAGCTGCCAGCCAGAAAAGGATATAAACGGGAACTACCCAGTGCAAAAAATCAGGCGGATAATAACCTGGTTCATAACGTATGTTTTCCCATAAGGGAGTAAGAAGAAGAAATCCCGCAAAAATGAATATTGCATCGAGCGCCGGCAGAAAGATACGGTCGATTATCCTGTGCAAAACCGAAAGCAACGCACGAAACCAGATGGCAAGATTAAGCAGTAAAGAAAAGACATTTGCTTTTCCTCCCGAAAAATGTTTCTGCGCGAAAATAATCATCGCCTTGTAAAACACTTTCACGTAATTGAGCGATCCTTTTTTGGTGCTTTCTCCTTTGTAATGGATGATGGTGGTTTCGGGGAAATAGTAGTTTTTGTATCCGCCTTGTGTAATCCGGTAGGAAAGGTCAATGTCCTCGCCATACATAAAAAACGTTTCGTCGAGCAATCCCACTTTATCGAGGGTTTCCTTTCGCATCAGCATAAAAGCGCCGGCCAGCACTTCCACTTCATGCGTTTCATTTTCACTTAAATATGAGAGGTGGTACTTTCCGAACTTATTCGATTTGGGAAACAGTTTCGACAATCCGAACATTTTATAAAACGCCACCCATGGTGTGGGCAGTCCGCGTTTCGATTCGGGCAGGAAATTGCCTTTACCGTCAATCATTTTTACCCCTAATCCACCGGCATCAGGGTGCTCATTCATAAACCGGATAATTTTGATGAACGTGTCTTCCTCTACCACGGTGTCCGGATTCAGCAACAAAATATATTTTCCTTTGGATAAACGGATGGCCTGGTTATTGGCTTTGGAAAAACCAACGTTTTCCTTGTTTTCGATGAGGTGAACCTGCGGAAACTTTTCTTTCACAAGCTGTGTGGAACCGTCCACCGAATTGTTGTCAACCACGAATATTTCAGAAGAAATCGTTTTTGAAGCTTTGAGTACCGAGTGCAGGCACTGCTCCAAAAAGTGTTTCACGTTGTAGTTGACAATAATTACCGAAAGTTCCATTTATTCAGCCTGGCTTTAAAGGTTCAAATGTAGCATTTCCATTGGATAACGGAATAGATTTTTCTCATTTCTTCCCTTGAGATCGGGGTGAA
>JAHYIT010000265.1 GCA_019429205.1 Mariniphaga sp. | reverse complement strand
GAAACGTATAAAAAATTGTGCATATCAACCCTGCAATCCGGCAAAACGCTGTGAATGGGAAAATTATGCCCTTTCCTCTAATAAAATATCATGGATTAGAATTTTTTGCTAATTTAGGAATTGCTGATTTCGGCTTGCGTGATTGTAAATATTTGAAAGTTTGTTTAGCTTTAGAACCTGAAAATATCAACCGAAAAACCGAATGAGCAAAACCCCCGACATTTTAATCTTTCAACAGGAATTTCCCAATATTCCCGGAAAGCCGGAGCGTTAAGCCGGATTTTTACCTGCAAAAATGTATGGGTTTAAATGCCGGAAATATTTGAATATATTGGGCATAAGCAGACGGGGGAGGGATTTTTGACAATGAAAGGATAAAAAATAAGTTGTATGCCATGCGATAAAAGGCTAACAGAAAAAAACAGAATGATATGAATAAAGCGATATTAAAGAGTGAATACGGGGATATTTATTATGAGTTATCAGGGGAAAAAGAGAAGCCTGTGGTCATTTTTACGCATGGTGTTGGGATGGACCATCAAACCTTCAAAATGCAAGTTGAAGCTATAAAATCAGACTATTCTGTTTTGGTTTGGGATTTACCCGGGCATGGCCGATCTACAATTAAGGAACAAAATGAAAGATTCACCAAAATGTCTGCCTGTTGTTTGAACAAATTAATGAATGAAACAGGAGTCAGCAAAGCCATATTGGTAGGTCAATCACTTGGAAGCATGATAGTGCAGCATTTTTTAATTAAATACCACGAAAAAGTTACTGCAACTGTTCACGTACCGGGAATTGAACTTAAAAGGCACATTGGTTCCTGGTCAAAAATGTTTGTCCCTTTAATGATGGGCATGTTTTACCTTTTTCCCAAAAATACATTTTACAGGATGTTCGGACGTCACAGAGCAGAAAATACAGAGGTTCAGAATTATCTCTCTGATTCAATGCGCCAAACCGGGAAGAAACTCGCGTTAAAGATTACAAAGGATATGGTATATGACCTGATTGATAAACATCCGGCACAGGAAAAAAGACCTCTTTTGATAACCTATGGTGAAAAAGAATTGCTCTACATCCAAAAGGCTTCAAGAAAATGGCATGAGCTTTCGCTTAACAGTAAGTGTGTCAGGATTAAAAATGCAAATCATATCTTAAATCAGGACAATCCTGAAGAATTTAACAGAGCTTTTATTGATTTTTTGGAAGAAATTAAAAAAGAGAAAAAACAATGAAACACGAACTAATAGTGCAAGTGCTTTTTTCGCCCGGCACGGTTGTAATTTTTTGAAAGTTTGTTTAGTTTTATACACCATAAAAAAATGAACGGGCAGCAAAAAATATCCATTCGTTTTTTTGACGACCGCGAGGTTCGGGCCTTATGGGACGAGCAAAACGCCAAATGGTGGTTTAGCGTGGTTGATGTTGTTGGCATTTTGAACCAGGAACCCGATTACACCAAAGTGCGCAACTATTGGAAATACCTAAAAACAAAACTCAAAAAAGAAAAAAACGAGTTGGTGAGTGCCACTAACCAACTGAAGTTATCTGCACCTGACGGTAAAAAATACCTCACCGACACATTGGATAGTGATGGCATTATTGCTTTGGCCAAACATTTTCCGAACAACAGGGCAATGAAATTTTTAGATTGGTTTTTATACAGCGATAAAAGCATTGACGGACAGAGCAAGAAAAAAGCATACACCCTTTATGAAAGTAATTTGTTTGATGAAATCGAAATTGGTACTACCAAAAGCTTACAACAAATTCACGCTTATTTGTTTGGCGGCTTATACGATTTTGCCGGACAAATTAGGCAAAAAAACATTTCAAAAGGCGGTTTCCAATTTGCAGTATCACAATTCCTAGGCGCCACATTGAAAAAAATAGAAGAAATGCCCGAAAATACATTTGATGCAATTGTTGAAAAATATGTGGAAATGAACGTTGCCCATCCGTTTATGGAAGGCAACGGCAGAACCACCCGAATATGGCTGGATTTGATATTTAAAAAACGCCTGAAAAAATGCGTTGACTGGAGCAAAATCGGCAAAAAGGATTATATGAACGCAATGAAAAAAAGTGCTGTAAACAGCAGCCCCCTGAAAGAGTTGCTGAAAAATGCCCTAACCGACCAAATCCATACCCGCGAAATGTTTTTGAGAGGAATTGATTACTCTTATTATTATGAGGAAAATGACTAATATCAACAGAAAAACCGAATGAACATGGCACCAGACATTGTAATCATTCAAAAAGACTTAAATGCTACCCCCGGAAGGCCGGAGCGGAAATCCGGATTTTTACCTGCAGAAATGTATGGATGTAAATACCGGCAAAATCTGAACATATCCAACAAATGGTGTTCAGTGGATTCGGAAAATATGAACAGATAAACAAGTTGAACGAAACCGCCTCTGGCGGTAACCCTGATGGTCATTTTCCCGTTGCTCTTTATACACTTAAAATTTAATTACAATGAAAAAAAACATTACGTGAGCGGATGACCCAGGAACTGCGCGTCCGCAATTACAGTGAACGGACAGTTTGTAGTTACATCACTTCCATCTCCCAGCTATCCATCTTCTACAAAACTTCTCCCGACAAAATCACAAAAGACCAGGTAAAAAATTATGCCTACCACCTGATTCATTCAAAAGATGCTTCGGTTTCAAGAATCAATCAGTTAATCAGTGCCTGGAAAATTTTCCAGGTTGATGTTTTGGGCAACCAGTGGGAAGAGTTCCGGTTAAAACGTCCCCGGCGTGAGAAAAAAATCCCGCAGGTATTGTCACAGGAAGAAGCCCTGTCTTTAATCGGCGTTTTAAGCAACATGAAACACCGGATGGTTTTAACCCTG
>JAHYIT010000075.1 GCA_019429205.1 Mariniphaga sp. | reverse complement strand
GGTTGAAGCCGGCTACAGCCATTCTATAGCCAATATTATGGTAACGGCAGCACTACGCACCGGCCAGCGTGCCACATTCGACGAAAAAACCAAACAGGTGATGGCCGGAGGAAAAGTATTCAAATACTAATTTCGCATAGATTTTTATTTGAAGATTCCCTGGTAGTTTTTGCCGGGGAATTTTTTTTTCAGAGAATTCATTTTTTCTGCAAAATCAAAGAAGTATTTTATAGGTTATTGTAATATTTCAGCCGGAATTTCTTTAATGGGTTTTATTTTAATATTCCTTAAATATACTTCCCCACCTTCAGACTGGAATTGGATTTTTCCTTTTGAAAGTGGTTCGATGTTATCTTCGCCAAGGTATTTCCCCGAGTTGTAGTTTACCATATTAACGTTTCCGTTTACCACGTGCACCGATGTTGTTCCAACGCAATACAGTTCTATGGTGTTCCACTCGCCTATTGGTTTTTCATAATCGCCGTTTTTGGCTACAATTCGGGTTTCTGTATCAGGTATAGAAGGAATCAATTCAGCTCCTTTTGTATAAACATATTTTCCTTCTGCATTTTTTTGCATTGGTATTTCGCAATACGATTTTCCCATTCGATATGAATCACCCATATTTCCGGTCCAAAGCTGCAATTCGTGTGAGCTCATCCAAACGCCCAATCCAGCGCCAAAATCGCCGTAACTGTGATAAAGCAAGCCAGAGTTTCTGCGCGAGAACACTTCAACTCCCCATTTTAGTTCCATCGACAAATGGTAGTTTTCAAATTCTTCTTTTGTTGCAAGCGAAGCATTAACCTCGCCCGAAATGCGGATAACATTTTCGCCTTCCAACTCTACAACCGAAAACAGGTTTAACGGATCGTTATTCAGTCCAACAGGATCGCCATCTTCTTCAAGAGGGCCTACCCAGGTTTCCCATCCGTCAAGGTTTTCGCCATTAAACAATGGTTGCCAGGGCTTTTCGGTTTGACACGAGTAAAAAGTCGCAAGAATGATTACACTGATGAATAAAAAATACTTTTTCATTTTGATTTTATTTTTTGATTTAAAAAAAACTGCCCTATAAATATAGGACAGTTTTTCATATTTCTATAAAATTTCCCTTAAATCAAACCGTTTCTGCATGAATTAGTTCTTTCGCCCTGTTAAGGATTGCCGTATCGTCAAGAAGAACTATACCGCCGTTTGGGCCTGGCTCCATGTGGATTCCAACTGCTGCTCCGTTTGTGTAATTTGCACCTCCAAAATAATTCCTGACGGTTTCCTCGGTGAGGTCAAATTCTTTGGCAATTTTTTTAATGGAACCGTCAGGCAAACTGTCTTTAATTTTGCGCAACTCGTTAAATGTGATTTTACTCTCCATAATGCTTAAAATTTTATTTTGTATTATACTATTATTTAAAAATACGTCTGAAACCGTAAATTTAAAATTATATATTGAAAAAAGAACCTAAATCCATCACTGTTTTTCTCTTATTGTATCCGGTACATTTGTACGGAATTTTAAACTAAATGGTTATTTGCTACAACTTATTGACTTTGAGTTATAAACTATTGCAGTCTTGCAGGTTAAGTCCGGTAACTACATAATATAATTAACTTTTTTTAACCCGGTGGAACGAAGAAGTCAAAGGCAATCGTAAATGGACTGGTGCATGGCAGTACGAATATTCAGGTTAAACAGTTGAAGGTTTTCGCGCGTGGGATGAACCCGGTTCGACATAAAAATGAACAACGTTCCGTTATCCGGGTCGGCCCAGGCCATAATGCCGGTATAACCGGTATGTCCAAAACTGTTTTTGCTTGCACTTACAGCAGGGTAGGCATCTTTCAGCCTGTTTTTATTGTTGTCAACCAGGGGTTTGTCAAATCCCAGTGCCCGCCGGTTTTTGCTGTTTGGAAACTGCCTGCGGATAAATTCATTCATAGTTTCTTCAGAGATAAAACGTTTTCCTCCAAAATAACCTTTTTGCAGGTACATTTGAAAAACTTTGGCCAAATCGTTGGTAGTGCTGAACAATCCTGCATTTCCCGAAATTCCTCCCAGCATGGCCGCCCCTTCGTCATGTACAAATCCTCTCAGCCGTTCATTTCTGAAAAAATCGTCGTTTTCGGTTGGAATGATATTGTCGAGCGGATAATGCATATAGGGATTGTAAGTCAACGTCCATGCGCCTAAAGGACGATAAAAAGTTGATTTGATGTATTCTTCATAGGGCAATTCCGTTAAGTTGGTAACTATTTCAGGAAAAATATGAAAGCTCAGGTCGGAATAAACGTATCTTTTTGAAGGAATTGATTTTGAATTTCGAATGGTGTCGAGAATAAGTTGTTTAAAATTGTTGTTGAGGTATAAATGTTCCGAAATGCGAACCTGAAAATGATCGGAAGGCTGTTGAGCAAAAATTTCGCGGTTCAGTTTTCCGTCTTTATCCAGGCCCATGCGCCAAAATGGAATCCAGCCGGGAAGCAAGGCCTGGTGGGTTAAAAAATCACGCACCGGCAACCGGCCTCTGTCGGTTCCTGCAAAAGGCGGCCAGTATGTGCTGAAAGGTTTATCCAAATCTATTTTCTTTTCTTCAACCAGTTTCATAATTGCAGGCAAGGCGCCAGTAACTTTGGTTAATGAAGCCAAATCATAAATATTTTCCTGCGTCACTTCCTGGTCCTTTTCGTAGGTATGAAACCCGTAACATTTATGAAAAATTACATTTCCATCCTTTGCAATTAAAACCTGGCATCCGGGATAGGCTTTATTTTCAAGTCCCAGGTTGGCCAGCGAATCAATTTTACCTGAAAGTATTTCCGAGTTTATTCCAACTTCTTCAGGAATGGTATAGGAAAATGTTTTGCTGTTTTTTACGGTTAAACCATCGGCAAGCTGAAATCTTTTATCAACAGTAACCGGAAGTTTCCCTGTGGCATCGAATGCTCCAAAAACCAGTTGTGCAGCCAGCTCCTGTATTAACGGGGTATTTTGATATGCCAAAATTAATCCTTTTGACCGGTGAATGTTTTCAAAGTGTTTTAGTGCGTATGCATTGCCAAAAAATACTGAAATTACATTGTTGTCCCTGATAAAATCGGCCAGTGCATTTCGCTGCAATTCTGTTGTGCCGTAGCTTCCCGAAGGATAAAGGTTAATTCCCTGAATTCCGGTAATCACCAGGTTGTAATTGTCTAATTTAAGGCGCAGATTGATCATTTCGCGTGCCGAAGTATTTTTACTCAAAACGAAATGGTCCACCTGCGTGTATTTATCCAGCATGTTCTGAAAGGGAGAAATATGTTCGGCGCCAATCATCACCGATGCAATTTTCAGGTTGGCCAAATCCTGCACAGGCAGCACATCCTGGTTGGCCAAAACAGTCATCGAACTTTTTATAAGCTTCCGATTGGTAACTTCAAAATAAGGCGAGTTTAGCCGTGCAGTCAGGTTTTTTAAATCGGCAGGCTGATATATATGCAATCCGGCCCAGCGTTTGGCAGCCAACACTCTGCGGCATTTGGTTTCTATTTCTTCCAAGGAGATTTCCCCGCTTGTGAGTGCATTTTTTACCGAGGCAATGGCTTTCCCGATGTCCGGCACAAATTCCACCATGTCGTTTCCGGCTTTCAGCGCTTCCAGTTCCGCATTTCCTTTTCCGGTCTGCACACCTTTCATATTCATGGCATCGGTAATCACCAGTCCCTGGAAACCAATTTCGCTGCGCAAATAACCGTCAATTATTTTATTTGATAACGAAGAAGGCGTTCCTGAATCGTCAAGGGCCGGCACTTCCAGATGTGCCGACATGATACCCATAATCCCCATTTCGGTCAAATATCGGAAAGGAAAACTCTCCACAAAATCAAGGCGATCTTTCGAGTGATTTACAAGTGGCAGCGCATGATGTGAATCTGTTTCGGTATCGCCATGCCCCGGAAAATGTTTCGCGACGGGAATCACGCCGGCATCCTGCATGCCAAGCGCAACCCAGCCTGCTTTCCGGGAAACATTGATTTTGTCTTCACCAAACGAACGAAAATTGATAACCGGATTTTGCGGAGTGGTACTCACATCAGCAACCGGTGCAAAGTTCATGTGGATGCCCATCTGTTTCATTTGCCGGGCAAAATCGAGTCCCATCTGGTAAATGAAAGTAGAATCCTGAATGGCGCCAACAGTTTGTGCATAAGGGTACTGGATGGTGCTGTCTATGCGCATGGATAATCCCCATTCACCATCAATGGCTACCATTAGCGGAATTGCTGAATTTTCCTGAAACTCATTAATCCACCGGGTTGTTTTCACCGGACTGCCCTGCATAACAAGAATGCCGCCGGGTTTAAAATGTTGAATTAAATTGATCATGCTGTTTTTTGCAGCCTCACTCTGCCTTGGGTAAACCGTTATCATCATCAACTGGGCAATTTTTTCGTCGAGGGTCATTTGCTCCATTTTTTTATTCACCCATTGGTCATTGGCCATCAATAAAAAGTCTGGTTCTGTGGGTTTTGGAGGTTCTTCCGCAAATAAATTTCCATGGATGGAAATCAAATAAAACAGTAGAAATGCAAGTGTTTTAAAACGTATTTGAATGTTCACTTCTTTCAGAATTTATAATTTTTAAAGCTGTAAATGTATCAAAAAAAATAAATTACTTCCTACTTTTGTAGCCTATGAGCAGGGTAGTTATTGGACTTTCGGGCGGAGTGGATTCCAGTGTGGCTGCATTCCTTTTAAAACAGCAGGGGCACAACCTGGTGGCATTGTTTATGGTGAACTGGCACGAACGGGTAGGGGCGGTGACCAGTGCCTGCACCTGGGAAGAGGATGCACTGATTGCCAATATGGTAGCCAAAAAACTGGACATTCCATTTCATATTGTCGATTTGAGCGCGGAATACAAACGACGGGTGGTGGATTATATGTTTGCCGAATACCAGGCAGGACGCACGCCAAACCCCGATGTGCTTTGCAACCGCGAAATTAAATTTGATACTTTTATGGTAGAAGCCCTGAAATTTAATGCCGATTTTGTGGCTACCGGTCATTATTGCCGGAAAGATTCCACCGAGGTGAACGGACAAACCATCCACCGGTTGCTGGCAGGGCAAGACCTGAATAAAGACCAAAGCTATTTTTTGTGCCAGCTTAACCAGGAACAACTGTCAAAAGCACTTTTCCCAATTGGCCACCTCACCAAACCGCAGGTACGCGAAATAGCCCGTGAACAAAATCTGCCAACTGCTGAACGCAAAGATTCTCAGGGGATTTGCTTTGTGGGGAAAGTGGATTTGCCAACCTTCCTGCAGCAGCAACTGCAGCCCAAAACCGGCAATGTAATTGAAATTCCGGCGGCTTTTATAGCAAAGAAAAAAAATGTGGACATCCCAGAAGAGAATTTCAGGAAAATCTGTTTTCCGTTTCCTTACAAACCCTGGAACGGAAAGGTTATTGGCGAACACCAGGGCGCTCATTTTTATACAATAGGCCAGCGGAAAGGCCTGAATATTGGCGGACACAAAGAGCCGCTGTTTGTGCTTGGGACCGATGTGCAGCGAAACATTGTATTTGTGGGAGAAGGGCAGGAGCATCCCGGACTTTTCCGCCCCGGGCTTTTTATTGCCCGGGAAGATGTGCATTGGATTCGACCCGACATGAAAATGGAATCCGGAGATAAAAAAGAATTTGACATTCGAATACGGTACCGCCAGCCGCTGGAAAAAGGCACGTTGCATATAAAGGATGAAGGTGTTTATATTCTGTTTGAGAACGAACAACGGGGAATTACCTCCGGACAGTTTGCCGCATGGTACCTGGATGATGAATTGATTGGTTCGGGTGTTATCACATAAAAAGCGTAAATTCGCAAAAATTTTGGATTCTATGATAAAATCGATGACGGGCTTTGGTAAAGCCGAATTGGAAGTGAACAACAAAAAAATCACCCTCGAATTAAAAGCGCTTAACAGCAAACAAATTGACATTAACGCGCGCATTCCTTCGGTTTACCGCGAAAAGGAAATTGAAATCAGGAAAGAACTGGCAGAAAAACTGGTGCGTGGGAAGGTTGATATAAACATTTATGTGGAAAACCACGGCGAAGATTCCAGCAGTAAAATAAACGAGCCTATTTTAAAAGGATATTTCGAAAGCCTGAAAAAAATAAATGATGAACTTGGTCTGTCAACCGATCAGACTATCATGCAGGCCATACTTCGACTGCCCGATGTGGTTAAAACTGAATACGAAACATTGGACGAAGAAGAGTGGCAGGTTATTTTGCTGCACCTCAGAAAAGCGCTGGAAGACATTGATGATTTTAGAAACAGGGAAGGAAAGGCGCTGGAAGCAGACATTATTGCGAATACGGAAAACATCAGGGAATTACTTCAGCAAATTTCTCCTTTCGAGGAACAGCGTATGGAAACGGTGAAAAAGCGCCTCACAGAAAATCTCGAAAAGTTGAACCTAAATGGTAGTGTGGACAAAAACCGGTTTGAGCAGGAGCTGGTGTATTACCTGGATAAAATGGACATGAATGAAGAAAAAGTGCGGCTGGAAAACCACTGCACCTATTTCATGGAAACCCTTAAGCTCCCTGAATCCGGCGGCAAAAAACTGGCCTTCATCTCACAGGAAATGGGCCGCGAAATAAATACCCTCGGTTCCAAAGCATACGAACCCAATATTCAACGAATTGTGGTGCAAATGAAAGACCACCTGGAACGAATTAAGGAACAGTTGTTGAATGTATTGTAGATAATCGGTAAAGGTGTAAGTTTCGATAAATGGGTTAATCATTGTATCTTTGATTAGGAAAAACATTTTATTATGAACGAGAGAGAACTTCAAAATAAAATTGCACAAACAATTTTTAGTAAAGACCCAAGTGCTGAGGCTTATCTGTTCGGTTCCCGCGCAAGGGGCGATTACAAAGCTGATTCCGACTGGGATATTTTAATTTTAGTAGATGCCCCGGAGTTTACCAACGAATTGGATAATAAATTCAGACGCGATATTTATAAATTATCACTGGAATCCGGGCAAGTTATCTCAATTTTAATCTATCCCAAAAAATATTGGAGTGAGAAACTTACAAAATCTCCGCTTTACGAAAATGTTGTTAAAGAAGGAAGAAAATTGAAATGAACAACATTGAAGATTACATAAATTACAGGTTAAAAAGAGCTGACGAAGCTTATGATGAGGCTATCTTTCTGGTTCAGAAGAAAAGTTGGAATACAATCGTAAACCGGCTTTATTATGCTTGTTTTTATGCTGTTACGGCTTTATTGCTGAAGAATAAGATTAAAGCCAACACGCACAGAGGAACATTGAATCAGTTTAGCCTTCATTTTATCAAAACGAATAAAATTGACATGGAATATGGAACTTTGTATTCTCAATTATCTGACTTTCGACAGAAAGGCGATTATGGCGACATGTTTGATTTTAAAGAAGATCAGGTTACCCCTTTAATTGAACAGGTTTCTGGTTTTTTATCGGAAATCAAAAAACATATTCAAATGTAATGAAAGGTAAACTAATCATAATCTCAGCTCCTTCAGGAGCTGGCAAAACTACCATTGTTAAGCACCTGCTCCAGCAGAATTTCGGACTTGAGTTTTCAGTTTCGGCCACCAGCCGAAAACCCAGGCCGGGAGAAGTGCATGGAAAAGAATATTATTTTCTTTCTGAAAGTAATTTTCGAAAAAAAATTGAAAATAATGAATTTCTGGAGTGGGAGGAAGTTTACAACGGCATTTTTTACGGAACCCTGAAAAGCGAAGTGGAACGCATTTGGGTTGCCGGTAAAAATGTTATTTTCGATGTAGATGTGGTGGGTGGATCAAACATCAAAAAATTTTACGGTAACGAAGCGCTGGCTGTATTTGTACAACCTCCGTCAGTTGATGAATTAAAAAATCGCCTGCGAAACCGTTCCACCGAATCGGAAGAAAAAATTAAGATACGCATTGCAAAAGCAGAAAAGGAACTGGAATTTGCCAAAAAGTTTGACGTGATTATCGTAAACGATGATTTGCCCAAAGCTTTAATTGAAGCTGAAAAGGTGGTTGCCGGTTTTCTTTCAGGAAAAAATGAGAATGATAAAATTTGAAAAATTGTTTGTTGTCAGCGAAAGATTTTAAGCTAAATTGTTCGTTGTGAACGAAAGATTTAGAATATGAAACAACCATCATCCAAAACCTTGCCCCAAAAAGAAGTCGGATTGTATTTTGGGTCGTTTAATCCGGTGCACATCGGACATTTGGCCATTGCGAACTACATGGTGGAATTTGCCGGTTTGGATGAATTCTGGTTTATAGTTACACCTCAAAATCCACACAAACAAAAGGCAAACCTGCTGAACGATTATGACCGGTTGGAAATGATGCAAATGGCCGTTGAAGGCGACGACCGGCTGCAGGTTTCCGATATTGAATTTTACCTGCCCAAGCCCAGCTACACAGTGGATACGCTGGCTTACCTGAAAGAGCGCAACCCGAAAAGGCACTTCAAAATTCTGATGGGGTCCGATAACCTCGAAAATTTTCATAAATGGAAAAACTTTGAAATCATTGTGGAAAATTACGGTGTAATTGTGTATCCGCGTCCGGGGTTCGATAAATCAAAAGCAATGCAGCATAAAAACATTGTTGTAGCCGAAAATGCCCCGCAAATGGAAATCTCCTCTTCCTTCATCCGTAAAGCCATAAAAAAAGGAAAAGATGTACGGCATTTTCTGCCTCCAAAAGTATGGGAGTATATTGAAAAAAAGGGATTTTATCGTTGATAAATTAGTAAGTAGTGGTCATATCTTCATCCACACAAATGGTAAAATCGGCTTTTCCGGTATTCTTTTCAGTGAGTTCAGAAATGTCTTTCTGCGAAACAGTGGTAATGGTAACAATATTTAAATCAGGATTTTGTTGTTTCAGATACCAGTAAATGCCTTCAAAATTATCGGAGTGGTAAGCGCCATGGTAATGAATCAGTAATTTTCCCGGCTGCCAGTTCTCCAGAATAAAATGCGCCATGGTGGCATCTTTAATGGCCTGTGCTTTTGGAAAGTTTTCATTCACGTGGCTGCCCATTCCTTCCATGTTCAGCATGTTTTTGTAAGCGGGCAGTTCGGGATCGTAAAGCACCGGCAACGGCGGCAAAAACGTTTTGGCTTCGTCAGAAAGTTCTTCCAGTCCTTCAAAACCTTTGGAGTTAACCAGCGAGGCATACCGGCGCGGAATATTGGTAGCCACAAACCGGAGTTCGTTTTCGCGTGCAAACTCCACCAGCGGTTTGTAATCGGTTTTGTAATTGTTCCACAAACGCACTTCGGCCTCAAAGCGGGTTTGTGAAATGAGTCCGCCAAAGTATTCATCCAGAATAAGCTGGTTGTCGCTTTCAAACATTTCGGCTCCCAACATCAGGTTCGAATCTTTCAACTCATACAAATTTTTGGTGAGTTCCAGTTGCAGCCAGTGGGCAATGGCATTGTTATGCAGTTCGCCAAACAAAACAATGTCAGCTTCTTCCATTTGTCTGACCATTTTTTCGTATTTCACCTTTTTCCCTTTTTCGTTAAAAAGCAGATAAACAGGTTTGTTGGTTTTAAATGCCGTAAAAACAAAAAATAAAAACAAAAGTACTATCGAATATTTCTTCATTATAATTTTTATTGATATGCTTGTAAAACAATATTTAGTGCTATCAGTTTTTTAATTATGATTTAAAGTTCAAAACTAAAAAATATAATGGTTGAATCAGGATTATTTTACAGCACAGTTATCGATCCGGTGCTGGCAGGAATGCGAAAAAAGGTGAACAGGGAAATTCCTGAAGGAAAAAAAATTTTGGATGTGGCCTGCGGCACCGGCGCCCAGGTGTTTGAGCTGGCGTCTTCTGCAAAAGAAGTAACAGGTATCGACTTATCTGAATCGATGATTCGCATAGCGGAACAAACTAAAGAGAAACGAAATATTTCCAACGTTCATTTCAGGGTTTGCGATGCCACCGGCAACTGGAAATTTACCGACAAGCAATTTGATATGGGCATCATAACCATGGCGCTTCATCAGTTTCCACCCGGAAACTATAAGTCCATTTTAGGCGAAATGAAACGGGTGGCACATCAAATCATAATTGTAGATTATGCTGTTCCATTGCCACAAAATATAACCGGTTGGGGCAGCCGTGTGGCTGAGTTTTTTGCCGGGCGCGAACATCACCAAAATTTCAGGCATTTTTATCGGGCAGGAGGATTGAAAAACATTCTTGCCGAAAATAACCTTACCATTCAACATAAAGTCTTTTTTGCCAAAGGAGCTTTTGAGTTGGTGGTTTGTTCGGGTATAGATTGATTAGTCCCACCAATCAAAATTATCTGAAATAATAAGCTCATTCTTTTGGATATGATGGGTTGTTTTCATTGGAATAGTTCGGAAATCAAGTTTGTATTTTTTAGCCAATTCTCTTATTTCAGAAGTATCATCGTAAGTGAGCATAAATTTACCTTTTAGTTTAGAAGTTAATTTGAAAAGGTTATCATGGTCGATTTCATAATAAGTATAAAGACGTTTACCAGCCTTTGTATAAGGTGGGTCTATAAAAAAGAAAGAATCCTCATCATTTATTTTTGATTCCAATATTTCAAAAGCGTCACCTTGCATAAAGCTAATTCTTTTTCTAACATGGCTTATTGCAATAATTCTGTCATGAAGCGTTTTGGCATACCAACGGGATTTGATACCTTTCCCATTTTCTCCATTTTTTATTAATCCCGAGCCTTTAGTAATTATACCACCATGAAAAATCCGGTTTTTAATAATTGTGCTAAAAGCCAATTCTTCTGATGTTTTATGCTCTTTTTTTAAAATTTTAATAGCATTCTCTGTAGTTAAGTCGAAACCATATATAGTTTTTGCAAATTTTTCTCCGTCACCGTTAATAATAACATCCCAAACAGCAGCCACTTCTTCATCTAATTCAATCATAAGAATTGATTGGGCAAGCTTTTCAAAAGCAGCGGTTAAACCAACAATTCCTCCTCCTGCAAAAGGTTCGCATAATTCATTGGGAATATTTCCTTGTTTCAACCATTTTCTTACAACCGGAATCAGCCAGGTTTTTCCACCAGGATAACGAAACGGACTCCTGTGTGGAACAGAGGCAACATTGACAACTTTTTGTTGCTTTATTTTTTCTTTTTCTTTTTCAAACAATGTTAGCTGTTCTTCCATTTTATTGACTAACTAAATCTGTTAATGATGGTGCATCAGGAGAATTATTATCGAGATGTTCTTCAAGTTTGTTCTGAAGAATTTCCGTGAAGTTGGAAATATCTCCTGGCACTGGAGTGGTAACCTTTAATAATGCAGGTTCGAATTCAGTATAAATGATTTCGTTTAAAACTAAAGTATTCATCGCTTTACCATCATCAAAAACCAAATCAAAAAGAAACCAGGCAATATCTGCTTTATCTTTGGTAGTTTGCGGAAGGGATGGAAGTGTTTCAAAAAAAGATTTCTGCATAGCAACGGTTTGCTTTTTTTCCCAATGCTTAAAAATACCACCCTTGTACAACATTTGAGGAATTAGTCTTTTCCTTGAAGATGATAAATAATCGGGTTTTGGATAATTGTATCCCCCGGGCCAATTAAATTCTTTCACAGGGTTCTCCAAATATTTTTCAAAGGGATTTCTGAGATTGCCGGAAATATAAACACCCTGAACTTCCAATGAAGCAAAATCTGTCAATTTCCCTTTTTCGTTATATGCAACCAGAACAAAATCAATATTTCCCGCTGACTGACCGTTTTTATCAACCAGTTTAATTTCAGATAATGAGGTCCATGTTGCCTCTTCCCCAAATGCAAACCTTGCGGCATTTTCTATGATTATCCATTCTTCCCTAAACCTGACAGGACAAGTTATAACCGGAATATTTCCATGCCAAATGCTACATACGCCCAATGGGTTATTTGCTTTATCTTTTGTGCAATTTGGCACTTTATTATTAAACGGGCAAAGTTTTTGTTTTCGGTATCGTTGTGCTTTAGTCGAATCGTTCTCAATTGGAAAACCAAATATTTCAGAAAGTGGATTCATTTGCAATTATAGTTGTATTAATAGACAAATATACAATTTCTACCGGCCGGTAGAATACTTTAACATGCCTAAATTTAATTTTTCCCGGTTTACATTATTTAATGGTTTTAACATCCATAAATTTTACTTAACAAAAGTTTAAATGCTTTAAGTTGGGTTAACACTTTTCGTACTTATGTTTGAAACGTAATTTTTAAACCCAATTGAAATTACATGGGATCCATAAACCTGAAAAACCAGACATTCTCCTTTTCAGTTCAACAAGCGCTTTTTAAAAAGGAATAAAGGTAAAATCCTTCAATTATACAATTTCAGAAAATTTAGTTCAAAAAGGGTCTCCTTTTCACCGGGAATCCTTTTTTTAATAATATTTGCAGAATGAAAACCGCACGAATCATTTTACTTTCTCCGATGGCTTTTTTCAGGCTGTTGTTTATCCTGGTCGTTTCCGCATCTGTGGTTTTTATTGGATGGATTTGGCTGAAAATGTTCGGGTTCAGCAGAAAGTTGCAAAACTGGTCAATGCGTACCTGGGGAAAAAGTATTTTATTCGTTTGCGGAATAAAAATCAAAAGAAACCAAATCCCCGAAAATTCGCATTTTATTCTGATGCCCAACCACCGTGGTTACCTCGATATTTTTATTGTGGCAGCGCTCACCCCCGCAGCTTTTATAGCAAAAGCCGAGATAAAAAGATGGCCGTTTATGAAAATTGGCGCCCGATTAACCAACACTATTTTTGTTTCGCGCAACGAACTGCAAAGTCTCATTGCCACTATGAATAAAATAAAAGTTTCAGTTAACAAAGGAATTCCCGTTGCACTTTTTCCAGAAGGCACTTCGTTTAAGGGCCCGCTGACCAAACCTTTTAAAAACGGCAGCTTTAAAATTGCTGCTGATTCCGGTATTCCGGTTATCCCTATGGCGATTCATTTTGTAGACGAAAACGATGCCTGGGTGGATGATGACACATTTGTAGGCCATTTTTTCAGGCAAATGGGAAAACCGGTTACACGCGTTACAATTCGTTACGGGAAACCGCTGACCAAAAGCGATTATAAAATTCTTCAACAAAATACACGGGCGCAAATTGATACGATGTTGCAGGAAAATATTTCAGGCGCCGGGTAGTTTTCCTTTTTTCATTTTGAACCAGTAAAAAACCGGTATCCCTGAAAGTGCAGTCAGAATTGCGATGGTTGATTCCCATGGGCGCTCAAAATAAGCCAAAACCAAAATGGCCAAGCTTATCAGAATGAAAAAGATATGTGCCACCGGATAACCCGGAAGTTTCAATTTACTTTGACCTGTCATTCTTAGTTTGAATACCCCGAGTACTGCCAGGATGGGAAAAATTCCAAGAGAAAATCCCATGTAAGCCAGAATTTGTTCAAAAGTGCCCGACATAACCAGAATGATGGCAATGCCGCTTTGAAGAATCAGTGCATTTTGAGGTACTTTAAACTGCGGATGAACCTCCGAAACCCATTTGAAAAAATAGCCATCGCGGGCCATGGAGTAGTAAACACGTGGCCCTAAAATGATAAACGCGCTGAGTGAAGAAAACAAGGCAAACGAAATGAGTAGTGAAATTATGGTTCCGGCAAAATCGCCGAAAGCCAGATTTGCAGCCACCCCGCCAATCTCGGGCTCTCCGGCCATTTTTTCGGGGGGTATGGCATACACAAAAAACAGGTTCAGCAGCAGATACAGAAAGGTAACAATTCCGGTGGAAATAAGCAGCGACCGGGGAATCACTCTTAGCGGATTTTTTATTTCAGACCCAATGTAAGTAGCCGAATTCCAACCGCTGTAGGCAAACATGATGAACATAAGCGAAAGTCCCATGGATTTCCATCCGGTAAAATCGAAGTTAAAGTTTTGATTTGTTGCTGGTTTCAGATGCTGAAAATCGCCCTTTCCCAAGGCAAAACCGGCAATAATGAGACCGGCCACCAAAACCACCTTCAAAATGGTAAGCCAGTTTTGAACTTTTGCACCCAGCACCACGCCACGGGCATGAAGCAGTGAAAAAGTTAAGATTACTACTATCGCCAGCAGGCGGCTAAACATTTCGGGGCTCATAATCTGATCAAACAGAAACCACGACTGGAAATCGGGGAAAGCCCAGATGAAATACCTGCTGAAACCAATGGCCGAAGCGGCAATGGGTGCAGAAAAACCAACAATGAGTGAAAGCCAGCCACTTAAAAAGCCCAGCATGGGGTGAAACAATTTCGAAATAAAAGTATATTCGCCGCCAGCCTCGGGGAAAGCAGCACCCAGTTCGCCAAAAGCAAGTGCACCACATAAGGCAATAACTCCGCCAATTAGCCAAAGAGATAACATGAGGATGGGATTTCCCAAAAAGTCCATTAAATAGCCGGTGGTGGTAAAAATACCAGCGCCAATAATGTTGGCCACCACAATGTTGGTAACCGGGAATAAGCCCAGTTTTCGCTCCAGTTTATTATCCGGCTGGTTCAATTTCGTAAAGGTTTATCGGCTTTTTTGCAACTAATTGAAATTCCCGAACGGCTGTTTTTGGCATAAGTCGTTTCGTAGTTGCTCAATCCTTCAACATATTCCAGAAACTCGCGGATACCTGAATCACGCATGGATGTATTGTGTGCAGTGAAACAACCTCCTACTGCAAGTTTTGGATCAATATCAACAAAATAATTTTTATACCAGTATTTATCTGCATCGCTGAAAACAAAATCGTATTTTCCGGGAAGTTGTGGAACCAGTTCATGCGCATCGGCAAGGCGTGCGTCGATGTATTTTTCTACGCCGGCTTTTTTGAAATTGGCTTTGGCCTGCACGTAACGCTCCTTGTCAATTTCAATGGTAATCAGTTTTCCGCCGGTTTTGCTGAGTGCCCAGGCAATCCAAATGGCTGAATGACCAGTGGAAGTTCCTATTTCCACAGCACGGGTGTGCCCATTTTTAACAATCAAATCATAAAGAATTTTTCCATCGGAGAGAGGCACGTTCATATCACGCCAGTTGTTTACATTTTCTTCCAGAAAAGCTTTAACCTTCCGGTCGGTATTGTTCTCTACCTCTGGAAATTGTGCCTGAGTTGACGAACAACCGGAAATTAGAAAGGCAATGAAAAAATATTTCAGTTTCATGAGACCTCTATTATTGTTGAAGTCCTAAAGATAAAAAAAATGGATTAACTCCCCAGAATTTTCAGATGTTCTTCAGTTGAGATTTCTGTTTCGGCCATAATTGTTTTATTGTCTTTATGGTCGAAAAAGGCGTTCAGAAAAACCGGAATACTTTGCGAGGCCACACTGTTTGGCGAGTTGGTAAGATAAACAATGCCAATACCATCCTTCTGGCACAATGCAATTTCTGCTTTATAGCCATGAACGTAGCCACCATGGTAAGCAATATTTCTGTTTTTATAATCAACCAGCCGCCAGCCTAATCCATAGTTTTTTGAGTCCACACGGTCCCAGTATCTGAAATAGCCACTACGGAGGTGGGTTACAATCTGGGGTTCAAATAATGTTTTACTGATTTCTTCTGACAGCAACGGCTTCTCTTCGTCGAGCAATGCAAGCAGAAATTGAGCCATATCAGAAATACTGGCATTAATTCCGGCAGCCGGAGAGGTGGAATAATACCTGTCATTTAATCTGATTGGCCTGTAATATCCTTTCCCTCCTGAATGAGGATATGCTTTGTTCGGATTATCCCTGAAACTTTGAAAATCAGTGGAAGCATCATTCATGCCAAGCGGATCGAATAGTTTTTCTTTAACCAGTTCCCTGTAATTTTTCGAAGTTTTAACGGCAAGAATGGTATCAACCAGGCTGAACATGACATTCTGGTAACCATAAATTTGTCCGGGCGGAGCAGAAATACCTGCCTGTTTTAACCTGCTGTAAATAGTGCCAAAAGGTACATGTCCTTCTACCAGGTCGTCATAAGCATGGGGAACAAGTCCTGTGGTATGGCTCAGGAGGTTGCGGATGGTAAGATGGCTGGTGCTGCCGGAATTTGCCAGTCTGAAGTCCGGTAAAGTTTCGGTCACCCGCTCATCGAAATCGAGCACTTTTTCCTGTGCCAGAATTCCGGACAAAACTCCTGTAACCGGTTTTGATACCGAAGCCAGCCTGAAAATAGTATGTTCATCAATGGAATCGGCAGTTCCTGCTTTCTGGGTTCCAAAACATTTCAACAAGGCAATCTGGTCTTTATAAATAATGGCTATTGCAGCGCCAACTGTTCCCGATTCCGAAATCTGTTCTGTTAACCAGGTCTCATATTCCCCTAAAAGACCTTCCATTTCAAGCAACTCTTTCTCCGATTGCAGGAGCTGTTTTTCAGGTGGTTCATAATAAATATCGGGAGATGATGAAATGCGTTGATTAGTAGTAGTAAGCAAAACAAAAAACAGAAATACCAACAGTGCAAAAAATCTTTGTTTTTTCATCCAATTCTTTTCTTTTTTTGAGAAAAAGTAAATACGTCGCTTGATTTAATTCGTCGAATATAAAACTTTCACATTAAAATCCAAGGCGTGGAAGCGATTAATTTTGAAACATCAGTTGTTAATAACACAAATGGTTCGTTATCATTTTGTCTTTTTTTTAAGTATTTTGTTGCATTAGTGGTGAATAAATTTGATTTTATTAACTTATGTGTTATTGGGTTTAAAATAAAAAATGAATTTTTTAATTTGTGTCAAATACATTTTTTATTTTTAGAATTCGTTAAAATTCTGCTGTATGTCAAAAAATTATGAGTTTCATTTAAAAAAAATGCTGATTTACTTTTTTATCGGCTTACTTGTTTCCTGTACGCAGGAACCGAAAAAGGTCATCGAAATAAAAGGCGTTTACGGGCATCCACAACCTTTTTGGGATAAAGGTTATATTCTGACTGAACTGGGAATAAATTCCATTTTTGTGCACAGCGGTTCCATTAACAAGGAAATGATGGATCGGGCCCGTACTGAAGGCATGAACGTGTTTGCCGAGTTCGCTACTTTGAATGGAAAAAATTATGTGGAGGAACATCCTGAAGCCTGGGCAATTAACGAAAAAGGGGAGCAGGTTGAGGCTGCTTCGTGGTTTATGGGTGTTTGTCCCACAGAACCGGGATTCAGGCAATACCGTTTTAACCAGTTGCGCGGGCTGCTTTCTGAATTTGATATTGACGGGGTTTGGATGGATTATGTGCACTGGCATGCCCAGTTTGAAGAGCCCGAACCTATTTTGCCCGAAACCTGTTTTTGCGATAACTGCCTCACATCGTTTTCAAAGGATACAGGATTTGAAATTTCCGAAGGAACCACTCCTGAAAAAGCGCAGTATATTTTGGAAAATCTTGACCCGGAATGGCGCGACTGGCGTTGCAAGGTTATTTTGGACTGGGCGGTTGAAATAAGAAATATTATAAACGAAGTGAAACCGGGTATTTTACTTGGAATTTACCATTGTCCATGGACCGATGGGGAATTTGACGGAGCCCGGCGGAGAATTCTCGGTCTTGACTACGACCTGCTGCGCGATTTTTTCGATGTGTTTTCCCCTATGGTTTACCATGCACGCATGGGGCGCGAGCCAGCCTGGGTGGAAGAAAACATTGGCTGGTTTTGCAGCAGAATGAACATCGAGAACCAGGGTTTTCCAAAAGTGTGGCCCATTGTGCAGGCCTACAACAATCCCTACACCGTTTCTGCGTCTGAATTTGAAACTGTGCTGAAAGGTGGACTCACTTCAAAATCAAGTGGGGTAATGATGTTCACCACCCGGGCGATGGCTGAGGATGAAGAAAAAATTGATGTAATGAAAAATATGTACAATAATTTAGATTGATTTGAATTCAGTTTTATTTTGAGATAGTTGTTTCATTTCTATTTTTTAAAAAACGTTTTTTATGAATAATCATTTCCCTTTCAAAAAAGTGTTGACCTCGCTGGGTTTATCCATTTTTCTTTTATTTGCGGTAAATGCACAGATTTCCACACCCAAAGAACATTTCGGATTTACACCTGGCGACGACCGGATGCTTTTTCTGTATGAAGATATGATGGATTACATGAGAAAGCTGGATGAAGCTTCGCCCATGGTGCACATTGAAGAGATTGGCAAAACCGAAATGGGACGGCCTATGTATATCGTTTTCGTTTCGTCGGAAGAAAATATTCGCAACCTTGAATCATTGCGCCAGATAAACCGCCAACTGGCGTTGGATGAGATTCCGTCGGGATCCAGCCGTGAAGACTTGTTCGAAAAAGGGAAAGTGTTTTTTCTCTCCACACTGAGCATGCACGCCAGCGAGGTTGGGCCGGCACAGGCTTTTCCGCTTGTGGTGTATGAACTGATTGCCGGGAATGATCCCCGCCGGGAACTTATCCTCGAAAACACCGTGGCCATGTTTATTCCGCACAATCCCGACGGCATGAACATGATTGTGGAACACTACAACAAACACAAGGGAACACCGCTCGAAACAAGCAGTATGCCGGGCGTTTACCACAAATATGTGGGGCACAATATTAACCGCGATTTTGTTACTCTCAGTCAAAGCGAAAACCAGGCTGTGGCCGAAACTTATTCTACCAAATGGTTCCCGCAGGCCATGATTGAACGGCATCAGATGGGATCCACCGGTCCGCGATTTTACGTGTCGCCGCCCCACGACCCCATTGCCGAAAACGTGGATGCAGGTATCTGGAACTGGTCCCGTGTTTATGGTTCGCGGGCACTTAAACAGATGACTGAGAAAGGGATGAAAAGTGTTTCCGTAAATTACCTGTTCGACGATTACTGGCCAGGCGCAACCACAACTTCAATCTGGAAAGGCGTTATTGGGATGCTCTCGGAGGCAGCCAGCGTACAAATTGCCACCCCCATTTATATTGAATCCAACGAATTGCGTACTACCGGCAAAGGACTGGGCAGTTACGACATCAGCATAAACATGCCCGAACCCTGGGAAGGCGGCTGGTGGAGGCTTTCTGATATTCTCAGTTACGAAATGGAAAACAACCTGGCCAATTTGCATACATCCGCCATTCATAAAAATGAAATTCTTCAGTTCCGTAACGATGTTACCCGGCGCGAAATTAAACGCGGAAAAGAAGAAGCGCCTTTTTACTACATCCTACCGCAAAAGCAGCACGATTTAAGTGAAATGGTTGATTTGGTGAACTTGTTGCACAGGCACGGAGTGAATACTTATCGACTAAAAGAAGATGTGGTTTGGAACGACCGCATTTTTAAAACAGGCGATGTGGTAGTACCGCTCGCCCAGCCTTATCGCGCATTTATAAAGGAAGTTCTGGAAAAACAAAAATTTCCTGCCCGGTACTACACTGCAGGCGGTGAACTGATTCGGCCTTACGATATAACCTCTTGGTCGTTACCACTGCACAAAGGAGTGGATGCAGTGGAAATAAACACACCACTTACCGGATTGGAAAACAAGCTTGAACGGTTAACCATTCCATTTAGCCTGAAAACCGAACCTGACGAAATATCAGCATGGGCGCTGTTTTCGTCTTCGAACAACGAAAGCTACAAAGCGGCTTTTATTGCCCTGAAAGAAAAGCTGGAGGTGGAACGCGCAACAGAAGTTTTCTCTGTGAACGGAAAATCTTATCCAGCCGGAAGTTTTCTTGTTCCTGTAAATGATAAATTCAGCGGGGTGAATGAAAAAATAAATGTCAGCCCTGTTTTTTTGAATGAAAAACCCAAAGCAGAAACCGTTATGTTAAAATTACCGCGGGTGGGCGTTGTGGAAACCTGGCAACACGACATGGACGGCGGCTGGACCCGCTATCTGTTCGATGAATATCATATTCCTTACACCGTTTTGCGGCCAGAGAATCTGCAAACCGTAAACCTGCAGCGCGATTTCGATGTGCTCATTTTTACCGACAGGTCGAAATCCATTTATATGACCGGAAAACCGGAACGCGATGGCAAGCCTGTTCCTTCCAACTATCCGCCTGAATTTGCCAAAGGGATGGAAAAGAAAGGGTTCGAAAACCTGATGAAATTTGTAAATAACGGAGGTAAAATTATGGCGTGGGGACCGGCAACCGAACTGTTTTTGGGAGCTATTTCCATAGGTGAAAAAGACGATGAAAACAAGGAAGAGTTTATGCTGCCGATGAGTGATATCGGGAAAAACCTGACATCGCAGGGTTTGTATGTTCCCGGCTCGTTGTTGCGGTTAAATTTCCGGAACGACCATCCGCTGGCATGGGGAATGCCGGAGCAATGCGGGGTTTTTCACCGGGGTACACCGGTTTTCCGCACATCCATTCCCGGCCTCGACATGGATCGGCGAGTGATAGCCACCTTTCCTGAAGACGATATTCTGATAAGCGGATTCGCTCAAAAGGAAGAACTGCTGAAAAGGGAATCCGCCCTGGTATGGATAAAAAAGGGAAAAGGTCAGATTGTGCTCTCATCATTTAATCCGCAGTTCCGGGCATCCACCCCGGTAACATTCAAATTGTTGTTTAATGCTGTGTTATTGGAATAAACGGATTATTTTTTAATTTCAAACCATAAAACCAAAAATAGTCAACTTTATGTTAGTCAGCCAATTTAATATTCTAAATTTTTTAAAATGGATTTTCCCTATTGTTATAAAATTCCTTTGGAATTCTCAAATGTACTAAATTCAATGTATTGATAAAGTATACTGTTTTTACTTAATCCTGTTTCTGCCTTAAAATACACCAAAATTCTATTTTTTCTTTCATTTAAGTGGTTAATTTTTGGATAATATGATAAAGTATGCTATTATTGCCTAATCAATAAAGCATACTTTATCATGAAGCAAAATGAAGTTAAAGAATACCTGAAAGCCATTTACGGCAGAGAAAAAGTCATGACCATAAAGGAACTGATAAAGGGTATGATGCTATCGGAAATAACGGTTCGCAGAAGACTGAAAAAATCAGGTGCATTTACCAGCTACAATAAAAACGGCAAGTACTATACGTTGCCGCATATACCGGTATTTGATTCTTATGGCCTTTGGAATTATAAGGAGATACGTTTTTCCAAACATGGGAACATGCACCAGACCATAATTCAATTGGTCAATCAATCTCGCTGTGGCTTGCATGCAGGAGTAATCGGGGAATTAATAGGGTATCCTCCCCATTCATTGCTTAATAAATTATGCGCCAAATCTTTAATTAACAGGGAGAAGCTGCATGGAAGGTATATCTATTTTTCCATGGAAGATCGGTTGTATAAATCCCAGCGCGACAAATATGAAACCTCACAAGAACAATACAGTGAGGATGATATGCCATGCACCACAGCGGTAAAGTTGCTTATAGAAAAAATTAAAATGCCTAAATCCGACCCGTCTGAACTGGCCGGGGCATTACAAAAGGAAAACATAAATATCAGTGAGTTACAGGTAAAACGGTTTTTTGAAAAACACGGCCTTGAAAAAAAAACGCCGACTTCGAAGTAATTTGCTTATTGCGCGAACTATCAGACGAAATAGTGGATAGTCTTTCTCTTACCAATATTTTTACTCTGACTCCGGTAGTTGATTTTAAAACCCGAAACGTATTTTGTCCTGAATGCCATGCCAGACTGAAGGTGCACCATACGGATACAAGAAAGATCTATACACTGCACATCGGTGAAATTAAAGCGCGCCGGACTTTCATGTATTGTGCGGATTGTAACCGTATTTATCCACCGGAAGAATTTGAAAAAATCGTACCGCCCCATTCAAATGTGGGATATGATGTCATGGTATCAATAGGCAGATTGATCTTTTGTGAGCACCACACACTCATGGAGACAGTCCTGGAATTAGAAAAGCGTAATATACATATCTCAACTTCTGAAGTGGCTTACCTGTCTCAAAAATTTATTATCTACCTGTCAATACTGCATCAACAAGCCGGAGAAATGCTTAAAATACAAAT
>JAHYIT010000264.1 GCA_019429205.1 Mariniphaga sp. | reverse complement strand
AAGAAATTCAGGAAGAAAATAAAACACTCATTAACGCATCGGTGCTGGGGCTCATTTTTGAAAAGATAAACGGTTATAAAGACGGCTCGTTTTTTACCCCAGGTTTTATTACCATGTACATGGCCCGCGAAACGGTGCGGCGGACGGTGGTGGAAAAATTCAATAGCCTTAACCGGGATATAGAGAAACGTCTTAACCAGGATTTTTCTGATTCAGGGATTACCAGGATTAGAGAAAAAAAAGAAAATAGAAAGTATAAAAGTATAGACGATGTGTATAATGCCATTGGAACGGATTTTACAAAAGCAGAGGCCAACAAAATTATCAACAGCCTGAAAGTGTGCGACCCGGCAGTGGGATCGGGGCATTTTCTGGTGAGTGTGCTGAATGAAATGATTGCGTTGAAAAGCGATTTGAAAATTCTGACCGACCGCCACGGGCGCACTTTGCGTGATTACCATGTGGAAGTGGCCAACGACGAGCTGGTGATTACCGACGACGAAGGCCGGTTGTTTGAGTACCATCCCGGAAACCCTGAAAAACAGCGGGTGCAGGAGGCTCTTTTTCACGAAAAGCAAACCCTCATCGAAAATTGCCTGTTTGGCGTGGATATCAATCCCAACTCGGTGAAAATCTGCCGGCTGCGGCTATGGATTGAACTGCTGAAAAATGCATACTACAAAACCACCACACCTGAGCTGGTGACTCCACCTGAGCTGGTGACTCCCGGTCACCTGCTCAGTAAGACAAGCAGCAGCAGTGACCAGGTGACTTCAAGTCACCAGGTCACCCCTACCCGGCGAACATTGGAAACCCTGCCCAACATCGACATCAACATTAAAACCGGCAATTCTCTCATCAGCCGTTACCCGCTGGACAGCGACTTGAAAAAAGCGTTGAAAAACAGCTGGCATGGGGTGGATGGTTACCGTCTGGCCGTGCATACCTACCGCAACGCCAAAAGTAAGGAGCAAAAACACGAAATGCTGCGGCTCATCGAAATCATTAAAAACGATTTTGAAACAGAAATTGTTGCCAACGATAAACGGCGAGTCCGGCTGAATAAGCTGAAAGGAGAACTGTTTGCCCACAGCAACCAGCAGGGGTTGTTTGAACTGAGCGCCACCCATAAAAAGGCTTTTAACAAAAAAACCGAAAAGCTGGCCGCCGACATCAAAAAGCTGGAAACGGAACTGGAAGAAATCGCCAGCAACAAAATCTACGAAAACGCCTTCGAATGGCGGTTTGAGTTTCCCGAAGTACTCAACAACGACGGCGATTTTGCCGGGTTTGACATTGTGATTGGAAATCCGCCATATATCAGGCAGGAAGTGATAAAAGAACAAAAAAGTTATCTGAAAAATGGATATCAGAATTATACAGGTGCATCCGATTTGTATGTGTTTTTTGTTGAGAGGGCATTCACTATTTTAAAAAAGGGAGGCCAGTTTAATTTTATCATGCCCAACAAATGGATGCAGGCAGAATACGGGAAACCGCTTAGAAAATATTTGCTGACCAAACAAATTCACCAAATTGTTGATTTTGGCGATTTAAAAGTTTTCGACGAAGCAACCACTTATCCCTGTATCATCCGGGCGTCAGAAGATAGTCCGAAAAAGAAATTAAACACGGTAGCAGTTAAAACCTTAAACTTCGAAAAAGGATTTGAAAATTACGTTCGGTCAAATATTCAGTCAATTTCTATAGAAGGTATCAATTCCGGGACCTGGATCATTTCCTCGATGGCTGAGCAAAACCTGATATCCAGGTTGAAAACCGGTTTTGAAACTTTATTTAATTATGTTGACGGAAAATCTTTCAGGGGAATTTTAACGGGGCTTTCTGAAGCATTTATAATCGACGAAAAAACAAAAAATGAACTAATCAGCAAAGACCCGAACTCCGGAAAATTGTTGCGCCCATTCGTGATGGGACGAGACATTAAACCTTACGCCATCCCGGAAGTTAAAAGATATCTGATTCTGATTCCCAAAGGATTTACCATCAGAAAGAATCTCGATCCGGATGATCCTTATTTTTTGGAAGAACCCATGCACCGTTATGGCGATATGCCACCGGGAGAAGCATGGCACTGGTTTAGTACAAATTATCCTGCAATTGCCGGTTATTTGTTGCCTTTCAAACAAAAAGCCGAAAAAAGGACCGACCAGGGAGACTTCTGGTGGGAATTGCGCGCCTGCGATTATTACAGTGAATTCGGGAAGCCGAAAATCATGTACCAGGTTTTTCAGGTAAAACCTTGTTTCATTTTTGATGAAAAGGGATTGTTTTGCAATAATTCGATTTGGATTATCCCAAAGAATGATATTGTATTATATGCAGTTTTAAGTTCAAAATTGGGTTGGTGGCTGATTTCAAAATATTGTACGGCAATTCAAAACGGGTTTCAGCTTATCTGGAAATATTTTGGTCAGATACCAATAGCAAGTGCAAAAAGAAACCAGTCTGAGAAAATTGAAAAAACCGTTACTCAAATCCTCTCCCTGAAAAAGGAAAATCCCGAAGCCGACACTACGGCGCTGGAAGCCGAAACTGACCAGATGGTTTATGAACTGTACGGTTTGACGGAAGAGGAAGTGAAGGTGGTGGAAGGAGTCTGAGCGGGGGAAAAAGTCTGAACCGGGATTTTGCCTGATTAAAGGATTGCCGGATTAAGAGAGGGGAAAAATCGGGGTAATAGGGAAAATCAAATGAATCCCGGTTAAGACAATTTAGCTGCATTTTCAATTTGAAAAACCCCTGCTACAAATAATAAAAAATGCGAAAATCGGCATTTTTCAAAAAACCTTTAAAGTAGTTTACAAATATAACGAGTGTTTGATAAAAGGGGATAGTAATCCTGCAAAAAAAGTTTTTTACCC
>JAHYIT010000074.1 GCA_019429205.1 Mariniphaga sp. | reverse complement strand
GAGTCTTTTCCGGCTTTAGCATTTAAATCTCTTAATGGCTAAAGCCCTTTTGTTTTTGATATCTCTGTTCACCGGGCTGAAGCCACGGTGTAAAAGATCCGTTTTTCCGAAAGCGAATAGAAATATGGAATTTGTTGTACACCCCTAACTAAACGACATTGATTTATTCATTTGGATGGAAACAACAGATTCAAATTCTATTTCTCACTGAAAATAAAGGGATTATGATTTACGGCTAAAGCCGCAACTTGTTTATATGCTTATGGTACACCGGGCTGAAGCCACAGTGCAAAAAAATCCCATTTTCACACAGTCTGTTTAGCCTGGGTCTATAAAACGCAATAAAGACAAGGGTTTCAGCCCTTAATCAACATTATTAACCGGACGTACAATCTGTTGGAAGCAGGATTGGGAAAAACGCTTATTTCACCGGAGTTGATTTCGTCAAAACCAGTCGCACCAGACGTTGCAAACGGGTAAGGACCGCCCCAGCTGCTGACAAGACCTGTTGGGAAAGAACTTCTGACATAGAATTCGTAGGCAGTTGCTCCCGAAAGTTCTTCCAACTGATGGCTGTTATTCCCGGAATTCAATACCAGCATTCCGTCTTCGGTATAATCAAAACCTGCCAACCCCCAAACGATATCCCAACCGGTACCGGAGCCTGCATCCCAGCCCAGGTTCACTGAATTTTCCGTTATGCCCGAAACAGCCGGATTTTCAGGAGGATTGCCGGCAGCGGTTTCCACTGTCTGAACAATCGTGCTGTATGTCGGACTCCATTTTCCCTGATTATCCTGAACCCTGAGATAAACCGTATAGTTTCCGCGTGTCAGGTGTTCCGGCGCCACATCAAAAATTTTGGTTACCGTTTGCCGCGGAGTGTTTATCGGAACAGGGATTCCCTTACCAAAACCCGGATCGGTGTTTACAAAATATTCTGCTTTTGTTATCACCGGCAACTCGTTTTGTCCGGATAAGACCAAAAACTGCTGTTGAAATACGGCACTCCAAATCCCCTTGTCATTCTTTGCCCTGATAAAAAGGATATGTTGACCGTCGGACAAATCAGCTAATGACAACGTTACATCTGCAACAATTTGATAACCTGGTAGCAAACCGATGGGCATGCCTTTCCCCACTTCGGGTCTGTATCAATAAAATATTCCAGTGCGGTAATTTTGGAACGGATGATATCAGGCAATCTGGTAACCAGAAAAATACTTTGAAAGGTGTGTCCCCAGTTGCCGCTATCCGATTTTTCATAATAAAAATTTTGAATTAGACACTTTGCTAAAATGGTTGATAATTCAAGAATGGGGTTAAAACCCCTTAACTATCTGTATTCCACAAATCCGTTCACTAAAGTGAACGGCAATTTATACATCAATTCTAATTTTGCAGGTTATTTATTGCCGTCTGCTTTAGCTGACGGTTTTATAAGTGACTTTTGAGCAAGGCTTTAGCCACATTTCAATTTGTATCTGTTAAGTGCCTAATTCAATAAAAATTTTAGGTAAATGGATAGAAACTGATTTAAGAATGTATATTATAGCCACTGAAACAAGGGAAAGTTGATTAATGAAATTCTGCCTTTCATAGATTTTGAAATTAAAGCAGTTAATATTTCCGATGCCGGTTTTTACTATACAATTTACAAATAAAATTTACAAAAATCAATGCAGTTAGGCTTGTGAAAATTATCTTCCAACATGTTTATAATCAATTATTTCATGTTATTTGTGAATAAATTTTCGAATTTCAGAAAATCTCAATGAAAAATTTATTTCTCCCTGCTGACAGTCGACATTTACTTTTTACTTCTACTCTCCATTAAATGCCGGATGATGTTTGCGGAAGTCTTTTTGGGTAAGATATTCAGAACAGAACAAATCAGTTTATTGTAAAAATAGGGAATGGCCAGGGTTTTGCCCTTTTCCAAAGCATCAAAACCATACTTTGCCACATATTCAGGTGAACCATAAAACAATCCATAATTTGGATTTTCGTTACCTGTTGCTTTCGAAAAGTTTGTTTTTGTAAGTCCGGGACACAATACGGTAACTTTAATATTCGTGTTTTCCAGTTCGCTGGCCAGTGCAAGGCTAAATGAAACGAGATAAGACTTTGTTGCATAGTAGATACTCATCATTGGACCGGGAACAAAGCCTGAAATGGAAGCCACATTTAAAATTTTCCCTGAGTTCCGGGAGATCATATCATCAAGAAAAAGCTTAACCAGGCTGGTCGTGTTCAGAACTGCCAGTTGAATAAGGTTTTGCTCTGCCTGCCAGCTAACATCTTTAAAATAACCGTAAATTCCAAAACCGGCATCATTTACCAAAACTTCTATTTGAATATTCATTTCCCTGATTTGTTTATAAACAGTTTCTGCTGCATCGGGTTGACATAAATCGCAGAAAATAACCGGCACCTCTTTTTTGTAAGTCATTTCAAAATCCTGCTTTACATGCGAAAGCTGTTGTGTGTTCACATCAACCAACACAACACGATAGCCGTGCCGCAGAAAAAGTTTTGTCAGTTCGAGGCCAATGCCGCTGGCTGCTCCTGTTATTAAAGCAAAGTTTTCCATCGTTTGCCTTTGTTCCCCGTCTTTTTTTTATTGAACAATTATTTTTTTGGATTCAACAAATTCGTCTGTTTTAATATGTAGAATGTAGTTTCCTTTTGGTAAATCATTAACCGGAACCGAAGTGATATTGCCGGTTAATTCTGATATTTTCAACAACAATCCATTGCTGTTAAACAGGCTGAGTGTGCCGGAAAAATTGCCGGGATTCAGTTTAATACAAATGACATCAGTTGCCGGATTTGGATAAACTACCACCTTTTCATCGGGGTTCAGCAGCACCAGTTCTGCCTTTGTTATGCTGTGCAGCGACCAGAAATAGTAATATTTTGTTTTCGGACACCACTGGTTCAGCGTTTCGTCCCAGGTTTCACGCACATAGGCCTGGAGCCTGTCTTCCGAATCGTACTGGTATTTATTACGTTCAATCCAGGTTGTATGGGTAATTTTCCAGACTCCGGTAGTGTGATTCCATTCATAATTCATTTCTTTTATCGCCTCAAGTGCATCGTTATACACAGTTTCATATTTATTATTGCCAATCCATTTTCTGAGGTTGGAATCGTAATAATAACTGACATGTGAGGCTTGAATGCTATCGCCAACAAAGGTGTTTTCTTCTTTGTATTCAGGATTCCATCTGCCCTGCCAGTAATCCCAGCCGTAAGAAACAAAGGATAAGACATTCCCGTTTTCATCGAAACTTCTTTCGGATTTATTGCCTCCTATCCATTTATTATTGTATTCATCCCAGTAATAAAATTCTTCGAGGGTTTGATTTCCGAATTCATCATATTCAAAATGTCGTTTACTGCTGTTTTTCCAGTCTTCAGTACCCATATATTCATCCCAGTTGTAGGTTTCCTCATCGGTTAATTTCCCGTTGTCATCATACACCATTTCGCTTTTGTATTTGAACGATACGATAAATTCCTGTAAATACGGGTCCCATCTGGATTCGGTTGCGGAGACGAGGTTGTCATTTTCATCATATATTTCTTCCCCGAAATATTCTGGTTTCCATTGTTTTGATTTTACAATAGTACAGGCCGAGAGATTATCCAGAAGAATGACGCCGGAATTTTCCATGCCCCATTCCGAAAATGCCTGGATAAGAATTTGTCCGATGTTTTCCAAATTTAAATATCCATCCACATAGTTTCTGGGGTACATGTTATTAAAGGGAATGGCTAACTCTTTCCAAATGTCCGATGAGTCGCGCGGCAATTCATAATTGGAATATTCCCAGACCTCTCCGTCGGATTCTATCAGAATAAAAACAAAATATGCCAAAGAGGATTCCAGTACCTTGTAATTCAGAGAAATTCCATCAAATCCGGTCAAATCCGCACTGTTAAGCATCTCAAACTGACAGGCTCCGCCCCAGTAGTTTATTTTTCCGGTAGAATGATAATCCCACCTGATGGAGGCAGCACCTTCCACAAAATCGGAATCGAGGACAGAACATGTTTGTTCGGGGCACGACAAGTCGGTCCAGACATTGTTAATGTCATCTTCCGTGTTAAAACCATTTATTAAAATCCCTGGAACAATGGAATCCTGTTTATAATAAGAAGTGAAATGATGGGTTAGTCCGTCATTCAGCAGTTCGAAGACAGATTTTTCCGATTCTGCCCATGTTTCTTCCTGATTGTTCCAGGAATAAGAAATGGAATACTGCTCAGTTTCAGTTATGGTGAAAATGGCCTCTTTGTACTGACCTATCCATTTTTCGTTGGATTGGTTCCACCAGTAATATGCCATTTCAATGGGACCATCCTGCCCGAAAACCAATTCCTCCTTTTCCAGAAAAACCCATTTTCCATCCATTTCGTTCCAGCCCGAATTAATCCTTGAAATCATGTTTCCCATGTCATCATAGGTCATTTCTCTTTTAAAATAACCCTGCCAGTTTTTAGTAGAATAGTTCCACTCATAATAAGCGTAAAGTGTTTGTTTCCCCTCTTCATTAAATGCCAACTCCATTTTATAATAACCTGTCCAGGTACCTGTTGCTTCATACCATTCATCGTAAACTGCATACATTACCCGGTTTCCCCGTTCATCAAAAGCATACTCGTATTTTGTCCGGCCTATCCATTTTTTTGAATAGTTATTCCAGTCGTAGTAAGCCATCATTGTCCTTCTGCCTTCTGTATCATACTCCATTTCCCGTTTGAAAACCGGAATCCAGTCATTTTTTCCGACGTCCCACGTATATTGGACAATTGACGTATTCATGTCGTTTTCATCATAGAAATAATCGTCTTTTGAAGTGTTGCGCCACTGCATGGTGAGGGTATCCAGTCCAAGTCTCCATATCTGCCCGAAATTTCCTTTTGTGTTGTATGTGCCATACATTTTACCTGTTAATACAGAATCGGTGGGGCTTTTAAATGTAAAAATGTACACGGAATCGTTTAACATGGTGTCGGCCTGGGCAGATTTCAGTCTGTTTTCCCGGAGCCTTTCAATGATTTCCCTGCCCGGGAAAATTTCCCGGTAAGATTTTTTTAATTCTTCTTCTTCTTCTGCTTGTAGTTGTTTGATTTTCTCAGAAATGGAATTCACTGAAAAATCCTTTTGCAGATCATCCATTTTTTTCAGCGGCTGAATGATATGGTTTTTACCAAAAACTGATTTAGTTGTTGCTTTTTCAGAAACCCGGGGAAGCGGTTCTTGTGCGAATGCCAATAGCGGGATTAATAATACCAAAACCAACGTAAGTTTTTTCATGGGTTGAATTTTTGGAATTTGTACGATGAAAAAGAACATATATAAATCCTGCTGAAAAATCAGACAGTTTGAGTGATATAAGTTACGAAAAAAAAGAATGGAAAACATATCACGTATGTTGCAATAACTTTCAATTTTTTGAAAAAACTTTCACCTATGTTGCAAGTTGAGATATAAATTCTGTTTAGGCAGGATTACAATTTGATATGGGTCATTCGGGTGAATTGGTTATACAGCAGAGACAGACAGTGAAACACTGGGTTACAGTTCTAAATTTACCCCAAAATTGATGAGGCCTTTAAAACCGAATCCCAACTCAGCGAATGCTGCAAGTTTTTGGCCATAGCGTAACCCAATCAGTGAAACATGGGCATCAAAATAATTGCTTTTTTCTGTGGAGTTGTTCACCTCCTGCGACAGGAAAGTTAATCCGACGGCTGCAGATGAATAGAGGGTAAGCTTTTCCAATTGCAAATAGCGGAAGTCTATTTCAGGCGCCAAAGTGAATGCGGAATATTTGCAATGGTTAACAGTTTTTCCTTCAAACCAGTAAGAGCCGATAGTTTCATCGTAAGAGCCTTTCATACGGCCGGCTACAACACCAAATCCCCATCTGGATTTTGGAATGTATTTCCAGGAAAACAACACAGGCCCTGTTGCTTTTGAATTTGTGGTTTCTGAGTGTAGCAGCCCGAGGGTGAAAAGGCGTAAAAAACTATCCATTAATTCGTTGTTGTTTATGAGTTCAGTTGTAGATTGAATTCCATAAGAAACAGACAGTTCATGATGCGCTGACTGGCAGTTAACTCTTCCAGCAAACAGGAGCACTAATAAAAGAATTATCACAAATGCTCTTAAAGCGAAACTTTTTTTTGAAACTTTTAAAGTTGTCATTTATGATTATGTTGATTTATAGATTTTTTTAAATCAGTTTCCAATAATTCTGTTGACTGAAACATTAAGTTTATTTTTCCTGAAAAGCATATAAAAACTCCGCTCTGCGGATGTAAAGACAGTCTTCGTTAACAACAGGTACCATCAGTAATTTACCCTGCCTTTTTCGCCGGGAACTGCCTTCAAAAAGGCAGGGTTTTCCTTTTTTCTTCCTCTTTGGTTACCGTTTAATTGCCTTAACCGCTTCATATTTTTCTCCGCGGGTAACCCTTACCAGGTAAATCCCAGGAACTAGATCCTCTCCAAACCGGATGGTTTCCGAACCGTTAAAAATACGGTTTAAAACCTCTTTCCCGGTAATGTCTGACACATAAATCCGGCAAGTGGTTTCAGCATCAACGTTTGTCAACAGATTGAAGTCTCCTGCGGAAGGATTAGGCCACAATAGCACTTCGAATTTCATATCTACAGCGAAATCAGAAACAACAGCTGATTTTTGCAACATTGCACTGCTGTTCCGGTTGTCGTGGGGAATGAAGAGATAAACCATTCTGTAGTCAGAATTCCACCATTCATCCCGGCACAGGAGGATGATATAATATTCCCTGCCGGTTCCCTGTCCCGACCGTTCGGCCCTGATCAGAATATGGTGATCGTCCACGATTTCAAAATCAATCGGGGTGTTTCCGTCGCCGCGCCAGTTTTCCGGTTCCGATGAATAGACATAAATTTCAGTGTATGTCAATCCGCAGGGATCCGAAATGGTATAGTTCAGCGTTACCGGAATCATTTTGTGGTTCGGTGGCCACAGCGGTTCGTAATCTGCAGTAAAATCCTCAATAACGGGAGGTTGCATATCGTAAACCATCACATCAAAACTGCATTCGGCTGTTTGCCCCAGTGCATTAACAAGAATGAAACTGTTGGTGGTAACGCCCATCGGAAAAGTAGAACCGGAGGGCAGTCCGCCTGTTTGTACAATTTCGATGCCTTCACCCCCGCAATTGGGTGCAGGAACCACTTCAGGATACCAAACCACCGCTCCGCATACACCTGGATCACTGGGTAAATAAATGCTTTCAGGGCATTGGACACCGGCTATTGGGCAGGTGGTTGCTTCAAACCAGTACCAGCCTTCCGAAATATTGAATGTTACGTTGTAGATGCCTGCCATCACATAAATATCGGGGCCGTACCAAATGGCGCTGTCCGACGGAAAACCATAGCCGCCCCAGTTGGCTGCCCAATCATTGTCGAGCCTGAATTTTACAAATCCTTCGGTAAACGTTTGGTCGGTTAAAACGTATCTTATCCCGTCGGTGGTTTGCATATTAATGTCGGTATCCCAGCCATTCAGGGCCGACCCGAGGATTCCAAGTTGAGAATATGTAAAATGATATTCGCCGGTTTCCATGTTAAAACTGATTTTGTAAAGACCGGCAGTTACGGGTATAGCTGGTCCGCCCAATGTTGCCGTTCCATCAGGGAAAGTATTGTCACCCCACATTTGTGAGGGCTGATGATTTATGCGGAACATAGCCTCGCCGTCAGAAAGATTCATAACAGGTAGTTCAAAATTAATTCCATCGGAACTCCACATAGGCTGGTCAACATCCCATCCGTAGAAAGGTGGAACTGCAGTGCCAAGAAAACCCACAATGGGAGCGCAAACCCCGGAGCAAACGAAGGAGTACTCTCCTGTAAGCCGGTTAAAGGTAATATCATATACACCCGGGGCATAAACCGGAATATCGGGACCATTCTGATAACCTATACCTTCAGGAAAATCGGTATTTCCCCAGTTTATCATCCAACTATCGTTCTGCCTGAATTTGCAGTACCCGCTTTTCAGTGCAAAATCTTCGAGGGAGTAAATGATTTCGTCGGTGGTGATCATGTCCACATCCACATCCCAGTTGTCAACCGCCGTACCAAGTATGCCAATACTTACCGGCAACTTGCCCAGGTCTTCGAGCATAATGTTGTCAAAATACATGTTGCCGCTCATTCCTCCTATTTCAAGGCTGAACTTGTGGCAGGGAAAAACCTGGTTCACTGTAAACTCCAGTGAAATGGTCTGCCATTCGGTGGTGGCGTACTGCCAGTATTGGTTGTATCCCAGCAGGCTGGTCCAGTTTCCCTGTTCTTCCCCCAGGAAAACCCCGAACCAGCGCTCAAAGTCAGCTTTCACATCAAATGTAAGCTGGTAAGTATGGTACAACTGCAGCTGAAAACCCCATTGCATAAGCTGAACTTCCCAGGTATCGTACCCCCCGTAATTAACAGAAAACCGGCATGCTTCCGCCTCAACCGCCGACAGGGCATCGACCCCATTGTAGAGATTGGTGAAATAATACCACGCTGGTGTTGCAGTACAATTTTCTCCCTGATCGGGGAAAATTTCAGTCGTAGTGCTGAAATCGCCGTCAACGAGCAGATTCTGTGCCCGTACTCCTCCAATGTATAGAATCAACAAAGCTCCCAAAAGAAAAGTAAAAATTTTTGCTTTCATGACGTTAAATTATTGATGGTTTTTAATAAATCAAGTTACGTCAAAAATCAATGCAATACATAGCAAAACCGTTGCAAAAGTTTCAATTTTGTTGCAGAAACAAGTTTTTTTGTAAAAAAATTCAGTGTAATTTTATAATCAAAAAAATATGGCACTGGCAGTAGTAAATTATCCCACCATAAGCAAAAAGGACTTCCAGTGGATTCAGTCTGTTCGCAAAAAGTACGATAAACTGTTTTATGGTGTGGTAAATCCGCATTTCACGCTGGTTTTTCCAACCGAAAACATTTCATTTGAATCGCTTTCCAAACACATCCAAAAAGTGGCTGAAAAATTTGAGCCCTTTGAATTTATTATCCGGTGCGCAACGTTGGGCGATCCGGATTTTATGGACCACGCGCATCTGTTTTTGATTCCTGATGAAGGTTTCAGCAAAATTGTAAAACTGCACGATGCATTTTACCGGGGACCGCTGGAACCGGAACTCCGGCTCGACCTTCCTTTTATTCCGCATATTGGAATAGCCAGTTTACCCAAACCTGAAGCATGCAAGAAACTGGCGGATGAACTAAACGCACAGGATTTTGAAATACGGGGAAAGGTTGAAAAACTCGATATTATCCGGTACGAAGGGGTGACAGTGGAAACGGTTCGGCAAATTGGTTTGGCCGTCACTTGAATACATTAATTTTCCGATTTCTTAATCCCGGAGGGATTACATGTTTATAGAAAAATTGACGCATGACGTTCGTGCGACTCCGGCCGGAGTCGAATGTCTCTCTTTGCTGTTCCGGTATTTCTATAAACATGCGACCTCGCTGAGGTCGGTTTCTTTGATGGCTCGACATTGCTATAAATATTTGATTTTTTCATGATCATTTTGATCAAAAATTCATTATTTTTTTAACCACGTATTCTCCGGTGTAACAACAGCCGATTTCCTAATCCCGGAGGGATTACATGTTTATAGAAAAATTATTGGCACAACATTCGTGCGACTCCGGCCGATAAAGCCAACTGGCTTTGCAAGTATTTTATGAAGTTTTTGAACATATTTTTTTAATTTATGAAGCATTTTGTTCTTTGACATATTGATTGATGATATCTATGTACTGATTAATGACATAAACTGGCATTGCAGTTGCAGCTTTAATATATTCTGTAGGTTTATTGTCCAGATAGAGTAGTTTTACCCTATTGTAGTCTTTAAGATAGTGGTCCACTGCTTTTAAAGAATGATGCGTTTCCTTGGCAATTATCATCGGATCTTTTTTCTCAATAATGTATTTGGAAACTATCTGGTATTTATGGGTTATGCACGAACCCATATCATGTAAGGTGCCTGTATGAGGCAGGCTACATGAATGTTTTTGTTCATACCTTTTTCTGTCCGCAGATATTATTCCAACGTCCGAAGCCAATAAAAGACCAATATCCCTCATTGAAAGTAATGCTTCTTGATCATACGCCTCTTTTGTTATACGGGCAATCAGGCTCTGTCTGTTTTCAGAAATGGCTTTCTTTTTTTCGAGCCTTGATATATCTTCATCGGCAACGATTGTCAGCACCACGGGGACTAATTTTCTATTGCGAGAATCAGCCCTGGTGTCTTTATGTACGGCATTCCAGAGTATTTGTCCGGGTTTTATCGTTTGACTATCCCTGTTATTTGAGTTGAAAATTGCGAGAAGTTCATCTGCAATATTACTTCTGGTATTGGGACCAAATGTATTTGGGAACTCTTTGTGAAAGAAATCTTCAATGACAGGTTTTATAAAACGGTCATGAGCGGAATGATATCTGTGATAAGCATCGGGTTTTCGTAACATATCGAAAGGATTTAATTGTTTAGCAACTTGTTTATTTTTTTAATGTTTCCAGAAGTTCATCTCTTCTGGGCTGTATAATCTCGGCATGATGCCAGAGTTTTATATATTCTTCAGCCAATGGCCTTGAAATATGTGCCATGAAAGCGATAGAATGGACATCGTAGTTTTCTGTTGCCAATGTAACCACTTGCTTAAAACGCCTAACATAGTTTGAAACCGCCGATGGGCTGTGGTTTGTACTTTTGGCAATGTGGAGATATTCCATGCCCTGAAGCCATTTCTCCACAATCAATACACGATGGCTCAATGTACGCCCCATATCCTTTATGGTTGACCGCAGGGGAAGTACGATGCCTTGCTGCTTTAACGCCTTGATATCCCTGACAAGGGTCCGCTCGCCGCAGTTAAAAATACGGTTGGCAATATCCTCAATGGTTAAAACGCCTCCCTGGGCAAGGGCTTCCTGGCAAATACGTTGAAGCCTGTGCTGCCGTAAACCAACAACTCCATTTTCTTTTTTTACTTCAATATCTTCATTTCCAGCATCTAGCGTGAGGATAACATTGACCATTACAGCATCTTTTAAACTTTTTGAAGGTCCATTCTCCACTGCTGTCACTACAAATTGAATTTGACCAGGACTGAGTGTTGGGGACAGATCAAAGAAGTCGCTATAAACCTTATGAACAGAATCAAGAATTGCACGAGCTTCAAATGGCGAACAGTTAAGCCCTTTAATTATATTATTTTGGAATTGATTGTCAAGCTGTTTGCTGTTCAGCCTGTCCCATTTGGCAAGAGAAGAATTATTTATCATGAAATAAAAACTTAGGTAATAAAATTGAACTCCCAGAGAGTGTGCGGTTCCGGTCGGGCTACGCCCTCCCTCCACCGCACACTCTCTGGCAACCACAAAGATATCTTCAATTAATACAAAGCCATATGGCACAAATATAGGAGTCGAATGTCTCTCTTTGCTGTTCCGGTATTTCTATAAACATGCGACCTCGCTGAGGTCGGTTTCTTTGATGGCTCGACATTGCTATAAATATTTGATTTTTTCATGATCATTTTGATCAAAAATTCATTATTTTTTTAACCACGTATTCTCCGGTGTAACAACAGCCGATTTCCTAATCCCGGAGGGATTACATGTTTATAGAAAAATTATTGGCACAACATTCGTGCGACTCCGGCCGGAGTCGAATGTCTCTCTTTGCTGTTCCGTTATTTCTATAAACGTTCGACCTCTCTGAGGTCGTAGAATATAATGTTGCATTTGTTGCTATAAACATGCGGCCTCGCTGAGGTCGTTTGTTATGTTGAATCGTCAATGCTATAAACATTTGACCTTTTCAGGATCATTTTGATCAAAAATTCATTATTTTTTTAACCACGTATTCTCCGGTGTATCAACAGCCGATTTCTTAATCCCGGAGGGATTACATGTTTATAGAGAAATTGACGTACAACTTTTGTGCGACTCCGGCCGGAGTCGAATGTTTCTCTTTGCTGTTCCGGTATTTCTATAAACGTTCGACCTCTCTGAGGTCGTAGAATATAATGTTGCATTTGTTGCTATAAACATGCGGCCTCGCTGAGGTCGTTTGTTCCTGGCATTTTGACATTGAAAATTACCACCTGAACGTATAGGTGTATTTCAGCAAAACAGTCCGGCTGTCCGTGAAAGGCAGGGCAGGGGTTTGCCTTGTACGGTTGGTATGCAGCCGTTCGTCGTAAACCAGGTAAAAATCGTTGCCGTCTCGCGGGTTGTAGCGGAAGCGGATGTTGCCAATTACCCCGTCGATGGCCGTATTGTACTGCACAAAAGCCGAAAGCGAGGTTTTGGTTGTCAGCGTCATCAAACCATTCAAACGCACAATGTGGTTGGTAAATTCCATTTCACGTTCAGGGAATTTCACCCGGTCAATGCGGTAAAACAACCCGATATCATAATCGGTACCGATTTTCAGGTAGGGAATGGTGTAGAACGACCATTTCCATCCATCGTAAAAATTTCCGGCATTGGCAAAAAATGAAGCAGAAAAATCGCGGGACGAAGAAGTTTCAAACCATGCACTGAAATTGGTAAATGAATATTCCCCGGCAGGAACAGTGGCCTGGTAATTCCCCAGGATAAGTTCGGTTGAAAGAGATTCCAGGCTCCAAAGTGCGTTGATGTACCAGGTATATCCTTTTTTTGCGCTGAAATCCCACCATGACCATTTCGCCGGCTATTTACAGCCTCATCATGTTTATGACAGCCGGGATAATTATTGCCTGGGCAAACCTGAAGCTGAAAGAGTTGAAGCCTGTCAAGAGTAATATCCAGGCTTAAATTTATTCGATCTTTTTCGCTTTGTGTTCTCCGTTTTGGAGAACCGTTAAACCAGTTACATCGCCATGATCATCCGAATGAAAAACAAATTCTGCATTGACCATTTTTGAGAAAAACCGGTGTTGTTCCGAAGCGAATATTTCACCCTTCATTAGCCCGGTGGCCTGCACAAATAAGCGTTTACCTTCGCGGGTAACGGTGAGAATAAACTCTGGCATCAGTTCATATTTGCCCAGGTATTTTTCGAGCAGTTAATAGTTTTGTGAGATTTTTTATAATAGTACTTGGTTAATGTTAGTTTAAAATATTATCCTCAATATTGTATGATTACTTTTCTCGTCAAATTCAGTTGCCTGTTTCCCAGGTTCAGAAAATAAATACCTGGTGCAAGTCCGTTTAAATCCATTTGAAGCAAGCCGTTTTCATAAGAATTATAAATCCTTTCCCGCACCAACCGGCCCTGTATGTTGCACAGTCTTACCTGTGTTTTTTGTTCGTTTTGGTATGGCAACCGGATAAATATTCTGTTGGAAGCAGGATTGGGAAAAATGGTTATTTCACCGGAGTTGATTTCGTCAATGCCGGTCGCTCCTGATGTGGTGAACGGATAAGGACCGCCCCAGTTGCTTACAAGGCCTGTTGAATACCAGCTTCTTATATAGAATTCGTAGGCAGTTCCTCCTGAGAGTTCATCCAACTGATGGCTGTTATTCCCGGAATTCAATACCAGCATTCCGTCTTCGGTATAATCAAAACCTGATAAACCCCAAACGATATCCCAACCTGTACCGGAACCCGCACCCCAGCCCAGGTTCACTGAATTTTCCGTTATGCCGGAAACAGCCGGATTTTCAGGAGGATTGCCGGAAGCGGTTTCCATTGTCTGGATAATTGTACTGTACGTCGGACTCCATTTTCCCCGGTCATCCTGAACCCTGATGTAAACGGTATCGTTTCCGGGTGCCAGGTGTTCCGGCGCCACATCAAAAATTTTGGTTACCGTTTTCCGCGGAGTGTTTATCTGAACAGGGATTCCTTTACCAAAACCCGGATCGGTGTTTACAAAATATTCTGCCTTCGTAATAACAGGCATTTCGTTTTGTCCGGGCAATACCAAAAACTGCTGTTGAAAAACGGCACTCCAAACCCCTCTGTCATCCTTTGCCCTGACATAAAGTATGTGCTGACCGTCGGACAGTGCATCTAGGGAAAGCGTTACATCTGCCACAATATGATAATCCGGTTGTAAACCGATGGGCATGGCTTTCCCCACCCCTGGGTCTGTATCAATAAAATATTCCAGCGCGGTAATTTTGGAACGGATTGCATCGGGCAGCCTGGTAACCAAAAAACTGCTTTGATAAGTATGTCCCCAGGTACCTGTTTCCGATTTTGCCCTTACATACAATGTGTTAAATCCAAGCTCCAGTTTATCGAGAGGAAGATTGACAGCCAGTTGCTGATGTTTACCGGCATTGACCGGTATGGAAATTCCTTTCCCAAAACCAGGATCATCGTTAAAAAAATATTCGATAGCAGTAATTTTCGGATAAATTGAATCCGGCAACCGGGTTACCAAAAAACTTTGATGGAAAGTAGGCCCCCAGTTCCCATTTTCCGATTTTGCCCTGATGTACAACGAATTCAACCCTAAATCCAAATCATGCAATGGAATATTTACGGCCAATTCCTGATGTGTTCCCAATGTTACTGGTACCGAAATTCCTTCTCCGAAACCGGGGTCTTCGTTAAAAAAATACTCAACCAGCGAAATTTTTTGTCCTGGCACGGGTGCATAAATTAACCAAAAACAAAACAAAATAATCAGCTTTTTCATTTTCATTGTATTTAATGTTATACGCTGTTTGTCGCATGGTTATTCAGTTTTGCGCTTTCACTTTAATAATAACGGGAAGCCCCGAAACAGATGAGCCCGAAGTTGGAATAACAGCTTCGTAAATGCGGGGCACCGGCGGAAGTCCTGAAAGAATATATGGGGCGCTGCCGCCAAACATACCGCAGTCAATTCCATTTTCACCTGCTCCTGAAGCCGGGCCTCCGGTTTTCAACTGCCATCTGCCATCGGTGCTGTAACCCTGGTTTCCGGCAAAATCAACAAAAACCTCGCTCATGTTCACATTTGCTTTGTTGGTCGAATTCGCCGAAGCACCAAGATTTACCCTGCTGATGTTGTAACCGATGGTATTTCCTGAACCTGAAAAATTTTCGCTCAATACATTCGAAGACCCATCACTGTAAATAATATTGTTTTTGATGGTTGAATTATAAACCTGAATGTGGTATCGCACCACATTGTTTAAAAAGATTCCGGAAGATGTGTTACCCATTTCAACCCTGTCTCCGAAAAAATTATTGGCAACCAAAATATTACTTGTAACACCTGCCTCAATTGACAAACTGAAGGCATAATTTTGGGTAATACTAACGTTCTGAATATTATCTCTCAAAAGTATCCTGTCATTGCCACTCTGATTAAAGTAATTTCTGGAAATCACAACATTGGATGCCCTGATTTTGAGATGGTATCCTGAATAATGTTGAAAATAAATACCATAGACCTCAGTTCCTGCAGCGGATGGTTCTATTAACATGGAATTGAAACGTGCAACCGTTTTTGCAACCTGCGTGGAATCGTTTTCATTCAGGAAATAACCGGGACCAATAATAATGAGCTTTTTTGTGATGGTCGCAGCTCCGTAACTCAAATTTTCTCCGGTACCGTCCACATAAATCGTATCTCCTTCGGTGGCCGCATCATGTGCCGCCTGAAAAGTGCTAAAATCAGCATTTACAGCCGGGTTGTTGCTTAACCTCCAGCTTTTGGCGCCTGCACCAAAAAAGGAAAGGCACATCAGGAATACAATCAGATTTTTCATCATAAAAAATTTTAGGTAATTAAATAGAAACTGATTTAAGCATATATGGAATAGCCACTGAAACAAGGGAAAGTTGATTAATGAAATTCTGCCTTTCATAGATTTTGAAATTAAAGCAGTTAATATTTCCGATGCCGGTTTTTACTATACAATTTACAAATAAAGTTTATATAAATCAATACATTTCCGTTTAAAAAAAATATCTCCTAATATTTTTATAATCAGTTTGAACGGTTAGAAGTTCTGTTTTTTCTTAAAACATCCAGCGCTGTCATAAACCCGCTGTATATTGACCCTGAAAAACCTCCACCGAATTTCCCCCAGGCCGATGCCACATAAATGCTTTCGGGCAATGCGTTTAGGTAATCTGTCGGTTTGCCTGGGTTTTGTGCAAATCCGTAAACAGCGCCGGTCGGGTTCAGGGTGTAGTGATTGACTGTCAGCGGTGTTCCCACCTCGACAAATTCAAGGGCGTTTCGGAATCCGGGAATAAGTTTTTCGCACCGGGCAACGATGGTTTCAGCAACATGATCCTTTTTCTTCAGGTAAAACTTCCTGTCCATACCTTCCCAATCAGAAGCGTAATCAATGCAACATACCGCTCCAACTCCTTTGCCACCAGTGGCAAGACCAGAATCAAGCTGGCTGTAATCAACCAGGGTGAAACTGCGGGTTTCAAATCCCGAATGGTTATTTTGTAAAATATCTTTCTGCGTTTTTATGGCGGGATCAAAAACGAAAGTAGAATAATAGCGGTTTCCAACTTCCCTGAGTGATTTACTGAATCCAAAATACACGGTAAGCAGCGTTGCCCCGATTTTTATATATTTAATTTTTTCTGAAAGTTCAATGCCGTGATTTCCCGGGAGCAGTTTTTCTGCCAGGGCAGGAACCGAAGCATTCACAATAATTACGCCGGCATAATCAGAAAATTCCTCTTTTGTTTTTCCTTTGACACTTTCATAGCGAACTCCCGAAGGCTGGTCATTTTTAAAAATGATTTCAACGGCCAGGCTGTTAAGCTTAACTGTTCCTCCATTTTCTTCTATCACCGAAACAAGGGCGTTGGAAAGCTGCTGGGATCCTCCTTTTACATAACTGGCCTTGCCACCGTAGTAACTTCCCTGGGCCACCAGGTAATAATTGAGTGAAATGGAATACGGGTCGTCATGGAAATATCTAAGATTGCCAAGCAGGATCAGTTTCAGATCGTCATTTCGGATATGCTGGCTTTTTTTTGTTTCAGAAGTTCGTGTGCGTTTTTTAACCGCACCTGGCAAATAAACTGGCTGATGGTTAACCCGGTTGCATTTTTTACGGCACGGTGCAGGCTCGAATGGCTCATCTTCATTTCGCTGACCAGTTGGGTAACTCCAAACTGTTCGTTTTTCAAATTGGCTTCAATGATTTGAGCGAGCCGCTCTGAAAATTCCTGCCCGTTTAAGGTGGATTCAGCCATTCTGGTTTTTTAAAACATACCTAAGTCAACGTTCATTAGAATAAAAAGTTACGAATAATTTTTGAAGGGAACAACCAAAACGAACCAGGATTTATTGCTCAGGTTTTTGAGAACCGGGGGTGTACGACAAATTCCACGTTTTAAATAGCGGTGCAAAGCATTTATCCTTTTTTCACCGGCGCTTTAGCCCGGTGTTTGACTTTCTCAGCGTCTTTTGCGGCTTTAGCATTTAATCGCTTTAATGGCTGAAGCCCTTTTGTTTTTGGCGACCTTTATCCACCGGGCTGAAGCCACGGTGTAAAAATTCAACTTCTCCTAAGGCACGCAAAAATATGGAATTTGTCGTACACCCGGAACCGGGAATAGCTGTGGAAGTTTATTTTTTTGTTTAAACACTGAGTGGAAGTTGATATAAAAAACCCCTCCAATCAAATTAAACCCATAACCGGTGCAACCAGAGAATGGAGGGGAAAAACCTTTATAACTCACCGAAACCTGTGGATTAAATCAAATAAGAGTTCCGGGTTCCGGAAGAACGGTTTTCTTGGTTTTATTTTTTGCCTTTTACCAGGGTAATTTCACCGGACCAGTGGTGGAAAGAATTGGCCGGGTAAGAGTCCCTGTTATAATCGTCAGTCCAGCCGCTGCCGGTTGCACCTTCAAATTTTCCTGTGCCTCCGGTAATAACAAAAGGATCGTGCCAGTAACTGTTCACATCTTCGGGGTGATGCGGCAATCTCCCATCCACAACACTGCCACCGCAAGACAGAAACAATTTATCTCCGTTTGCGGCAGTAAAACAGAGGTCAGTCGGACCATACTTCGAGTCGGGCCCCTCTATTTCAGGGTCATCAGGGCCACAGGCGCAAAAGTTGAAATGTGATTCTATTTTTCCCATGTGCGTTGCTGTGCCTTGTGCGTCAATCAAAACACGGCAATTAAAAATTTCATCACATTCAAATCCAACATCTCCCGGGAAAAAGAATCCGACATAATCGCCAACGAGATCGGCTATAAAAGGTACGGTAACCTCAACCTGCGCTTTTTTTAGCTCAACAGTTTCATCGTCAATAAACGCATCAGTTTTGTTGCAGCCTGCCAGGAGGCCGGTTAATGCTGCAAAAAAGAAAATTTTAAGAAGTGTTTTCATGATATTGATTTTTTATTAATACCTGCATTAATGCAGATAATTTAATGACAAACAGCATGCACTATTGTAAATACAGGTGAACCTGAAGAATAATCTGTAATAATCTTTGCAATGTAATGATTGCCCATATTCCCTTTCAGATTGTAGTGGGTGATCCCTGTCCAATAGTCAGTAAGTTCCCACTTCATAACTCTGCTGAATTTAAATACTTCACCTGTGTTAGTGCTGGTTAATTCACCTTTAAACTGATCTATCTCCCGTTCGATTAATGAACCATTTTTAAAACCCCTCCATACATAATGTAATCTTACTTCTCCCGTCAGAAGATCAATCATATCGCCATCGCACCATACCCCTGATGCGGCATAAGTTTCTACCCAACCTTGAAAAGCATTATTTGCTTTTTCCTGGGCAAAAGTTGGAGCAACTGCCATTCCCATAAAAAAGAAAAGGAATAAAAAAATTGTTGTTTTCATGATACTAATTTTTTAAGTTAAGTAATTTGGATTTTCGATAAAAATTACTTTTTCCCCTTTACCAAAGTAATTTCACCGGTCCAGTGGTGATGCGTGTAATCATCTATACTCGTGCAGTAATCATTCATTTGCAATTCACCGGAAGCTCCTTCAAACCTGCCGGTTCCTCCGGTAACGATTGCAATACTTGTCCAGTAGTCCGTTACATAATCAGGATGAACGTTTGCGCCAAGAATAGCTGCATCTCCTCCGTTATAAAGAAATAGTTTATCGCCATTTGCACCTGTCAGTTCAAAAGAACTGGCGGCAAAAGTATAGACCGAATTTGGGATAGCCGGATCGGGAGCTCCTCCGGTACAGAATGCGAAAGTTAATGTGACTTTACCCATGTGGGTAGCGTTGCCGCTGGTTTCAACCACAGCACGAACGGGATAACCACCATCCAGACATTCCTGGTCGTCAAAAATGAGTTCAGTAATTTCGCCCAGAAGATTTACCTCGAACGGAACGGTTACCTCAACCTGCGCTTTTTTCAGGTCAGCAGTTTCATCGTCAGTAAACGCATCGGTTTTGTTGCAGCCGGTCAAAAGGCCAATTAATGCTGCTAAAAAGAAAAGTTTAAGAAGTGTTTTCATGATTACAATTTTTAAGTTAAACATGCGGATTTAAATGATTTAATCCACATTCAATTTCGGGAGAAAAAAAAGGCAGTGCATAGCAACTATGTTGCTGAAAGTTTCAATTTTTTGCAATTTGTTTAAATTATGTTGCCGGGGATTGTAAATTTTAATTACCGGGGTATTAGTGAATATAAGATTTCCTTCTGCATTTCCTTGTCAATGTCTATATTGGTTTCTTTTATTATTTTATTGAATTTTACCTTCAAAACCAGGAACCAAATTTTCCCCTTAATTATATTAAAAGGTTCATTAGGATTTTTTATAATTTTGTCCACAAAACCTGAATGCATTAAATATTGTAAATTATCCAGGAATTTATGTTTTTCCTGGATATCCCATTCAATTTCGCACAACCATGGGCAAGGGGGTGGTAGGACATTGCATCGTTCTTCACAATCACATTCATACCCTATCCCATTATTATCATGGTCCAGTTGTTCCGGATTATAAACATCAATACAGTTATCAATATCATTTGGTACTCCATCGCCATCTATATCAGGATCAAATTCATCACAAATTCCATCGCCATCCAAATCATTTTCACATGGTAACAATTCCCAAATAACTTTGCGAAAACCGCCATGTAAATTAAACTCAACAGATTTTATGTTTTTTGAATAAACTTTTTGTAAGGAATATCCATAGTTTTGAGGGTCTGTAATTCCAGGTTCCCAATCAATTTTAGCAATTGTCTCTTCTATAATCTTGTTATTCAAATCTTTAATAATCCATTTGGATTCGACCTCTGATTGGGTGTCAATAAAATGTTGATCTACTTTGCAAAAGACTTTAAACTGTTGGTCAACACTATTGTTTAGCAAGACATTTTTGTTTAAATGATAAGGGTAAGTAATTATGTGTGTGTTGCCATCCAATAATGTTATTTTAGAACCACTGTTGCTTACTTTAGTTTTATGGGAATAACTTTCTGAAGAAGTTGTGGTTGAAAGTCCATAAAAGTTAAGGTCGATATTCTTTTCGTTGTTTGAAGTAAATTTTTTATTAAAATCAGTAAAATATATAGTTGGCCAGTCAGTCAAGATATATTCCCTTGTTGCATGAGGCACCTCATATGCCCAGGATTTTGAACAACCGGTGGGGCAATAAGAAAATAAACTACGTTTATAAACCCCAACAATATTCATCCCTAATTTGCAAACCCAATCTGCTTTTTTCCAGTAAAAGTATTCTTTCAATGTTCTATAATTCAAATCTTTATTATTAGCTAGTTGGAAAGTATCATTTTCCCTGTCATAACCATAAACAGTAACATAATGCGCATTATCATCCCATGCAAGCAACAGGATTACCGGAGTCCCTTGCGACAACATATATAATACATCTGTCAAAGTTCCGTTTTGGGTTTTTACACAATAGCCCTGTGAACCCAAATATTTTTTCTGTATAAGCGTTTTTGTCAAATCATTAAAATGTGTATAATCCCGACCAGCTTCAGTTCGCATTTCATGTGACAATTGTTTTTGAATAGTTTTGGTGTCAATTAAAACTGTTCCACTATTATTTTTTACTTTCACATTATGCCATTCTAAAAAACTTTGCCCGGCAGCAGGTCCACAGCAGTTTTTACATTGGATGTTCGTATAATTTGGGAAATAAGGCTCTACATTATTATACTGGCCTCTCAGAAATAATGACTGCTTTGGAGTAGTTATAATATCTCTTCTTGCGCCATTAAAAAATTTCGATATAAAAAGTTTACTTCCTGAAATTCCCGAGTGACTAGGATTATTTCTCTCAGAATTTTCCATATTTAATAATATTTCTCTGGATTGAACTGAATTATCAATTAATACTCCTTTTCTCTTATATAGATTTTGTATCAAATCAATGGTACTGTCCCTGTACACTTTTAAAAAGTTTTCAAAATTCATCCCTAACTGATTCCTGGAATTAAAAAAGTCTCTGTAATTTGCTTTTGAACTATCTGAAAGGGAATTATAAAATTTCCCAACTGTATATTCTTTTAACACCTGTTTTTGCGCTTCTTCTTCAATAAACTCATCAGTAAGACGCATGGCTGCTTTTCGATATACTCTTTTTATTTTTTTTGACTCAGTCTGTATTTTTGAATTATATATTCTATTTGCAGCAGATGTAACAGAAAATCCTAAAGGCATATAATAAATACTATCTGACAACTCCTGTGCAGTTGAAATAAAACTCTGAGATATAAATACATAAAATAGGACAGTCATAAACTTGGCTTTCATCGCATTAATTTTAAAAGTTAATTTTTGCGGATTTTAAAGATCTAATCCTCATTAAAGTTCGGAAGAAAATGCAGGCAATACATAGTAACTATGTTGCAAAAACTTTCAATTTTTTGCACATTCTTTCAATTATGTTGCCGGGAGGTGTAAAAATTGGGTTTTTTCAGGTTTATTCCACCTTTATTTTGTGCCAGGGAGTGAGTCCGAATTTATCCACAATTTCAAGAAAACGCGGATCATCGCGCAGCAAATCAAAGTCGGGGTTGGTGGTAATCAGGTTGGAATAGTGGCC
>JAHYIT010000263.1 GCA_019429205.1 Mariniphaga sp. | reverse complement strand
ACACCCGCACTTTCCGGAATTATAAATACAACGAAATTTCAGAAAATGACTTTTCAGGTGAACGTGCTATAATGCAAGGACAATTTAAACTCGTGTTAGAAGGGCAATCGTTCAACAGTCAGGGATTTGAATTGTATGACATTCAAAACGATCCCGAAGAAAAGAAAAATGTGGCCGGAGAACACCCGCAATTGGTAAAAGAAATGAACGCAGAATTACGTAAATGGCAGGAATCGGTATTAAATAGTTTAACCGGAGCAGATTATGAATAGATTCATTTTACATAAAAGATAGTTTTTAATGTCCCTGCTGGTTTTTTTTGTTCGCCTGTAAGCTTTTTTGTTGCCCTGTATTACTTTTACCGATTCCTGCGGACTTTTTTTTGATCCTGCAGCGTTTTTGGTTATTCCTGCAGCCTTTTTACCCTTCCTGCGGTACTTTTTTGTGATCCTGCATTGCAGGAAAGCACAAAATCCATGCAGGGAGGGGTAAAAACAAGCAAGGCGCCCCACATGCTTGCAGGACGCCCCAACAGGATGCAGAACATAAATATTAAGCCACATCATCCTGATTGCTGCTTTGTTTTCGGTGTAGTTTTTTCCAGTAGCCGCTGGAATAGCCCTTTAGCCGGTTTTTATTGTTTCGGAATACATATTTTTCGGCTTCACGCACTTCACCCACCAGTGTTTTCATGTGGGTGTAAATTTTGTCGCGAATAAATTTCGCCTCGTTTTTTCGGCTTTGTCGCCGTTTGCTGCGGCTGGCAGGTCGGCCATTTCATTTGCAGTTGTGTTAGTAAATCCTAAATAAATATACTATCATGCGGTTTAAATCGAAAAATATTATGGTTTTATGATTCAACGGCATCTCAAAAAAAAGATTGCTGGAACACCGGTTGATTTATGGATACTATCCAGATATTGCAATTAATATGGGCCAGGAAAAAAAATTACTGAAGTCGCTCGCTTCAAGTTTCCTGTATAAAGATTTATTAACCCTGGAAACCATAAAAAAGCCTGTTTTGCTTGAAAAAATCCTTACCGCGCTTGCTTTGCAAATCGGGAACGAGGTGTCATACAACGAACTGGCACAACTGCTCAACTCCGATAAGGAAACCATTGAAAAGTATATTGATTTGCTGGAAAAGACGGGTGTTATTTTTAGGTTGAAAGCCCTCAGCCGGAATGTGAGAAATGAAATTAAAAAAGGCCGCAAAATCTATTTTTACGACAATGGAATACGGAATGCTGTTTTAAGTAATTTTTCTCCTTTATCTGTTAGAACAGACAAAGGCGCTTTATGGGAAAATTTTTTTATTAGTGAACGGTTAAAGTACCGTGGAAATAACGAAATGGATGTAAAAACATGGTTTTGGCGGACCACGCAGCAACAGGAAACAGATTACATAGAAGAATGGGAGGAAAAATTGTTAGCCTTTGAAATCAAATGGAATCCACAAAAAAAAGTCCGCTTATCTAAAACTTTTACAAATGCTTATCCCAACCATAAATTTAAGGTAATAACCCCTGAAAACTTTCATGAGCTTGTGATGGACGTGTAATGATAATTGGCCTGGTATTCACCGGAACAGATACTTGCCGGCTTTGTCAACCAGTTATTTAATATGGGTGCAGGCTTTATCGCAAAAGGTTTTCGATTCGTTTTACCAGGTTTTATCTAATTTCACCCAAAATACCTTCCTCTCTCCCAAAAAAAAATAAATATATTTGTTCATTCTGAATCTGGCGAAGAATTATGAGCGAACTAAAAAAAACAAACCTCAACTTTTTATGGAAATCCTTTTTGAAGGGTGACGATAAAAGTTTTTCGCTGATTTACCAGCAGCACATTAACGGGTTGTTTTTATACGGTTCCAGACTATGCACCGACCGCGAACTGGTGCGCGATTGCATGCAGGAAGTTTTTGTCGATTTGTTCCTTAAACGGAAAAAGATGAGCAGAGAGATTGTTAATCTGAAATCATATCTGTTCGTATCGCTCCGAAACTGCATTCTGAAAAAAATGGAAAAAACAAGAAAACTGGATTCCGTTGTTGGGTATGATAATGAAAACAGCGGGCCATTTTATACCGAATACAATTTCCTCGACAAATACATGGAACTGGAAATTTCAAATGAGTTAAAGAAAAAACTGCACTCGAACATCAACAACCTGCCATCGCGGCAAAAAGAGATTATCTACCTCAAGTTTGAAGAGGAAATGGATTATCCCGAAATTGCCCCTATTTTGAAAATATCAGTGGAATCGGCCCGAAAACTGTTGTACCGGGCTTTGCTCACACTCCGAAAAACCGTTGATCCGTCCATCTCGCAAACACTCTTTTTACTTTTTTTCAAAAAATAGTCAGGAATCCGTGTCCATGTTTTAGTCCTTTCCTACCCCTGTTAGTAAATAAACAAATAACAGGTTGGAAAAATTTTTAACATACTTCGAAAATAAAAACTTCGTCCGGTGGGTGCTTCACCCCAATAAGCAACTCGATACCTACTGGAAAAATTATCTGGAAAAAAATCCACAGGAACAAAAAGAGATTGAATTTGCACGTCTTTTGATATTGCAGCTTCAGTCGAAAAAAGAAGGAAGAGCAACGGAGGAAGAAGCCATCGGATTACTTTCAGACATCATTCAGCAAATCGAAAATACAAACCGGAAAAAAAATTTCCGCAGAATAACTTTATCCCTTTTAAAATATGCCGCCGTAGCGTTGGTGTTCTTTTTCCTTGGAATCGGTTATTACTACTTTCAGAAACCCGAATCTTTCAGTGGGTTGGCGGAACAATTGTATTCTGTGCCGGATGAAAACAATGTTCAACTTATTTTGGGAGATGGGATAAATGTTCCGATAGGTGAAAATGAATCTACGGT
>JAHYIT010000262.1 GCA_019429205.1 Mariniphaga sp. | reverse complement strand
GCGAAGGTCAACACTTGAATCTATCGCTTTATTAATGCTGATTACAATTTCCTTATCTTTCAAATGGCTTTCGTGATATTTTTTAATAAGGGCTAAAATATAGTCGATATTGATTTCAACCTGCTTAATCAACTCCATTTCAAAAACAATATCATCATTTACATTTTCACTGTCGCCTTTGCTTTTATTTCTAAATTCGGTGTAAAGGTTAATGTACATAGTTTGATAGTCGAGGTCTTTTCTATCCACCACAAATAAAACTTTATCGACAAACGGGAATTTACTTGCCAACTGAGCCGTTTTAAAAGAAGTTAGCGTTTTTCCGCTTCCGGTTTGCTTTTGGAATGTTCAGCTTCGCGAACCATAGCTCCAACCGAAGTTCCGCTGCGCAATACCTGTTTCGATAAAACAAATTCTTTTTTTTCATCACACAGGAATATGTAAAGATTTACAATCCTTACTGCAAATTTGAAACTTTTATCTTTTAATACGCTCTTATTCATAACTAATCACTGATAATTAATCGCTTTCAACTGCATCAGTTTTCTTCGTAATAATACGAATAATCAATTCCTTTCATAAACATTTCGCGGCTGTTGATTTGGTCGGTCAAGGAATTTTCTATCAACATTTTTAAGTCGCTGCTGTCTGTGGAGCTTTTAATCATGGCATCCATGTAATCGGTTTTGCCTATTTTGCTCCAGTCCACACATTTTTTCAGGCGTTTTTTCAACATCAAATCCAGCCAAATCCGGGTGCTTCTTCCGTTCCCTTCCATAAATGGGTGGGCAATGTTCATTTCCACATATTTTGTCACTATTTCATCCAAAGTAGTTTCTGGCATGGCTTCTATTTGTTTGAGCGTAGTGCCTAAAAAGTGTGATACGGCAAACTGAAAACCGCCCTTTGAAATATTTTTTTGCCTGATTTGCCCGGCAAAGTCGTAAAGCCCGCCAAACAAATAAGCGTGTATTTGTTGTAATCCTTTGGTTGTTCCTACTTCTAAATTGTCAATTAAGCTTCCATCAAACAGGGTGTATGCTTTTTTCTTGCTTTGCCCGTCAATACTGGTGTCGCTGTATAAAAACCAGTCTAAAAATTTCATTGCCCGGTTATTCGGGAAATGCTTTGCCAATGCAATAATGCCATCGCTATCCAATGTGTCGGTCAGGTATTTTTTACCGTCGGGGGCTGATAATTTCAGTTGGTTAGTGGCGCTCACCAACTCGCTGTTTTCTTTTTTAAGTTTTGTTTTCAGGTATTTCCAATAGTTGCGTATTTTGGTGTAATCGGCTTCCTGGTTGAGAATACCCACAACATCGACCACCGAAAACCACCATTTGTTATTTTTTTCGTCCCAAACGGCACGTACTTCACGGTCGTCGAAAAAACGTATTGAAATCTTGTTCATAGTGGTTAGTGGTTAGTGGTTAGTGATTGTTTTGCGGTTTTGATGTTGCTGGTTAGCATTTTTATAATTTCAATGGCATCGAAAGGTTCATCGTCCCAATGTTTGGGTTCAGTGAGTGTATCACCATGTGCAATATCAAATTTCTCGTAATTAATGTCGTGCAAAAACATGTTGATACGGCAAAGGTTGTAGGTAGTAATGTTTACCTCCTGCCCGAAAAATCCCTGCCTTACATTTTCTTTGCCCAATACCTTGGCAAACTTCAATAACAAAGAACCTGAGCCACAAGCAGGGTCATAAACCTTGCTTAATGTTTCGTTCAGGTTCTCATCGTTCTTTGCTTTCTTTTGAACGTTGACAAACAACTCAGAGGGCAATATGTAGAAGCCCTTTTCTTTTACGGTGTCATCCCGGCCAAATTCGGCATCTTTATCGGAAATTTTTGTATAATCAAAATTTGTGTTTCCGGTTCGCTTTTCTTCTTTATTGATATATGAAGTAAGGTTCTCGGAAATGAACCTGTAAAATAACATGCCCAGCACATATGATTTAAAGTCCCAACCATCTACACTCCCCCGAAGGTCATTTGCTATTTGCCATATTGCGCGGTGCAGTTCGTCGCGTTCTTGTTCTTTTGCCATTAATTATTTGTATTATCAGAATTTGTAAAATCTTTTTTCGTTTAAGTTCTTTTCCATTGATTACAGCCTTTACATTATCGGGAAAGGCATTGCGTGAAACAGTAGTAAAATCAGTAGATAACAATTTTTTTAGAATCTGTAATTTTTCTTCATCCGTACCTTTTATTGAATAAACCCGACCAGACCAGTTATAAGCTAACTCAGTTTTCAGGTCAATAAAAATCCAAATGTTTGTGACTAATTCATGCATATTTTAAAACAATTTGACAAAACAGAGTTGAACCAATTTTAAAAATCCACCGGTTATCAATTTAGTATTATTGTTAATGTTATATTGAAGTGGGCAATGTTAATTTTGATTTTGCTCACTAAGATATATAAAATTAAGAGTTGATTAAATAATCAGCACAATATTTAGGTTCAAATTGTAACTGTATTCCCGATTCGTTTTACATGAAGAATAAAAAATTCTATACAAACAAGGGTAAAAAGACACCGAAGCACATTGCATTTCCTGATGGCAGTGCTATCATACAAGATGCCGATGGGAGTATGACAATAATCGAAGCACAAACACCTTACGGAATGAATAATTTGTTTTACAAATTTGACGATTTTATTATTGCTTTGAATTAAAGATTTCTGTCGGAGAATTAATGGCTGTTTGCAAATGGGTGTACGACAAATTCCATATTTCTATTCGCTTTCGGAAAAACAGATCTTTTACACCGTGGCTTCAGCCCGGTGAACAGAGATATCAAAAACAAAAGGGCTTTAGCCATTAAGAGATTTAAATGCTAAAGCCGGAAAAGACTCCGAAAAGGTTAATCACCGGGCTAAAGCGCCGG
>JAHYIT010000073.1 GCA_019429205.1 Mariniphaga sp. | reverse complement strand
GCTCGAACAGTGGGAAGGAAATCTTGGTCCCGGAATTTTAAATGCTGAATTTTGCACAAACCGTGCGATGGAAATTGCAGATAAAAACGGAATTGGCTGTGTTTCCATTGCCAACACCAACCACTGGATGCGCGGCGGAACTTATGGCTGGCAGGCAGCCAAAAAAGGTTTCGTTTTTATTGGCTGGACCAACACCGAAGCCAACATGCCGGCATGGGGCGCCAAAGAGAGCCGTTTGGGAAATAATCCGCTGGTTTTTGCCGTACCGTTTGACAACGAAGCCATTGTGCTCGATTTTGCCATGACCCAATTTTCTTATGGAAAAATGGAGGCTACCCAACTGGAGGGAAAAACACTTCCCTTCCCCGGCGGTTTTGATGAAAAAGGAAACCTCACTAACCAGCCTGCAGAAATTCTGGAATCGCGACGCGCACTGCCCATTGGATACTGGAAAGGCGCGGGGTTGTCCTTACTGCTCGACATTCTGGCAACCATTTTATCAGCCGGATTATCAACCCGCGAACTGAGTAAAAAAGAAGCGGAATACTGTGTTTCGCAGGTTTTTATTGCTTTCAGTCTGGAAAAACTCAGCAATTTCCCATCCATTCAAAACACCATAAATGAAATCGTTTCAGATTTTAAAAACTCAACGCCCGGTGAATCCGGGGGAGAAATCAGGTATCCGGGAGAACGGGTACTGCAAACAAGAGCCGAAAACCTGAAAAACGGAATTCCGGTAAATGAAAAAGTTTGGAGAGATATTACAAAGCTTTAATTCACATTTAATTCAATCAAATTCATATTTGGTAGTTCATTTAATCCTTAATATATATTTTTACATCAGAAAAGAATTATAGCTATGAAATCGTATCACATCAATACCGGGATTTTAATTTTCCTTTTTATTGTTTCGCTTTTTACCGCCTGCAATAAGGACACAGAAGAAACAGAATTTGAAGTTTTTGCTGATGCCTACACGGTTACAAAACTGGTGGATGGAGAACCAAAAACAGCAGTTGCTTTTTATGCTTACGGGAATAAAAATATTGCCGCAGCAAAAGTAACTCCGCCTGAAGGTGAGGCAAGTTCAGTTCAATTGGCTGCCAGTGATGGTTCCAGTTATACCTTTTACAAAGAACCGGAACTTGAAGACTATAAGACTGAATGGCCCACAGAAGGAATTTATGTTTTTGATGTGGAAAGTACTAAAGGAGAAACTATTCAGGAAACAGATTTCCTGGAAATAATTTATCTGGAAATTCCTGAAATTGTGTCCACTTCTTTTAATACAAACGCGTTAACTCTTACCGTAAAATGGGAAACCATAGCAGGGGCTGATGGTACAGTTGTCAAACTCACAGATAAACAAGGGAACATCGTTTTTATCAGTTACGGACTGACACCAGAAACGACTGAATTTCCTCTGGGAACAGGAAGTGGAACCTGGACCTCATCAGTAAATTCAGGAGATGAGCTGATTTTACAGGTTCAGTCATTTATAATTGAACCAGGTACTGAAGAGGAATTAAGTATTTACAATATTGCAGGTATTGCAATCGGAGAAAAAGAAATAGTCTGGGGACAATAACTTATCGGATTTGGTTACCCAAACATTAAATTAGAACCACAAAAATCTGCAAATCAAAAATTTAAGTATTATTACTATAAAAATAGTAAAATTATTATTAATATAGTTTTATTTCTAATTTATTAGTACTATATTTGTAGTAGTTAAAACTGTAATTCGATTATGGGAATGAAAACACTGACAAAAGCAGAAGAGCAAATCATGCAAATTCTTTGGGAATTAAAAGAAGGTGTTGTTAAAGATGTGGTGGAGCAGTTTGAAGAACCGCGCCCGGCTTACACCACCGTTGCAACTGTTTTAAAAGTTTTGGAAAACAAAGGATTTGTAACCTGCCGGAAAATTGGCAACACCAACCTTTTCTTTCCTGAGGTAAAAAAACACGAATATGCACGGTTACAGTTTGGCTCGTTGCTAAAAGATTATTTTAACGGTTCTTTTCCGAAATTGGCCACTTTTTTTGCCAAAGAAAACAACCTCAGCATCGTTGAACTGGAAGAGATGCTGAAAATTACGGAGAGCGAATTAAAAAAGGACGATAACAAAGAATAGCCATGGAAGCACTTATTTCGTTTTTAGTAAAATCTTCTGCCGGAATTATTCTGTTCTACCTGGTTTACTGGTTCTTCCTGCGAAAGGAAACCTACCACAACGCCAACCGATGGTTTTTAATGGCAACGCTTTTCACATCGGTTTTGCTGCCGCTTTTCCCTGTTCACTATACCTTACTGATGGAACAGGGAAACAACACCAATCTTTTTGTTGCCATACCCGATACATTTAAACACATTCCGGTAGTTACCGGTCAGGAGCCCGTTGCTGGTTCATTCAACTGGCAGCAGGCCGTTTTGATGGTGTATTTTACCGGTGCAGCTATTTTTTTGCTGCGCCTGTTAACCCAAACCCTCATACTGATTCAGTTAATGATTAAGCACCGAATAAATTCCCTGGAAGGCATTTGCATAGTGGAAAACGAAAAATACGGACTGCCGTTTTCCTTTTTCAATGTGGTTTTTATCAATCCGAAATTTCACAAACAGGAGAACCTGCCGGAAATTCTGGCTCACGAAAAAGTGCACATTCGTGAGAATCACTGGTTCGACCTGCTTTTCATAGAACTGTTAACAGTCATCTTTTGGTTCAATCCGTTCATCTGGTTTTTCGAACGGTCAATCAAACAAAATCACGAGTACCTGGCCGACAAAGGTGTTCTTGCGCAGGGACACCACTTGGGCCGGTACCAGGCTTTATTAATTAACCAGTTAATGGGCATGCAGATTATTGGAGTAACCAACAACCTGAATTTTGCCCTTAACACAAATCGATTAAAAATGATGACGAAAACGAAAACGTCCCGAGTACTCGGGGTAAAATTCCTGTGGGCTTTGCCCGCACTTGCGCTGCTGCTGTTTGCCTTTGCCGAACCGGTTTACAAGGTGAACAACCCGGAAACTGAAAATTCTGTTTCCACTCTGCAGAAAGGGGAAAAAGAGTTTGTAATAAAAGGGAAAGTGGTTCAGGATGAAACCGGAAAACCATTGCATGGCGCTTCGGTAATTGTAAAGGGAACTACCGTTGGAACCATTTCTGATGAAAACGGAAACTTCACCCTGGTTGAACCCAATCCGAAAAAAGGGGAAAAAGGTGGTTATTTTACCGATGTGGTGATATCTTATGTTGGCAGGGAAACAAAACTCATAACTGTCTCTTCGGTTGAAAATGAGTTGGAAATTTCAGTTCCGGATATAAAGATGAAGGAAGGGGTAATTGTTATTGATACGGATGATTTCGGCACACCGCCGCCTCCTCCGCCGGCAAATCAGGGAACCAATATTCCGGCGCCTCCGCCACCTCCGCCACCTCCGGTCAATAACCGGGAAGAAGTTTTTATTGTTGTGGAAGAGATGCCTGAATACCCGGGTGGTTTCCAGGCATTGGGAGAATATATCAGAGAAATGCAAAACAAATTTGCACAATCAAACAATTTGTTGGGTAAAAGTAAAATTGGCTTTACCGTTTCAGAATCCGGCAAAGTTACCGATGTGAAAATTATTGAGAAAGATAATGATGAGGTTGGCAAAGCTGCTGCAACAATCGTAATGAACATGAAAGAATGGAAACCCGGCAAACAGCGTGGAAAACCGGTTCCGGTCACCTATTTGCTTCCTCTGGAATTCAACTGACAGAAAATTGAAAACGGAACTATTTTTCACCCGGTGACCCAAAGTTGCCGGGTGAATTCTTTTTTTCTCTTATGTTGAAATCAAATTCTACTTTTTTTCAGATTTAAAATTCTAATGACTAACTTGTCCGCCAATATTATAAACCAGCAAAAATCAAATAAACATGACTCAACGACGAGATTTTATCAAAAAAAGCCTGGTGGGAACTGCCGGCATTGCCATGGGCGGACTGGGTTTTAGCGCCAAATCGTATGGATCCATTATGGGAGCTAACGAACGGATTACCATGGCTGTAATTGGAATTCGCGGACAGGGAAATGGGCACATCAGAACATGGTGTTCATTAAAAGACAACCGCAATGTGTTTTTAAAAACTATTTGCGATGTGGATGAAGAACTCTATCCGGAACGGGTGAAACGAGTTGAAGAAGCCATTGGCACAAAGCCTTTAACTGAATCGGATATGCGCAGGGTTTTCGACGACAGGGAAATTGATGCCGTTTCGGTTGCCACACCTAACCACTGGCATGCATTAGCAACAATATGGGCTGCTCAGGCAGGGAAACACGTTTATGTGGAAAAACCGGCCAGTCATAACGTTTATGAAGGCCGAAAAATGATAGAAGCTGCCCGAAAGTACAATGTTCGCGTGCAGGTAGGGTTTCAAAACCGTTCCATTGCCAACGTGGTGGAAGCCATGAAGTTTTTACACAATGGTGGAATCGGGGATGTTTACATGTCCAGGGGACTTTGCTACAAACCTCGTGATTCATTTGGTATTTCAGAAGACAGTATGCCTCCTGAAGGATTGCATTACGACATGTGGTTGGGGCCTGCCCAGTGGCGACCTTACAACGAAAAAAGAGGCCACTACAACTGGCACTGGCACTGGAACACCGGAAACGGAGACACCGGAAATCAGGGACCGCACCAGTTCGACATTGCACGCTGGGGACTCAATAAAGACGAACACCCGGTAAATATCTACAGCACAGGTGGCATTTACGGAATCAGTCCGAAAGAGTGCTCGCAGGAAACGCCCAATACCCAAACTTCGCTGTTTACTTACGAAGACGGGAAAGTACTCGAATTTGAAACCCGTGGAAGATATACCCATGGCGAATCGAGCCTTGATATTAAAATTGGCAACGTGTTTTACGGAACTGATGGTTATCTGGAACTGAACGGAAGCACCTGGAAAGCTTTCAGACAAAGAGAAAGGGAACCTTTTGCAGGTTCAGACAAAGAAACTTCTGAAGTACCGCAGGATCCAACTTTCCGGGCTGCCCCCGGTGGTGCTGAACATTATGCCAACTTTATTGACGCAATTCGCTCAGGAAGTGATTACGATTTGAATTGTGATATTCGCGAGGGTTTTTATTCCTCTGCTTTGCCGATTCTGGCCAATATTTCATACAAGCTGAAAAGAGAACTTACTTTCAGAGGTAGTTATGAAAAATTTGCCAACGATTCGGAAGCTGATATGATGCTGACACGCAATTACAGGAAACCGTATGCAGTGCCCGAAGATGTATAAAATCTCAAAATGATAAAAAATTGTTCGGTTTGATAAGAACCGGATTTTTTTTAAAGAACCGTTTAAAAGAAAAACCCCGGAGCCTCTGCCCCGGGGTCAAAACTAAACCTAACTAAACCAAACTTATGAAAAAACAGCAAATTGCGTATCGTAATCTGTTATCAATAAAACGATTGAACGTTTAAATTGTTTATCTAATTGTTTTCATAGCTACTTAAAATACACAAACAGCGTGCCAAAAAATAATTTTCGGAGAGTAAACCGGTGTTAACCGTGGAGCGCTGGATGCTTGTCTCGATAAAAAAATGAAGTGTGGAGGCTGGTGCCCCAAAGGAAGATTGGCTGAAGATGGCAGAATTAATTTCGATTACCACCGAAAGCGAACGCAACCCAATACGCAATACTAAAAAATAGATATCTTTGCGGAAAATATATCATAGCCAGAGGTTTTAAACAATAGAAGGAAAGGAGTTTATGAATACCATTCGTAATTTTTGTATTATTGCTCACATCGACCACGGAAAAAGTACACTTGCCGACCGCATGCTGGTTCATACCAAAACTGTTGGCGAAAGGGAGATGCGTGACCAGGTGCTCGACAGTATGGATTTGGAGCAGGAGCGCGGTATTACCATCAAAAGCCACGCCATTCAAATGGATTATGAGCAGAACGGACAGGCTTATAAACTGAACCTCATCGACACACCCGGACACGTGGATTTTTCATACGAAGTTTCCCGGTCAATTGCCGCCTGCGAAGGCGCACTGCTTATTATCGATGCAACACAAGGTATTCAGGCCCAAACCATTTCCAATTTATACCTTGCTCTGGAACACGATTTGGAAATTATTCCCATCCTTAACAAAATGGATTTACCCAACGCCATTCCCGAAGTGGTGGAAGACCAGATTATTGATTTATTAGGGTGCGATCGTGAGGATATTATCCACGCAAGTGGAAAAACAGGCATGGGCGTAGAAACAATTTTAGAACGCATTATTGAAAAAGTTCCGCCACCAAAAGGCGATCCCGATGCCCCATTGCAGGCACTTATTTTCGATTCGGTATTTAATTCATTCCGTGGGGTAATTGCCTATTTTAAAATTGTGAACGGACAGATAAAAACCAAAGACCTGGTAAAATTTGTAGCTACCAACAAACAATACAATGCGGATGAAATTGGGGTTTTAAAGCTTGGCATGGTACCGAAAACTGTTTTGTCGGCAGGTGATGTTGGTTACATTATGTCGGGAATAAAAACAGCCAAGGAGGTTAAAGTTGGCGATACCATTACGCATGTTGAACGTCCGTGTGACAAAGCCATTGAGGGTTTCGAAGAAGTAAAACCAATGGTGTTTGCCGGGATCTATCCGATAGATGCTGATGATTATGAAGACCTTCGCAATGCCATGGATAAGTTGCAGCTTAACGATGCGTCTCTTACATTTGAACCTGAATCATCGGCTGCTCTCGGATTTGGATTCCGTTGCGGATTCCTTGGTCTGCTGCACATGGAAATTATTCAGGAAAGACTGGAGCGCGAATACGACATGAATGTGATTACCACAGTGCCTAACGTATCTTATATGGTGCAGTTAAATGATGGAAGTACAGTCAGGGTTTATAACCCTTCAGGTTTACCCAATCAAACCCTTATAAACACCATTGAAGAACCATTTATCAGGGCAAGTATTATTACTGCTTCCGAATTTATTGGGCAGGTGATGAATTTGTGCCTCGACAAAAGGGGTACCCTGATTAACCAAAGTTACCTTACTGCCGAACGTGCCGAACTGGTATTCAATTTACCATTGGGTGAAATTGTTTTCGATTTTTACGACAAACTAAAAAGTATTTCACGCGGATATGCATCGTTCGATTACCACATGAGTGGTTACAAACCGGCTAAACTGGTGCGCCTTGACATTTTGCTGAACGGTGAAATGGTTGATGCACTTTCAACCCTTACTCATTTTGACAATGCCTATTCTTTTGGACGAAGAATGTGTGAAAAACTGAAAGAATTGATTCCGCGTCAGCAATTCGATATTGCCATCCAGGCGGCTATCGGATCAAAAATTATTGCACGTGAAACAGTAAAAGCCGTTCGAAAAGATGTTACCGCCAAATGTTATGGCGGCGACATTACCCGAAAACGAAAACTGCTGGAGAAACAGAAAAAAGGAAAAAAACGGATGAAACAGGTAGGTAATGTAGAAGTGCCGCAAAATGCCTTTTTAGCTGTGCTCAAACTGGATTAACCTCACAAAATACAAAAAGCCGGACTTCAACAGCCCGGCTTTTTTGTTATACAATTAACTTATAACCTTTGCCATGAACGTTGATGATTTCAACCGATGGCTCATCTTTTAAATGTTTTCGCAGTTTGGTAATGTAAACATCCATGCTACGGGCATTAAAATAGTTGTCGTCAATCCAGATTGATTTTAAGGCATAATTCCTTTCCAGTACTTTATTGGCATTTTGACACAATAATTTAAGCAAATCTGATTCTTTCGTTGTCAGCTTAACCGATTTATCAGCATCAATCAACGTTTGTTTTCGGGTATCAAAAGTGTATTTTCCCAATGAGAAAATCGGTTCATTGGCTGCCTGCGACTCCAGCGAAGTTCTGCGCAATATGGCTTCAATCCTGAAAATCAGCTCTTCCATGCTAAATGGCTTGGTAATGTAATCGTCGGCTCCGAGTTTAAAACCTTCAATCACATCATCTTTTAAATTCTTGGCTGTGAGAAAGATAATAGGAATATCGGGATTAACCACCCTGATGTCTTTCGCCAGCGAAAAACCATCTTTTTTCGGCATCATAATATCGAGAATACAAATATCATAATGCGCTTTCATAAAACCTTTATAGGCCACTTCGCCATCCGGGTAAAGATCAGCTTCAAATCCTTTAGCTACCAGATATTCTTTTAACAGTAAACCCAAATTTTCATCGTCTTCTGCCAAAAGTAATTTTGTTTTCTGTTCCATGGTTATTTTTTAAATTTTGGTAACAATATACTAAACTTTGTGCCTTTATTTATAACACTGTCCACTTTTATTCTTCCGTTATGCAAATCCACAATTTTTTTCACGTAACTTAAACCAAGTCCAAAACCTTTTACATTATGTACATTGCCAGTTGGAACCCGATAAAACCGATCGAAAATCTGGGTGTGATGTTCTTTGGGAATACCAATTCCATTATCGCTAACCGAAATGACAATATTTCCGTTTTTAATTTCAGTAGCAACAGTAATTTCGGGTGTTCCGTTACTATATTTCATGGCATTGTCGAGCAGGTTAAAAACCACATTGGTTATGTGTACCTCATCGCCTTTAACCATCGCATTTTCAGCATTTAATTCTGAGTGAAGAACTCCGTTTTTGCTTTTTACGCGCAATTCAAAATTATTCAATACATTCTTCAGGGTATAATTCAAATCGAATTCCTTAAATTTCAGTTTTAACCGTCCTTCATTAAAAACGGCCATTTGCAAAACTTTTTCCACCTGAAAACTCAATCGTTTGCTTTCCTGGTTAATTACCCGCGAAATATGCTCTATGGTTTTTGGGGTGTTGGTTATGCTTCCGTCCTCAAGCATCTGACTGGCCAGCGAAATAGTTGAAATGGGTGTTTTCAACTCGTGGGTCATGTTATTAATAAAGTCGTTTTTAATCATGGAAAGCTTTTTCTGCCTGAAAATAACCATTATGGCATAAACAAAAATGGCAATTAGCAGCCCGGTTAAAATAATTGTAGGAATAATTGTTAATCCGGTTGCCCGCAATAAAAATCCAGATCGTTTTGGAAAATACACATACAAATAATTGGGTTGTTGTCCGTCAAAATCATAAGGAAACAAAAGGCTGTAGTATTCTTTTTTCCTCAATGGATTATACCCCTGACTACCGGTAATAAATCTGTCAGTTCCCTGGTTAGCGCTTCTCACAGCATAACGGTAATCCAGGTCAATTCCTGTTTCCTGAAAAATTGTATTTATTGATTCAGCAAGATAAGCAGAGTCGATTCGTTCGCTCAAAGATCTTCCTTCCAGCAAAATTTTGTAATTCACCCAATGCGTATCTTTTAACCATTGTTCCCTTCTGCGCTCAAGGTCCAGGTTAAATTCATGCAACTGTTCAAATGAATTGGCATCGTTTGGAAATTTCAATAAATCGTCGTTTTGCTGTGCCCGGGCAGAATCAGTGATAATAATTTGAAATTCTTCCTGAAAGTTTCCATATATGTTCCCTTCGGAATATCTGAATTGAAAGCTTCCTGAAATCTGACCTGCTCCCTGCCTTGGAAAAACACTCAAGTTTCGTTGAGGATTATTTGAGCCGGGCAAACGGCCAACCCGGGCACTTTCGCGGGCAACACGCTGTTCATGCAACTCCATCTGATCCACCACCCTTTTCAATGCACCTTTCACCATCTGGTCGAACTGTTCTTCACGAATATCCGATGCAGTTTTGATAAGGTTGGTCTGGATCAGGATTAACCCCGAAAGCACCAATGCCATTAAAACGATTAATGTTAACAACATTCTTTTGCTCATGCAACAAAGATAATTTTAAAGAAAAACCGTTAAAAATTCTCTTAACAATATTTAACAGGAAGGACGTTATTGTAATTATTATTAACCTTGCAAGGCAAAGATGATAAAAATCAGTAATTCAAAAACATAGAAACAAATAGGCTTCCTTACCTGATTTTTCCTTGCAATAACTGCTCAATAACCACAGGGAAATACTGATATTCAAGTTCGTGTACTTTTTTAGCAACATCTTCAGGCGAGTCTGACGGTAAAACCAGGCATTTTGCCTGGAAAATAAGCTCACCCTCGTCGTATTTCTGATTTACAAAATGGATGGAAATCCCGCTTTCGGTATCCCTGTTATCAACAACTGCCTGATGCACCTTCATTCCGTACATTCCTTTCCCTCCATATTTGGGTAAAAGAGCCGGATGAATATTTATGATTTGGAAGTTATCAATTAAATGATCAGGCACAAGCCATAAAAACCCGGCAAGAACAATTAAACCGACGTCACGATTTTTCAGTTTTTCAACCACTTCATTGGTTTCATAAAACTGTTTCCGGGTAAAAACAAAGGTGTCCACCCCAAGTGCCGCACCACGCACAAGTGCATAAGCATCTGGTTTGTTACTCCAAAGTGAATCAACTTTAATCTGCTCATTTCCTGAAAAATATTGGATTATTTTTTGGGCATTTGTACCTGATCCTGAAACAAAAACAGCTATTTTCTTAACATTCATTTTATATGGGCTATATTGGTTTGAACATTTGAATAATAAGTTCAAATTTAGAATATTATAAATATAATATAACAGGCCTGAAACATCTTTTTTATATTTTTTCTTTGAAATATAAAGTGTAAATGTATTACTTTGCAGCGAATTATTTAAAAACTCAAATTAGTATTAACTAAAATTTTAGAATTATGTCTGAAGTTGCAGCAAAAGTAAAAGCAATTATCGTTGATAAATTGGGAGTTGATGAAAGCGAAGTAACCAACGAAGCTTCTTTCACAAATGACCTGGGAGCCGATTCACTTGATACAGTTGAACTGATCATGGAATTCGAAAAAGAATTTGATTTGGCAATTCCGGATGACCAGGCCGAAAAAATTTCGACCGTTGGTGAAGCTATTGCACACATAGAAGAGGCAATTAAGTAAACCAGAAAATTCATTCATGGAATTTAAACGGGTAGTTATTACCGGAGTGGGCACCGTTAATCCTTTGGGAAATACGGTTAACGATTTTTGGGAAAACCTGAAAAACGGGGTTAGCGGTGCCGCACCCATTAACAGATTCGATGCCTCAAAGCAAAAAACCCGGTTTGCATGCGAAGTCAAAAACTTCGACGTGGAGCAATACATGGAGCGGAAGGAAGCGCGAAAATATGACGTTTACACGCAATATGCAATGGTTACTGCTACACAGGCTATGGAAGATTCTGGTATCGATTTAGAGAAAATTGACCACGACAGAGCAGGTGTTATTTGGGGTGCCGGAATAGGTGGACTTCAAACATTTTTTGAAGAAGCAAGAAATTACCAGCAGGACAACCCCCGGTTTTCACCATTTTTTATACCAAAAATGATTGCCAACATTGCCGGAGGGTTAATTTCAATTAAATACCAGTTCCGCGGACCCAACTTTACAACAGTTTCTGCATGTGCTTCGGCTTCGCATGCCATGATTGAAGCCTTTAATATGATTCGGATGGGAAAAGCAAACATCATGATTACAGGTGGTTCAGAGGCTGCAGTAAATGAGGCAGGTGTTGCAGGATTCAACTCCATGCGCGCCCTTTCAACCCGAAACGATGATCCAAAAACTGCTTCAAGGCCTTTTGATAAAGACCGCGACGGTTTTGTAATTGGAGAAGGTTCGGCAGCTTTTATTTTTGAAGAATATGAAAGCGCTGTAAAAAGAGGGGCAAAAATTTATGCAGAAATGGTTGGCGGAGGCATGTCAGCCGATGCATACCACATGACTGCCCCTGACCCCGAAGGGAAAGGAGCCAATCTGGTTATGAAATGGGCTTTGGAAGATGCAGGTATAAATACGGAGAATGTTGACTACATCAATGTTCACGGTACATCAACTCCGCTGGGCGATATAGCCGAACCTAAAGCTATATTGAAAACTTTTGGCGACCACGCGTTTAAAGTAAGCATCAGTTCCACAAAATCAATGACAGGCCATTTACTTGGTGCGGCCGGAGCTGTGGAAGGACTGGCCAGCATTCTGGCCATTCAAAACAGTTTGATTCCGCCAACAATAAACCATTTTACCGACGACCCGGAAATTGACAGCAGATTCGATTTTACGTTTAATGTTGCAAAAGAAAAAAAGGTTGATATTGCAATTAGCAATACTTTTGGGTTTGGCGGACATAACGCAACTCTTGTTTTTAAAAAATTTTAACACTCTGTGGTTAGAAAATTAGCACAACGAATAAAACTCTTTTCGTCGCCCCGAAAAGAGTTTTATTTGTTTTTGAAGGACTTGCTCGGTTTTTACCCGTCGAACCTGAAACTTTACGATTTGGCATTTATCCATAAATCAGCTTCGGTTTACGATTCGCAGGGAAACATGGTAAATAATGAGCGTCTCGAATTTTTAGGCGATGCCATTCTGGGAGCCATTATTGCCGATTTTTTATACAACCGGTTTCCTCAGCAAGACGAAGGCTTTCTTACTAAAAACCGATCGAAACTGGTTAACCGAACGTTTTTAACCCGGTTAACTTTTGATATGGGAATAAATATTTACATTGATTCCAACACTACCAAAAATATTGATAAAAGCCATATATACGGCGATGCACTTGAAGCACTGATTGGGGCCATTTATCTCGACACCGACTACCAAACCACAAAATATTTCGTTACAAAAAAAATACTTTCAAAATTTGTTAATCTGAACGAAATTGAACAAAAAGATTCCAATTTTAAAAGCCAGTTGATTGAATGGAGTCAGAAAAATAAAAAAGAAATCAAATTTGAAACCACCGAAGAGCCGGCAAAAGATAAAACGAAACAATCCCGGTTTGTAGCAAAAGTAATTGTTGAAAACAAAGTACTGGGCAGTGGCACAGGAACCTCTAAAAAGGAAGCGCACCAAAACGCAGCACGCGAAACGATGAAAAAACTGGAAAGTTAGAGTTTCTTATTCCCTGTTTCTGAGCCGAGAATTACTATATTTGCACCCCGAAAAATATTAAATGGACCATATTTTAATTTACGGTTTAGGATTTTTATCTCAAATCCTTTTTTTTGCCAGGAACATTGCCCAGTGGTTCCTTTCAGAAAAAGAAGGAGAAGTGATTTCACCTGCTGTTTACTGGCAAATCAGCCTGGCCGCCTCTATACTTATGTTTATTTACGGCGTTTTGCGTCACGATTTCGCCATCGTGCTGGGGCAAATCATTGTTTACACAATCTACATCCGAAATTTGCAATTGAAAAAAGTGTGGCCCAAAATGCATTTCAGCACCCGATTACTGGCAGTTGTAATTCCGCTCATTTGCATCGGCTGGCTGTTTTTTGGTAATACCTATAATTTCAATTCCATTCTTAAAAACGAAGACGTTCCGCGCTTGCTCATGATTTGGGGTTCAGCCGGACAAGTTATTTTTACCTTCCGTTTTATTTACCAGTGGATTTATTCCGAACAGCGCAAGGATTCTTTTCTGCCTCTGGGTTTCTGGGTAATCAGCACCATTGGTTCACTTATGATTTTCACCTACGCCATTTACCGCCTAGACCCGGTTTTGTTTGCTGCACACAGTCTGGGGCTGTTCATTTACATCCGGAACATTCTGCTCCATTCGGGACGTGGAAGCATATTCCACAAACTGGAAAAGGTTCCGTTCTTTCATGCAATCATCTGCAAAATTTCGGAGAAAATGAAGTAAAAGCCGGCTTTCAAAAAACCAGCTTTACTTTTACCTTGGTAAATCAATCAGATCGTTTCGATGTAATGATTTCCTTCAGAATGAAATAAAACAGCATGGAGAAAATAAAAACCATAAATCCCCAGATTGGAGCATAAAAACTAATTGTCGCACCTGCCATAACGAGTTGCGGAGAAATGTCTCCCGCTTCACGAATGGCTTCCAGAGCCTGAACAATCCCAATAATCTGCGACATAAAACCCACTGCAAGAGCCACTAATCCTGCCATCCTGATCAAATCAAGCCATTTTAAATTTACTGGTGTCTTTTTAACCAATTCTGCAATTTTCCCTACAGAAATTGCCAGCATTAATATTCCCAAAATAGTAATGACATGCATATACGGGCCTCCAATTTTATAGGCCTCCAACATGTATCCAAATCCGGTATCTGCTTTGTCTAAATCCATGATATTTGATTTTTAAAATTACTGAATCAAATTTATACAGCCTGAATTATTTTACCGTAATTTTATCGTTTAACGACTTAAAACTGCATATCAACTGCAAATTGAGTCAAGTGCTACTGAATTATTTTTCCTGATGTAGTTCAACATTGGAAAAATGCTTTTGGTCGATAAAGTTCAGCAGGATTGGGCAATAGTTTTTAATTTTCCGTTTTTAAAGACAGAATGACAGTGAAGCTTCAATATATCATTCACAGAACACAAAATTCCAGGGCATTAAGAATCCTGCTTCATATTACATTCTGGATAATTGTCGGATCATTTTATTTTATCATATTCAACAGTAACAGCGAAATCAGGGCAGTTTCCTACATTCTTACTATCGGATTATTACCAATTGCTTTTCTCGAAGCTTACTTTTTTAATTATATTTTGATTCCCAAATATCTTGGTCAAAATCGTTACAGTAAATTTTTCCTTTTCAGCTTTTATACCGTCCTGACTTCTACCTGGATGTCGTTTCTGATTGTAATGTTTGCCCTAATTTTCATTCTGAACAGAGACGCTTCGCTTGATCCGGCAGTATTGCATCCCGAGTTACAGGTCATTTCGCTTAATTTTATTGTTTTCTTTGCCATTTCAATTAAACAGGTTAAACGGATTTTTTATATGCAACAGGAAAAAAACGAACTGGAAAAAAATACGTTAACCACCGAACTTAAACTAAAAGAAGCAGAATTAAAATTATTGAAGGCACAGGTGCACCCACACTTTTTATTCAACACCCTCAACAATCTCTATGGGTTAACGCTTGAAAAATCAAACGAAGCACCGAAACTGGTATTGCAACTCTCCGAAATTCTGGACTATATTTTATACCGCTGCGACGAAAAGCTGGTATCACTTGATGAAGAACTGGCCAACCTGAAAAACTACATCGAAATTGAAAAAATAAGGTACTCCGGAAAGCTGAAACTGACTGCTGACTTTCCGAAAGAAACCGGCAACCTGAAAATTGCCCCGCTCATTCTTTTGCCATTCCTTGAAAATGCGTTTAAACATGGCGTGAGTCATTTTCCGGGCGTTGCTTTTGTCAATCTTAAAATTAGCATTGTGGAAACCAACCTTTTTTTCAAAATTGAAAATTCGAAAAATCCGGCGACAAATAAAGAAGCGGAGCACAATAAAGGAGTCGGACTAAAAAATGTTCGAAAGCGCCTCGATTTGATTTATCCCGGAAAATACATGTTGAACATTGATGAAAAAGAGGAACTATTTTCTGTAAATTTAACACTTCAATTAGAGGAGTAATATGTACAACTGCCTGATTATAGATGACGAACCCATTGCCATCCGGGTAATAAAAAAACACCTGGCGGCTTTTGCTGATTTTAAAATTGTGGCGGAATGCAACAACGCCATTGAAGCCATGCCCGTTCTTGCAAAAGAGAAAATTGACCTGTTGTTTTGCGATATTCAAATGCCGCAAATTACCGGTGTCGATTTTATTCGTTCGCTGGCGCACCCACCCAAAGTAATTTTTACCACTGCTTACCGCGATTATGCCATCGAGGCATTCGAATTAAATGTAATTGACTATCTGCTAAAACCTGTTTCGTTTGAACGATTTACCAAAGCCATCAACAAATTTCTGGAAATGGAATCACATCAGCCAAACCAGCCGGTTTTTCAACAAGATAATTCAAATTCAACGCCTGAATACCTGTTTTTAAAAGCCGATAAAAAACACTACAAGGTAAATCTTGATGAAATTTTCTATTTCGAAAGCCTGGGCGATTATGTGATGGCTTTCACCCGCGACAAAAAAATTGTAACAAAAGAACGGCTCGGTTACCTGGCAGACACCTTACCTGCCGGCCTTTTCCTGCAAATTCACCGCAGCTACATCGTGTCCATTTCAAAAATTGAATCGGTGGGGCCCGGGTTTGTGGAAATTAACAAAAAGAAACTTCCTGTTGGAAGAAGTTATAAACCTAAACTTATAAAACTTCTCGAAAACAATAAATCGTAGAATTATTACCTTTGCTTCTTCAGTTAAAAAAAATGCCAGACAGTAAAAAATACATTAACCGGGAGGGTTGGTTCTCCATTATCGGAAATATTTTTCTTTTCGGATTGAAATACTGGGCGGGAATTGCAACCGGCTCGCTGGCTCTGATTGCCGATGCCTGGCACACACTTTCCGACTCGGTTTCTTCGGTCATTGTTTTAGTCGGGGGAAAAATTTCACATAAACCGGCTGACGAAGATCACCCTTTTGGACATGGTCGTGCCGAACATATTGCATCCATAATTATAGGGGTTTTGCTGGCCATCATTGCTTTCGATTTTGTTGTGGGAGCTGTGGATAAATTTATTTCGCGCGAACAAACAAATTTTGGCCTGTTTGCCTGGATTGCAACCATTGTTTCAATTCTGGTGAAAGAAGGCATGGCACAATACGCCTTTTGGGCGGCAAAAAAAACCAAATCGTCTATTCTGAAAGCTGATGGCTGGCACCACCGCACCGATGCCCTTTCATCGGTTATTATTCTGGTTGGTATAGCTATAGGAAACACATTCTGGTGGACGGATGCTGTTTTGAGTTTTATTGTTGCCATTATGATTGGCTGGGCCAGCTACCAGATTCTTTCATCTGAAATAAAATCCCTTTTGGGGGAAAGCCCCTCCGAAGAACTTTTACATTCTATCCGTAAATCGACACAGGACCATTTTGATGCACCACTTCATTTGCATCACATTCATATTCATAACTACGGCAGGCATACCGAACTGAGTTGCCATATCAAACTACCTCCTGAAATGTCGCTGAATGAGGCACATGAAATCTGCACCAAAGTGGAAAATATTATTATGGATAAGTTTGGATTTGTTTCCACTGTTCATGCAGAACCGGTTGAATTGTAATTCACCTGCTGACTTGAGATCAGCTGGTGAATAGTTAGGGTTATTGAGCGGGTGGACTTAAAGCCACCAGCTCAAATTCTGAATAGATTACGGCAATTCCACAATCTTTATATTTCTGAAATGAATTTCTGCGCCTTCGGCTTCCAGGCAAATGTATCCTTTCTTTTGTGATGACTGACTGATGCCGTTTACAAACTTACCGTTAACAGAGAGCTTGATGGTGCCATCCACACAAACCACATCGTAGGTATTCCATTCCCCTTTCCCCTTACAGCGATTTTCAACTGATTTGCTGCGTCTTCCGCGCGGATTGTCGGGAATGATTTCCACACCGCCCACACCGAACAATTCACCATGAACATAAGCAATGGGCGGTTTTTCCCCGTTTCGGATGTTCTGGTTCACCCAATCGAGCTCCAGCATCTGTACTTCAACGCCATCGGGCAGGCGGTTTTCACCAGGAATGGCTTTGCTCCAAACAAACGTGCCCGAATTTCCACCGGCTTCCATGTGCCGCCACTCGATGTGCATCACAAAATTCTCGTACTCTTTTTCACTGCGAATAACTCCAATGGGCAGTCCGGTGCAAACCAAAATATCATCTTCAATCCGCCAGGTATCCGGTTCGGTATTCACCTGAAACCATTTTACGGGCTCGCCGCTAATGTCTTCTCCGTCAATCACATCCTGCCACTGTATTTCCTTTCCAAACGTGGCCACCAAATCCTGTGCCTCCAGGTTAAGCGAAAACAGTATAAAAACTGAAAATAATACTATTGCAAATCTTTTCATCACTTTAAACTTTGAAAATCTGAACTTTGAACTTTAAACTCGAAACTTTGAACTTTGAACTCTGAACTGAAACCCGGCGACGAATTAACAGACTGCTCCAACACTTTGAACTCGAAACTTTGAACTTTGAACTCTGAACTCTGAACTCGAAACTCCGAACTACCCGGCAGTATTCGGAACTCCCGCCTTTGGAATTTCTTCCTCAATTCCCGGAACCGGTCCAAAAGCATAAGTTTTCGGGCCTAAATATAAATCGGAATTCATCATTTCTTCCCAGGTTACATCCTTGCCGGTGTAGGCTGAAATTCGTCCCATAATTGTAATCAGTGTAGAGTTTACCTGAGCCTCAGCATCGCTGATAGGATTGCCTGTACGAATGGCAGTAACCAGGTTAATGTGTTCCTGAACAAAAGGATTGGTCACTTTCCATTCCGATTCTGTGTCACCCTCTTCAGGGTAGGGATATTCCCAAACCAGATTTCCTTTTAAATCATATATTTTCCCGGCCGCATTGGCATAACCATTCGTGCCGTTTATTTGCTCCACTTTTTTGTTGGTGCAACCGTTTATCTGGCGGGCGGCACAGTGGGTACGCAGTCCGTTTTCATATTCGTATTCAATACTGAAAAAGTCGTACTGGTCGCCGGTAACCCTGCGCTGACGGCCTCCCCAACCTACCGCGCGAAGCGGATTTTGCCCGATGTGCCAGTTCATCACATCCACTTCGTGAATAAACTGCTCGGTAATATGGTCGCCCGAAAGCCAGCAGAAATTCACCCAGTTGCGCAGCATGTACTCCATGTCGGTCCACTCGGGCTTCCGGCTCCTGAACCAGAGCGCCCCGCCGTTGCGGATAATATTCGCCCCGGCAATTTCGCCTATTTCTCCATTGGCCACCCTGCGTTGTGTTTCCATGTAATCCTTTTGCACCCGGCGAATGGTTCCACTCACCATGCTCAATCCGGCAGCTTCCGCCTTTTTGGCCGATGCCATTACCGAACGGGCTCCAACAGGATCAACAGCAATTGGTTTTTCCATAAAAACGTGTTTCCTGGCGTTTACGGCAGCCTCCACATGTGCCGGACGAAAATGCGGCGGGGTGCAAAGCAAAACTACATCCAAACCGGAATCAATGACCTTTTCAAAACTGTCGAAACCCATGAAGCAGTTTTCATCTGCAATTTCCACATTTTTCTCTTCTTTCAGTTTTGCACGGCAGTTATCAATTTTATCCTGAAAAACATCGCCAAGGGCAGTAATCTGAAGATTTGGCCCGGCATCCAGAAAATTGATGGCAGCGCCGGTTCCACGGCCACCGCAGCCAATCAGTCCGGCTTTAATTACTTTCCCGTCGGGCGCCTGATCGAGCAACTTTGGAAGCTGAATTTCCTCTTTTTTCGACGAAGGCCCGGAGCATGAGGTTATAATTCCGGCAGCACCCAAGGTGCCCAATGCTGTTTTTGCGATAAAATTCCGGCGGTCAATTCCTGGTTTTAATTTCATGACTGATAAATATTACAATTAATTTGAACTAATAAACTACGTTTTCCAAAAATAAAAAAGCAAAAAAAATTGGCAAGCCCGAAAATGATCGGGAAAGTTGGCAGTTAGCAACATATATTGCCAATTGTTCTTTTGCCAATTGCCAACCTGAACAACATATTAGAAAAAGTTATGCATTTAGCTTCTAATATGCCTGCTAAATTATTAAAAACATAGCTTTCGGGAACTGTTTTGTAAAAATTATTTGGAATGGTCTGGTTGGGAATTATATTAAAATTCGTTTACATTTGTCAAAAACAATAAAATATCTCATTGGGCAACCTAAAAAATACTACCGACTCCAAATTAATCTACCTGGTTAAAACTGGTGTAAAAGAAGCCTTTCAGGAGCTTTTCGAAAGGTATGCCCCGCGCATTTACCAGTTTTCCCTTTCCTATTTAAAAAACGAGCAAGATGCCGAAGAACTGGTTCAGGATGTTTTTCTGAAGATATGGGAGAAACACGAAACACTCGATAAATCGAAAAACATCAAAGCCTTTATTTTTAAAGTGGCGGTAAACACCATTTACGATTTTATCCGCCGGAAAAACATCGAAAGTGCTTATAAAGACTTTGCCTCTGCAAATTTTGAATTGCAACCCGACAGCACCTGGTACCAGGTGATTTTCGACGAAATGATAGACAACCTGGATATTCTGGTAAAACAAATGCCCGATGAACGTCAGAAAATTTTCCGGCTCAGCCGCGAAGACGGACTGACCAACGACGAAATTGCCTCAAAATTAAATCTTTCCAAACGAACGGTCGAAAACCAGTTGTACCGGGCCATCGCCTTCCTGAAAAAACATTTCAGAACCGATTCGTTGTTTGCAATGCTTTTCCTGTACCTGTGGTGTGGTTAACCGGGTGGCGCGAATTCCGATTCGCGCATTTTGTTATAACGTAAATTTAAGAAGAAATGCATGAATGACAAAATGCGTGAATGCATCAATAAGAAATGCTGCCATTCGATAATATTTTGTTTTAATAAATTTGCAGTTTACGGTTAAACTCCAATATTAGCCAAATTTTGACCAGGACTTGTCCCCCTTGGGATACAAAATTTGCCATGAAAAACGATTGATGAATCCCAAAGGGGGAATTAAAGGGGGATTCTGAAATATTTACATTCTGAAGTGCCCCTTTATTAAGAAATATCCAATAACCAATTTTCAATATCAAATATCCAGGGTGGTATTTAGGTGCACTGCAACATTTTTACTTGAATCAACATCGTACATCCATGTGAAGTGAAAACGACACAACCACGATAATATTTATTACAATTAAAATGAGATCGTGTATTTGAAGGGTCAGCCTGCCTGGAAGACAGGCGCACCGAAATATGATATAATAACCAAAAATAATCCAAAAATATATTCCTCCGACCATGAGTAAATCCCATTAATCATTCGTATTACCATTAAATATTAAATCGGAATTTGAAAAAGAAACTTTCGCAAATAGTTTAGGTTAGTTTAGTTAGACAAAACCGTTCTGCAGGTGCAGGGCGGTTTTTTTAAATTTTTATCGGGCTTTTAGTGCCAGCTTAAGCAAATTTGGAATTAATTGAAATTTAAGAGAATAAACAATAGAGAAAATTCACTTTGAAATCTGAAAACAACCAATATACAAAAAGGAACTGTTTTCTTTGATAAGGTTTGTGATGATGAATTTATTCCTTAAATATTGTTTCAAATTCGGCGTACTTAATAATTTGGGTGCTTCCCATTTTCTCTAAATCCAGTAAATCCTTATCACCTGTAATTAAATAATTGGCATTTGCATCCAGTGCGAGGGAGAGCAGATAATTATCTTTTGGGTCTCTGCACAAATTAGTTTTTGATTTCAAGGATATTAGTTCCGTAGCTTCTAAAAACAAATCAAAAAATTCATCGATTTGATCAAGTGTAAAATGCTTTTTAATTTTTGGTTTGCTGAAAACTTCTGTTAATTCCTGAATTTGTTCATCACATGAAATGATAAAAACAGATTGATCGTTTATATAATACTGAAGGCCTTTAAGGCTTTTTCCAATCAGAAAGGAGATCCAGATATTTGTGTCAATAATTATCTTACAGGATTTGCTTGCCTTTTTCATACCTTTGTTTTCTTACCGATTCAACTTCATTGGTAATATCTTCCATCGACAAATCATTTGTAAGGGTCGATTCTAATAGTTGATTGAATCTTTTAAGAAACAAAGATTTTTTTAGTTCGGAATAGATTTCAAACCTGTCCTTCTCATTCAATTGGTTTAACATCTTTAGGAATTGCCTTTTTTCTATTTTTAACTCAATTGCCTGCATATTTTTTTTTCAAAATTAATGATATTTATCCAATATTCAATAACCATCACTTAATCCAACGAACAGCAGTCTCCCGCAGCAAGCAGCCAGTTGAAAGTTGCCGAAAGCCAGAAGCCCGCAGCAAGAAGCCAGTTCAGTGAGCTCCGGTTTTCAGTATCGCCAGCCGGGTGGAGAACTGAAAACGATGAGCGAACTAATCCCGCGCAGCGGGACACCAAGCCGCCATTTACAGGCGAATCAATTCTTTCCACAGAGAAAACAAAAAATTTTCAAAGGGCAGAAATCACCAGGCTTAAAAGCGGCAGAGCCGTGCAATTTTTGTAGCATCTAAAATGAAATTATACAATAAAAGGTGCAGCACACCGAAAAATTAAAAAATATCATGGAAATAAGGTAATAAGTCCCTCAGTATTGAAAAATATTGCCCCAAAAAGAATAACGGGAGAAAAAATAGCTAAATTTAAGCTAGCCCCATGCAGTGTATACCGAACTACACCATGGTGTATAAAACATC
>JAHYIT010000072.1 GCA_019429205.1 Mariniphaga sp. | reverse complement strand
TATATTTACAGCTGTAAGCGCATCCATTTCCACACCGGTTTTACCGGTGCATTTGGCCAGCGACAAAACCCGGATGCCGTCTTCTTCCACCAAAAAATCGACTGCAACTTTGGTCAGTTGCAACTGGTGACAAAGCGGAATAAGGTTGAACGTATTTTTTGCGGCCTGAATTCCGGCAATGCGTGCCACCGAAAAAATATCGCCTTTTTCTATGGAATTGCTTTCAATCAAATCCAGCGTTTTGGGTTGCAGGAATATTTTCCCTGAAGCTTTGGCCTCGCGTTGCTGGTCTGGTTTAGAGCCCACATCTACCATGCTGGCCTCTCCTTTTTCATTTAAATGCGAAAATTGTTGTGCCATTGTTATCCTCCAATATTGTAAAAACTGCCCTTACTGTTTATCACCCCTTTTTTAGGTTTTGTATTCAGGGCCAAAAGATACGCTTCCCTGATTCCATATTCTCTTACGCTGTATTCTTTATTGCTGAACAGGCAAGGTTTAATCATTCCGTTTGCGGTGAGCCGAAGCCGGTTGCAAATGGCGCAGTTTCCGCCTTCGCCGCCTTCAACCTGCGAAAACTCGCCGGTTCTCAAATCCATTTGTGTAATAAAACGCAACTTCAGGTTCTCCTTTTCCGCGAATTTCCGTATATCATTAGCCTGGCTGTTATCGCCGTTCGAAAGTTTTACCACATTGATTTTAACTGGTGTTAATCCGGCAGATTTCGCCGCCTGAATTCCGGCAAATACATCTTCCAGGTTTCCACCCCGTGTTATTTCGCTGAATTTTTCAGGCGAAACCGAATCGAGACTGATGTTGACACGGTTCAAACCAGCTTTTTTCAGTGCTTCAGCGTATCGCGAAAGCAAAACGCCATTCGTTGTCATGGTAATTTCCTCAATTTCTTTAACCTGGTTTAACATGGCGACCAAATCAGTAATTCCTTTTCTTACCAATGGTTCACCACCGGTTAAACGCACTTTTTTTATGCCCAGTTCTGCCCCAACTTGTACTACTTCCGCAATTTCTTCAAGACTTAAAATTTCTTCTTTTTTAAGCAGTTGTATTCCACCTGCAGGCATGCAGTAAACACAACGCAGGTTACAGCGGTCGGTAACCGATACGCGTAAATAGGTAATATTTCTGTTAAAGCGATCGAACATTTACCAGTTCTCCTTTTTCAATTTTTTCAACTCCTTTAGGTACTTCCATCAAATGAGTTGCTTTACTCAACGAATTGATGTGTGCAGAACCATGAAACTCCACCGGCAAAACTTCCATTTCGTCAATAATGTTAACCGGAATAAAATTCAGCCGGTCCTGTTTTCTCCATTTCAATTCTGTCCCAAATGGTAATTTTAATATTTCAGGTTGAAAATTGTAACCCATCAAGGCAAATAAGAATGGTTTTGCATACAGCTCAAATTGCACAAACGACGATACCGGATTTCCCGACAAACCAAAACAAAACTTTTGTCCTTTACGGGCAAAAACCATGGGTTTACCGGGCTTTATTGCCGTGGCAGTGACCAAAATATCATAATCCATTTTTGAAAGTATTTCGGGAATCAGGTCGAAATCGCCAACTGAAACACCACCGGTAAGCATTACCACATCGCTGAAATTCAAAGCACCGGTAAGTTTTTCAGTCAGCAGGGATTCATCGTCACGAATGATTCCGCCATAACCGGCCTGAATATTTAGTTCAGAAATCTGTCCTATCAGTTGTGCTGCATTGGAATTGCGAATCTGGAATGACAAAGGTTTTTCACCAGGCTCAACCAACTCGGTGCCTGTAGAAAAAACAGTCACCACAGGTCTCCTGAAAACTGCCGGATGCGTGATTCCTGCACTCGCCAGCGCCGGCAAATGCCTTGGCAATAGCAACGTACCTTTTTCAAGAACTTTCTCCCCTGTTTTTATGTCTTCTCCCCGGTAACAAATGTTGTTTCCGGTTTTCTGATTTTGGCAAACCACTTTGCTGTCGCCGAACAACCGGGCATCTTCTTTTTTAAAAACCACGTCGGCACCGTCTGGTACCACAGCTCCAGTCATTATTTTATAACACTGATTTTCCTTCAACCTTTTTTCGGGCAGTTTGCCGGCATAAATGGTTTCAATAATTTCCAGTTCGTTGTGCAAATCTTCCCGTCGGCAGGCAAAACCATCCATAGCCGATTTATTAAAAGGTGGCATGTCCATGTCGTGAAAAACATCTTCTGCCAAAACCCGTTTCAGCGATTTCTGCAACTCAACTTTTTCGGCCGGTAAAGGCTGTGCCGTTGAACGGATTAAATCAAGCGCTGTTTTAAATTCAAGCATCAAATGTAATTTTTCCGTTTACAAAATGAATATTTTCTCCTGTAAATTGCTTTACATCTTCAGTATTCAAATGCAAAACACGGGTTTCGGACCTGATGCGAAAATCTTTTTTTACTTCAGCACCCGTAATAAAAATCAGCAGCCCGGGTTCCAGGATTTCGTACAATCCGCCCGATTCAACAATTACAGGCGATTCAGAACTCAGAAGCGGAAACAGATATTCCATTGCTCCGGCCAAATGACCAGGTTTACATTGCACGTAATACACCGTTTTCGCACCTACCTGCAACATCCGCGAGCTGTCTTTCAGGGAAATGTTTTTCTCCCGAACTATTACAAAGCTCTCCGACTGATAAACATATTCCGTGTTCCCATCCAATTCGTGAAAATGAGGGGAAATTTTAACGCCTACCGATTCATGTTCCTGCGCAAACCTGGCGATAATACGGCAAATCGTAACGGTTTTTCCGATATTCCGTCCATTACCAGCCACTAGCAATATGTTGGGTTTCTGTATCATTTCAACTCGTGCGGATAGTTTACATTTAAAAGCGCTTCGTCATCAGCCACCACCACTGTTTCGGCCCGAAGTTCATTGAGCAACGCCATCAGTTTAAAATCGCCCCTTTCAATTTGATTCTGAATAACCGGCAAAGCAGTTTTGCTATACCAACCCAACACCGGGAAAATTTTACCCTGACCGTCAGTCGCAACCACCGAATTTTTACCTTTGGAATTCTGCAATATACGCTTTAGAATTTCGGGGTTGATTCCCGGCATATCGCATGGACAAACAAGAATCCCGGGAGTTTTGGCGGCAGTTAAACCGGCTTCAATTCCACCAATTGGACCGCATCCAGGAAAATTATCCGGAAACAACTTATATCCAAACCGAATGTATTCGGGGTTTGCTGCACTGATGAATATTTCCGAAGCCAATTCCCGGCAGGCATCAATGGAATATTGAACCATTGGCTTTCCCTGGTAAATTACAAGTCCTTTGTCTTCGCCCATGCGCGAGCTCTTGCCTCCTGCCAGAATTACTGCCGTAATTTCCATTTTAGAAATAAAAAAGTTTGAAACTGGCAAAAAGCAGCACGGCAGCAAGCAAGTAAGTTAGTTTAACCGAAGTGAGTTTTACTCGTCCCAAATGCGAACCGATTAAACTTCCGGCAATTCCCAGCGCAATAAGGAGATAGATTTCAGGTACCGGATTCAGATTTCCCCGGGAGGCCAATCCGGATATGCCGGCAGATGAATTCAGAAAAATAAAAATGGCTGAAATGGCAGCCGTTTCTTTTATAGTTGCCCACCGGAGCAACAAAAGAACCGGACTCAAAATAATACCCCCGCCAATGCCAATCATGCCTGAAAAAAAACCAAGTAAACCACCAGTTGCCAAAGCAAACGGGATATTTACAGGTCGTGTATTTTCAGGTTTTCTGGTTGAAAACAACATCCGGGCAATGGCAATGAGCAAAAATATACCCAGAATAATTTTATAGGTGGTTGGATTAATTTCGATGCGGGCGCCCAAAAATGACATGGGAATGGAAAGGATAATAAAGGGCAACAAAAGTTTCAGCCTGAAAAATCCGCCTCTGTAGTAGGAGTAAAACGAAATGCCGGCAACAAACAAATTCAGAATTAATGCCGATGCCCGCATGTTTTCGGGTGAAACTGCAAACAGTGCCATGATGGCCAGGTACCCGCTGGCGCCGCCATGTCCTACCGATGAGTACAAAATGGCGGTTACGAAAATCAGTACGAAAAATAGTATTCCATATTCCATTGTCATTTCTCCTTTCCAATTCATTCCAACTACTGTTGAACTCGGGAGGATTGGCTGTTTCCGGCTTATCCCGTCGGTTTAAATTCCCTGCTTTTGCAAGTTTAGGAAAATAAACTCGGAGAACAATCAACAAAAATAACAGATGTTAGTTAACATCCGCCCTGCACAGGTTTTTTGGCTGCTCTTTTTTGCACCGGGGGTTTTGGTGCGCTGGGTGCATCAATGGAAGGGGCGGTTTCAGCTGCTTCGCCTCCCAAAGCCATTCCGGCACCCTTGCGTAAATTGTATTTTAAAATTTCTTCATTCGGACTGGTGCTGGCGGGCGCTTCAGGATTCAAAACTGTTTCAGCCCAGTAGTTTAAGCCTCCCTGCAAAACATAGTTGTTTTTGTAGCCAAGCTGTCGGGTAATCATCCAGGCCTGGTTTGCATCATTGGTTCCGTTCGAATAAAACACATTCAATTTAACATCCTGATTGATATAACCTTCCCACTCGGTATTCAGAATATCCACCAGCGGAATGTTAATGGAGTTTGGCAGGTTAAATTTTTCGTATTCCGCAGCGCTTCTAACGTCAATCAGTTGCAAAAAACGGTCTTTGGAAATTACCATGTCGGCCACCTGGTCAGGACCGATAAACTGAGTTCCGCTTTTTACCTCTTCCAGCAATTCATCTGCTGTTAATTTGTATGGTTTTGTGGTATTTTCTGGAACGGCTGCAATTATTAACCCCAAAGGAATTAAAGTTGATGCCAGTATTAATCGTGCTTTCATATCTCTATTATTTTTTTGATTTTCACAAATTTATCATTTTTTTATCAGTCCGGAAAAAATTATTGGTTCAGTTTATAATCTTCGCGTGCAAATTTTTTCTCGGCCCATTCGCCTACCCAAAACATTCCGAGTGCTACCAGAATAATTAAAAAAGTAAGCAATCCGCGCGATGCGCCAAAGTAATCACTCAGCAACGGAGCTCCCAGAAATTTGGCATTGTAGAAGTTCTCCCAAAGCGGATAACCTTCAGCAAAAATAAAAATGCCGATGAACATTCCTCCAATAAAGGCCAGTGCGTCGAGTTTCCCGATAGAAGCCGCACAAAACGAAGTTCCGGGGCAGTAGCCGCCCAGAATAAATCCGGCGCCCATAATAACCCCGCCACCCAAAGTTGACCAAAGGTAAGTTGGATTGATGTAGATGTAACTCAGGTCAATCCATTTGAACAGGCTCATAAACAGCAATCCTACTGCTCCCACTATTGCTGCTGTAAAGAAGACCTTTAGAACAGTAGTGTCGTAGCCATAAAACATGCCAGCCAAACGCCGGCTGGAAGAAAAACCGTTGGCTTCGAGCACAAACCCAAACCCGATTCCTATGATAAAGGCCAAAAACAGGTTGGTATTTTGTGAAATTATTTCGTTTACAATTAATGGTCCCATTTTTAAAAGATAATTGATTAATTATTAGAAAACTAAATCCATAATTTGCGGGCAAAGTAGGCCAGGGCGAAGGCCGTTCCAAAAATGGCTGCCATGGACAGAAAGCCGCTTAGCGAAAGAACAGCCATGCCGGTTAAAGCCGAACCGCTGGTACAACCGCGGCCGAGCTGCGAACCAAACCCAAAAAATACTCCACCTAAAACGGCAAAAATCAGACGGGTTTTATTGGTGATTTTTGGTGATTTTTCAACCTTGAATTTTAATCGTCCGGCAATTGCGCCCGATAAAAAACCACCTACAATTACACCAAGCATCTGAAAAACCAGCCATTCATTCAGCGGATTAGGATGAGTTTCCAGGTAATCGCTGTAAAATGCGGTTTTCTCAACATGTGTTGGAGCAACCGTATTTACACCAGCAACAATGGCGCTCTTGGCAGCGCCACTGGCGCCGAGCCCCCTGCCCGAAACCCAGAAAGCCACAATCAGAACAAGTCCCAGTAGTGTGCCTCCAAGGTATGGGTTCATGTATTTTTTCTGTTTCATAATTTTTTGATGTTATAAATTTTAAAGTCTGTTTTTTTTTAATTTAATACAACCAGCGGCTAATCTGACCTGCATAGGCAATAATAAAACGCAGCATTAAACTGCCAAAAAGCACCAGTACAACCGGAATAACCGTTGGAATATGAAATTTGCGAATCTCCAAAAATTCGAGAATTGCCGGCAAAATCATTCCCAGTACAACTACAAAAATCCAGAATGACGCTGTGTACGGCCCGCCAAGAAATAGGTTGGCGGCTTCAATCTGAACCTCGGTGCTTGCCAGAAATCCCATAAACATGTGAACGATTAAAAAGAGTTCGATGCCAATGAGCATGATATCAATTTTTGCAAAATTAATGCGTTCGCCTTTTCGTTTCGAAAAGAGTATAATTACGGCAGCTCCTGCCGAAAGTCCCGATGTTAAAAACAGAGGGCCCAAAATGGAAGTGTTCCAGAGCGGCCGGGCGTTAAACGCCGAGAACAAAATTCCGGTATAAATACCCAGAATAACCGAGAAAAACAGGATAATCCAGGCCATGTACAATTTGTATTTGACCAATAATTTTTCCAGCTCCTTCAGGATGGAGAATTTCCAGTCCCATTGGGGAAAAAACTCGCGGATGTGAATGGCAGCCCACGCAAAGGAAAGTGGTGTAACAGCCATCAGCGTCCATGCACCCCACGACATGGGAGACTGAATTTTTATGGTAGTGTACAGTTGCCAGAAATAGAGTTTATGTCGCAGGTCGAGAAATAAGGCGGCCAAACCAATTATCAGCAAAAAAGGTACGATGATGGGCGCGCGGCGAACGGCGCCACGGAATTTATTTTCCTGGCCCAAAACGGTATAAAGACTGGCAAAAAACAGAATTCCGGCTGCCAGTCCGCCCAAAAACAGGTAAAGCGGAATGTGCCAGTGCCAGATTTCCAGGTGAGGGTCGATGTTTGGATTCAATCTCCCCGAAATAATAATTTCTTCTCTCATTTTTCTGGTTTTAAATCAGGTAATACACATGAGGTTTGGTTCCCGCTTCGGGTATCAGTGTTTTGTATTTCCGTTTTTTCAGCATTTTGGAAACGTCGCTGTTGGGGTCGTCCAAATCGCCAAAATACATACACTTGGTAGGACAAACTTCCACACATGCCGGCTGCTGGCCTTTTTTAATCCGGTGCAGGCAAAACGTACATTTATCCACATATCCTTCGGGGTGCGAATACCGGGCATCGTAAGGGCAACTGACAATGCAGGCTCCGCAACCAATACATTTGTTGTGCGTCACAGTCACAATTCCACCATCTTCGTAGTGGCTTGCCCCGGTTGGGCAGCACCTTACACACGGTGAGTTTTCGCAGTGATTGCACCGCTCCGAGCGGATTTCAATTTCGAGTTGCGGATAAGTTCCGTCGGTAATTTCCACTACCCAGTCGCGACAGTAGCCAATGGGTACGTTGTTTTCGGTCTGGCAGGCAACCACACAGTCGGAACATCCCACACATTTTTTGGTATCAATGGCCATTGCATATCTCATGACTGCACCTCGCTTTCTTTTTCAAACAGAAACGTTACAAAATTTCCCCTCATGCCGGTGCCCCCCATTATCGGGTCCATCAATACACGGGTTATAAGCTGGGAATCGCTGGCTCCCTTACCGTATGCGCGGCTCAACTTTTTATCGGCATGGCCAAAACCATGCACAATATAAACCGAATCAAACCGGATGCGTTCGGTTACGCGCACTTTGACAGGAAATTCAGACACCACGCCGTCCTGATTCTGCAAATAAACCGGCTGGCCGTTTTGCAGTCCCCATTCTTTAGCCACTTTCGGATTTACCCAAACGGCATTTTCATCCATCAAATCAGTCAGGTTCGGATTGTTTGCCGTGCGGCTGAATGTATGCATGGGCGCGCGTCCGTAATTCAGGTGATAATAACCTTCCGGCGGCTCCATGTGGGGTGTGTAAACCGGAAACGGGTCAAAACCCTCGGCTTCCAGTGCAGTTGAATAAAGCTCTATTTTCCCCGTATTGGTATAAAAATCAACTTCTTCATTTTCTGCATAAAATAAATTACCGTATTCACGAGGAAGGTTTTTCACGCCTATGCGTTTCATTTCTTCCAGCGAAGAGCCCACCTGTTTCAACTGCCAGTCGAGTTTTTCCTCGAATGTTTCCCAGGCAAAATATTCTCCAAGGCCTAATCTTTTTGCTACCTCTTTGGCCATCCAGTAGGCCGGTTTTGAGTTGTATTTGGGCTCGGCAGCCGGCATGCGCAATGCAATGCTGGGGTTCCTTCCCGGCGCAACCCTCAAATCGTCCCACCGCTCAAGGTAGGTGCACTCGGGTAACACCACATCAGCATATCCTGTAATTTCCATGGGCATGGTATCGACCACCACCAGCAGTTCCAGGTTATTTATGGCATCGATTGTTTTTTGCTGATCGGGCAAAGTCATTATCAAATTGGTTCCGTTCACAATCCACCCTTTGATGTTACAGTCCATATCGGGTGACGGAATGGTAGCATCGCAAACGCCTGAAGCCAGCGCTAAATCGGCCAGTTTGTACTTTCCGTTTGTAACATCGCGCCAGGTGCGTTTTGGTTGTGGAAATTCCGGATGCGGATAATCAGGCAGGCTCAATTTATCGGGAATATAATATCCTCCTCTTCTGCCCCACGACCCAAGAAGTGCATTTAGTATTGCAACAGCCCGAAGGCGCTGGGTATCATCCCCATACCAGGTCACATGCCTGCCGGGATGTACAATAACAGAAGGCGCAGCATTGGCCATTTCGCGGGCACTTTCCCTAATGTGATGGGGTTTAAGGGTTGTTATTCCGTAAGCCCATTCGGGGGTAAACGGCTGAACGTAGTTTTTCAATTCGTCAAATCCATACGTGTATTTTTCCACATAAGCTTTGTCGTACCAGTCGTTATTGATGATTTCCCTGATCCACGAAAGCAGCAGTGCAATATCGGTGGCCGGTTTAATGGGCAGCCAGAATTTTGACTTACTGGCAGCAGTGGAATAGCGCGGGTCAACCGTTATAATGGAGGCTCCGTTATCAATGGCATCCGACATTTCCTGCACCTGCCCGTTGTGCATGTTTTCGCCAAGGTGCGAACCAATAAGAACCAGGCACCGGGTATCGCGGATATCGAGCGGTTCGGGTGAGTTCAGCCCTTCGCCATAAGTTGCAATAAAAGCCACTTCGCGCGGTCCGCGGCATTGCGAATAGGATGGAGCGGCAATGTTATTGGAGCCAAAAGCTTTTAACATATCTCCCCAATATTTACCTCCCGAACCATGGGTGAACAGGGCGGTACATTCTGCACCGTGCTCTTCTTTGATTTTTTGCATCTTTTCAGCAATAAAATCAAATGCTTCATCCCACGAAACCTCCTTAAAGGTTTGTTTTCCATCTGCCCCTTTTACTCTCATTAAAGGCGTTTTCAGGCGGTCTTCATCGTAATACATTCCAACTCCGCCTGTTCCGCGCGGACAAAGCCGTCCGTTGCAGTTCTGGTCGTCGTTATTTCCAGTTATTTTTTGAATTTTACCATCTTCGTTTTTATACACCCAGCCTGCACATTGCCAAAAGCAAACCTCGCAATAGGTAGGTGTTCGTGAGGGCCCGGCATCTCCTCCCAGCGCCAGACGTTTGGACTGCATGGCTGAGTGCACATAGTGCCCTCCAAACACAAGTCCGGCTGCACTTAACGAAGTAATTTTTATGAAATCACGTCTTGTGTTCGACATATTTTAATAATTAATTTTAATCGAAATTTCGGCTATTTTGAAAATCTGATGGCAAAAATATCTAATTATCTATATATACAAATATCAAAAAACTCCCCTTTCAGGAAAGTAAAGAAAAAAATTATATAAAATATTCATTATCAATTAATTTAGAAAACATGTTATGGGACATATTTTCCTAATATATAATCTTTCTAAAGAACATAAATCAGATATAAAAGTCTGACTTAAAAAAAATTATCAAACATAAGTTTAAAAACGGGTTTTGAAAGGGATAGCAATCGTAATGATCGAAATTAAAAAACGTTCATTATTGCTTTTTCGCGGTAATGTTAATTGTGATTTTTATCCTGTTCAATAAATATTCATCTTTGTATTTTTCGTCAGAAATTCAATAGTTGAAAACCAACGTTTAATTTAATAGTTTTTTTATGAGAAAAGTTTTACTAATTCTGACCAGCTTCTTGTTAGCAGGTACAGTAACATTTGCCAAAAAGAAGGAAGAACCAAAAGAGAAAGGCGACACGCTGATTACCAGCAGCCTCGTAAGCGGAATGAAATTCCGCAGTATTGGCCCGGCATGGGCCAGCGGACGAATTGCGGATTTTGCAGTTAATCCCGACAATCCGAAAGAATATTATGTGGCGGTGGCCAGCGGAAACGTATGGAAAACCACGAATAACGGTACTACCTGGACCCCCGTTTTCGACAGTTATGGCGCCTATTCCATCGGTGTTGTTACCATGGATCCCAACAACCACAATGTGATTTGGGTGGGCACTGGCGAAAACAACCACCAGCGGGCACTCGGTTACGGCGATGGAGTTTACAAATCGCTCGACGGCGGCAAATCGTTCAAAAACATGGGGTTGAAGGAAAGTCGTCAGATTGGCGGAATTATCATCGACCCACGCAACTCCGACGTAGTTTTTGTGGCTGCTGAAGGTTCGGCCTGGGGACCGGGCGGCGATCGCGGACTGTACAAATCGAACGACGGCGGAGAAACCTGGAATAAAGTGCTGGAAATAAGTGAAAACACCGGCGTAAATAATGTCGTGATCGACCCGTCGAATCCGGATATTCTTTACGCCACTTCAGAACAGCGCCGGCGGACACACTTCACTAAAATTGGCGGCGGACCCGAATCGGCTGTTTATAAATCGACCGATAACGGAGAAACATGGCGAAAAATTATGAAAGGTCTTCCTTCTGCTCATATTGGCGGTATGGGCATTGACGTTTCGCCGGTAAATCCCAACTACGTTTATTTAATTGTGGAAGCTGCCGAGGATAAAAGCGGTTTCTTTCGCTCAACCGATAACGGCGAAAGTTGGGAAAAGATGAGCAACCACAATGCCAGCGGCCAGTATTACAACGAAATTTTCTGCGACCCGGTGGATGCAAATAAAGTTTATTCTGTGGAAACATACACCCATTTTACTACCGACGGAGGCAAAACATGGACACGATTAAACCTGAGAAACCGCCACGTTGACGACCACGCGCTGTGGATCGACCCTGAAGATACCGACCATTTTATCATTGGTGGAGACGGAGGTATTTATGAAACCTGGGATGCCGGAGAAACATTCGATTTTAAAGAAAATTTACCGGTAACCCAGTTTTATCGCGTTCATGTGGACAATGCCGAACCGTTTTACAACATTTACGGCGGGACCCAGGACAACAACACCATGGGCGGCCCGTCACGCAACCTCACCCGCGATGGTGTAATTAACGATGAGTGGTTTGTTACCATGGGCGGCGATGGGTTCTTTATTGCTACCGACCCCGATAACCCGGACATCGTTTATACTGAATATCAATACGGTAATCTTTTCCGCTACGATAAAAAAAGCGGACAAACTGTGAATATTAAACCCCGCGAACGAAAAGACGAACTCACTTACAAATGGAACTGGAACGCACCCATGTTTGTAAGTCCGCACAAGGGAACCCGCATTTATCACGCTGCCAATAAAGTTTTCCGAAGCGACGACCGCGGCAACACATGGGAAGTCATCAGCGACGACCTTACTGCGCAGGTTGATCGCAACAGTTTTCCGGTGATGGGGAAATTCTGGCCGGCTGATGCGGTGGTAAAAGACGTATCTACCTCGCAATGGGGAACCATCGTTTCGCTTGCTGAATCGCCCGTTAAAGAAGGTTTGCTTTATGCAGGAACCGATGATGGTGTGATTTCGATAACCGATAACGGAGGTGAAACCTGGACACAGGTGAAATCGTTCCCCGGCGTACCGGAATACACCTATGTTAGCGACATCTGGCCCGACCGTTTCGATGAAAACGTGGTGTACGCCACCTTCAGCAACCTGAAGCGCGACGATTTCAAACCTTATGTTTTCAAAAGCACCAACAAAGGACAAAGCTGGCAAAGCATCAGCGGCAACCTGCCCGAAAACGGCACGGTTCACACCATCATTCAGGATCATATTCGTCCTGAACTCTTTTTTGTTGGAACTGAATTTGGCGCCTTTTTCACTATTGACAATGGCCAGAACTGGGTGCAGCTAAAATCGGGTGTACCCACCATTGCCGTTTTCGACATTGCCATTCAGGAACGCGAAAACGATCTGGTGCTGGCTACTTTCGGGCGCGGATTTTATATACTGGATGATTACAACCCGCTGCGCGAACTCAGCCACGAAATGGTTGAAAAAAATGCGCACCTTTTCAATATAAAAGATGCACAGATGTATATTGAAACCAACAATAAAAACAATCAGGGCGATACCTACTTCAAAGCGCCCAATCCGCCGTTTGGAGCAACATTTACTTACTACATGAAAGAGGTTCCGAAAACGCAAAAACAGCTTCGCAAGGAAAAAGAAAAAAAGCTGTTTGAAAAAGGGGAACCCATTCCCCAACCCACCTGGCGCGAACTGCAACTGGAAGAGAAGGAAGAGCCATCGCACCTGATTTTTACCATTTACGATGCCGGTGGAAACGTGGTGCGCCAGCTCACCCAATCGCCTTCAAAAGGAATAAACCGCATCAACTGGGACTTGCGCTACTCCATGCCCACGGCAGTGCGGGTGAACAACAGTTTTAATCCTGCATCGGGAGGAAACCGTGGCAATGGCATCTTGGTTCTTCCCGGAAAATATTCGGTGGATATGAAACTATGGCACGAAGGCGAACTGACTGATTTGGCCGCTCCGGTGGAATTCATCGTAAACAAACTGAACATTGCCACTTTACCTGCTGAAAATTACAGCGAAAATGTGGAATTCAACGAAAAGGCAGGCAAACTGGCAATTGCTATGGTGGGAAGCAACCAGCTTATTAATGAATTGATTTCAAAAGTGGAACACTTCAAGGAAGCCATTTACTCCACTCCTGGCGCAAATCAGCAACTCATGGACAAAGCCCGTGAATTGGGCAAAGAACTGGAAAAGCTGAACTTTAAAATGAACGGCGTACCGGCCAAAGCCAGTGGCGAAGAAGTGCCTCCGGCACAGGTTCCGCTGTACACCCGTTTAGGCCACGTTACCCGTGCAACAGCCAGCTCAACCAGCGGTTTAACCACAACTCAAACTGAAGGATTTAAAATTCTGGAAGAAGAGTTTCCGCCGGTACTGAACGCCCTGAAACGAATTGTTGAACAGGATGTTCCGGCCATGGAGGCTGAACTGAATAAACATAATGCTCCGTGGACACCGGGAAGATTGCCGGTATGGAATAAATAAAATGGGAATATAAAATTTTGAAAAGAACTAAAGAGGCTGCCCTTTTGAGGCAGCCTCTTTTTTATTGGTATTCGTCCCAGCTTTTAATACTGATATCCTTCAAATCATATTTGCAAATACCATAAATAAATGCGCTGGCCACTCTCGCATTCGTAATTAACGGCACATTAAAATCTATCGCATTTCTCCGGATTTGATACCCGTTTTTCAATTCCCGTTTCGTGTAATTTTTGGGAATATTTATCAGCAAATCAATTTTTTTATCTCTGAGGTACTCAATGGTATTTGGATGCCTGTCTTCTTCGTCGGGCCAGTGCAGCAACGTGGTTTTTACCCCGTTGTCGTGGAAAAACTTGTGGGTTCCCTCGGTTGCGAATAAATTATAACCTCTTTCCTCAAGCATTTGCGCGCTTTTCAGTAACTCAATTTTTGAACGCGACGGACCGGATGAAATAAGCACATTTTTTACAGGAATGCGATAGCCTACCGAAAGCATCGCCTTCAGAATGGCTTCATAGTAATTTTCGCCAATGCAGCCCACTTCGCCGGTTGAGGCCATGTCAACACCAAGAACCGGGTCGGCGTTCAGCAACCGGGCGAATGAGAATTGCGGCGCTTTCACTCCCACGTAATCCAGTTCAAACAACGACTTGTCGGGCTTTTCAACCGGAACTCCAAGCATCACTTTGGTGGCAATTTCAATGAGGTTCAACTTCATCACCTTCGAAACAAACGGGAAACTCCGCGATGCCCGAAGGTTGCATTCAATTACTTTAATGTCGTTATCTTTTGCAAGAAACTGCATATTGAAAGGCCCGGTAATCTCAAGACCTTTGGCAATTTGCCGCGCAATCCGTTTTATCCTTCTGATGGTTTCCACATATAATTTTTGTGGCGGAAAAACAATGGTAGCGTCGCCCGAGTGAACGCCGGCAAACTCCACGTGTTCCGAAATGGCATATGCAATAATTTCACCTTCGCGCGCCACGGCATCGATTTCAATTTCTTTGGCTTCTTCAATAAATTCAGTAACCACCACCGGATGTTCCTTTGAAACATTGGCAGCCATTTCCAAAAAGTGATCGAGCTGGTCGGAGTTTGAAACCACATTCATCGCAGCGCCCGAAAGCACATACGACGGACGAATGAGAACCGGGTAGCCCACTTCGTCAATGAATTTGTAAATTTCTTCAAACGTTGAAAGTTTGGCCCAACGAGGCTGGTCAACCCTTAATTCATCGAGCAGCGAAGAAAATTTTTCACGATCTTCGGCATTGTCAATTTTTACAGGCGAGGTTCCCAAAACGGGTACCTGCTGGCTGTGCAGTTTCATGGCCAGGTTGTTGGGAATCTGGCCGCCCATTGAAATAATTACCCCGTGCGGATTCTCCAAATCTACGATATCCATAACCCGTTCAAAAGTCAGTTCATCGAAATAAAGCCGGTCGCAGGTATCGTAATCGGTACTTACTGTTTCGGGATTGTAATTAATCATCACCGAACGGTACTTTTCCTTTTTAATGGCTTCGATGGCATTTACACTGCACCAGTCGAATTCCACCGAGCTGCCAATCCGGTATGCGCCCGAACCCAGCACAATCACCGACTTGTCATCATTCAGGAATTCAATATCGTTTTCGGTGCCGTTGTAAGTCAGGTAGAGGTAATTGGTAAGCGCCGGATATTCCCCTGCGAGGGTGTCAATTTGTTTAACCACCGGAATAATTCCATGTTCTTTCCTGAATTCCCTTACTTTCAGTAAATCTCCCTGTATGTTTTTATTCGGACTATCCAGCACCAGCCGGGCAATCTGGAAATCAGAGAATCCGGCCTGTTTGGCAAGTTTCAGCAAATAAATCGGAAGATTCTCCAGTTTATTTACCTTTTCCAGTTCTGTTTTAATTTTGTGAATGTTTTTCAGCCGATACAAAAACCACCGGTCTATTTTTGTTTTTTCATAAATATCGTCTATTGAATATTCTTTATTGAACGCTTCAGCAATGGCAAAAATACGTCGGTCGGTTGGGTTTATGAGTTCCGATTCAATTTCTTCAATGTTGATCTCTTCTTTATTCCCCACAAAACCATGCATACCCAGGCCAACCATACGGATTCCCTTTTGAATGGCTTCCTCGAAAGTTCGGCCGATGGCCATAATTTCGCCCACACTTTTCATAGAACTTCCGATGTTTTTCGAAACACCGATAAATTTGTTGAGGTCCCATCGCGGTATTTTCACTACACAGTAATCCAGCGCCGGTTCGAAAGCGGCTGTCGTCACTTTGGTAACTGAGTTTTTCAACTGATGCAACCCGTAACCCAATCCCAGTTTGGCAGCCACAAACGCCAGCGGATAACCGGTTGCTTTTGATGCCAGCGCCGAAGAACGTGAAAGCCGCGCGTTCACTTCAATAACGCGGTAATCTTCAGAATGTGGGTCGAGGGCAAACTGTACATTACATTCGCCAATTACGCCCACCCTTCTAATAATTTTAATAGAAATTTCCCGGAGCTTGTAGTATTCTGCATTGGAAAGCGTTTGCGAAGGCGCAACAACAATACTTTCACCGGTGTGAATTCCCAATGGGTCGAAGTTCTCCATGTTACAAACTGTAATGCAGTTGTCGAACCGGTCGCGCACCACTTCGTATTCCACTTCTTTCCAGCCTTTTATCGATTCCTCAATCAATATTTGCGGGGAATAGGAAAATGCTTTGGAGGCCAGTGCTTCCAGTTCGGCATCGTTTTCACAAAAACCACTGCCCAGTCCGCCCAGTGTGTAGGCAGCCCTGATAATAATAGGGAAACCGACTTTTTTTGCCGCTTCCCTGGCTTCAGCCATATTTGAGGCTGCAATGCTTTTTGGGGTTTTTACATCAATTTCACCCAGCATTATTCGGAAAATATCCCGGTCTTCAGTATTAATAATTGATTGAACCGGAGTTCCCACAACCTCAATGTTGTATTTTTCAAAAACACCCGATTCAAAAAGAGCCACACCACAGTTCAGTGCGGTTTGTCCGCCAAAAGCCAGTAAAATTCCCTGCGGTTTTTCCTTTTTAATTACTTCCTCCACAAAAAAAGGAGTAACCGGTAAAAAGTAAATTTTATCGGCAATTTCCTCCGAAGTTTGAATGGTGGCAATGTTTGGATTGACAAGTACCGTTTCCACACCTTCTTCTTTTAGTGCTTTTAAAGCCTGCGAACCCGAGTAGTCAAACTCACCGGCTTCGCCTATTTTTAACGCTCCCGAACCCAGGATTATAGCTTTTTTAATTTTTGGATTTATCATGATAAAATATGTTACTCGTTAACCAATCTCCCTGTAGTTTTTAATACTCCGAATAAAATCATCGAACAAAAATTCCGTATCTGTAGGTCCGCTGGAGGCTTCAGGATGGAATTGTGTAGAGAAAAACGGTTTGGTTTTATGCCGGATTCCTTCGTTGGTATCGTCGTTCACATTAGTGAAAAGCGGCTCCCAGTCGGCAGGAAGTGTTTCGGTAGCAACGGCATAACCGTGGTTTTGGGAGGTGATAAAACACCGGTTGGTTCCCTCAAGTAAAACCGGCTGGTTATGACTTCGGTGTCCGTACTTCAGTTTATAAGTATCAGCTCCTGCCGCAAGGGCAAGCAACTGGTTTCCCAAACAAATTCCCATCACCGGCTTATTGTCATCAATTACTTTCCGAATGTTCTGAACGGTTTCATTACACATAGCCGGGTCGCCGGGGCCGTTGGAAATAAACACGCCATCGTAATCTTCACCACTAAAATCGTAATCCCACGGAACGCGAATCACAGTGGCTCCACGTTTCAGTAAACACCTCATGATATTGTTCTTTACGCCGCAGTCAACCAAAACCACCCTGGGTCCGCCGTTGCCATAAACTTCCCGCTGATTGCAACTGACCCGCGCCACCAGGTTTTCCATATTCGGGTCATAAAAGTCGATAACCTCGTTACCAAACTCAATTTTTCCCAGCATCGAACCTTTTTCGCGTAAAATTTTTGTTAAGGCGCGGGTGTCCATATCAAAAATTCCCGGCACTTCGTATTCCTTCAACCAGTCCGAAAGGCTTTTTTCTGCATTCCAGTGGCTGAATTCGAACGAGTAATCGGCAATAATCAATCCGCTTATGTGTACTTTGTGCGACTCATAAAATTTGTGAATTCCTTCTTCAAATTCGCCAAACGGAACCCCGTAGTTGCCAATCATCGGATAGGTGGAAACCAGAATTTGCCCCGTGTACGAAGGGTCGGTAAGGCTTTCCGGATAACCCGTCATGGCGGTATAAAAAACCACTTCGCCGGCAACCGGTTTTTCGCTTCCAAACGATTTTCCCACGAAAACTGTCCCGTCTTCGAGGGTGAGTTTTGCTTGCTTTACTTGTAACATGTTCAATTTATCTGTTAAAAAAAATGCGCTTGCCCCTCAATTGGTTCAAACGCATTCCTTTGAATTATCATATTGTATTGTGCCTGTTTTATTCCTCATGAACTTAAAATTGATGAAGTTTTTGTATAACCCGGGACAAAAATAATAATATTTCTTTTAAAAAAACTTGTATTGATAAAAAAATGTATATTTTTGCAATCAAAATGTATAATTATTCAAGATGAAAAACCGGGTACAGCGGCAGCTTGAAATACGAAGGATAATTGCAAAAGAGGATGTGCACAGCCAGGAAGAATTACTGGCTGCACTAAAAATAAAAGGGTTTGAATTAACTCAGGCTACCCTTTCGCGCGATTTGAAGTTTTTGCAGGTGGCAAAAGTACCCCATCCGGTTAACGGGTACATCTATATTATTCCAAATGATGGTCAGGAAGAATCGAAACCAGTGGGGTCAAAAGATAATTTTCTGGCTGAAGGATTTTTAGGCCTCGATTTTTCGGGGAATCTGGCGGTAATGAAAACGCTTCCGGGTTACGCCAGTACAATTGCGGCTGTTATAGACAGTGCCAAACAATGGGAAATATTGGGAACGATTGCCGGTGACGATACTGTTTTGATTATCAGGCGCGAGGGAACAACAAACAGTGATTTGATAAACGCTTTGGTTTCAATAATCCCAAAATTGAAAAACAAATTTTAGAAATGACGGAGTTGAAAAATATTAGAGTTTTAGTAGCTGGAAAAGAGCATTTAAAATATGTGGATGAAATAAACGATGCCATTGATGTTGCCTCAAAACAACGTGGTACCGGTATTGCCAGAAGAACTTTCGAATACCTTGCCTCTAAAATTGAAGAGGGAAAGGCAATTATTGCACTTGATGGTGAAGCCTTTGCCGGTTTTTGTTACATTGAAACGTGGGGTAACAAAGGTTTTGTGGCCAATTCAGGCCTAATTGTTATTCCTGAATATCGTGGTTACGGGCTTGCCAAAGAAATTAAACGGAAGGCATTTCAGCTTTCCCGCCAACAATATCCCGATGCAAAAATTTTCGGGCTAACAACCGGTTTGGCTGTAATGAAAATTAACCACGAACTGGGTTACAAGCCAGTTACTTTTTCGGAACTGACCGAAGACGACCAGTTCTGGAACGGATGCAAAAGCTGTGTAAATTATGATATTCTGGAACGGATGGAGCGCACAAAGTGCCTCTGCACAGGAATGTTATACGACCCGGCCTGGGAAAAAGTACCCAAAAAAGAAAATGGAATCCGAAAAAGAAGTTTGATGGATGTGGTAAAAAAGCTGAAGCCAAAAAACAGTTTCGGAAGTCAAAAACTGAAATTCATAAAAAAAAAGAAAAACCTGAAGAGTGACGGGGCGCCGTTGCATTAAATTAAACAGTATCGCAGGGTAATCACCCAAAATAAATAGTTTTTAAATTGGATTTGGGCGCTGCTGTCACTCTTTTTAAATAAATCGCTATGGGTAAAAAATTGGTTTTGGCATTCAGCGGGGGACTCGACACCTCGTTTTGTGTAAAGTATTTAAAAGAAGAAAAAGGTTTTGAAGTTTACACCGCTATTGCAAATACAGGCGGTTTTTCCAAGGCCGAGTTAAAGACCATTGAGGAAAAAGCATACCGGTTGGGTGCAAAAAAACACGTAACACTGGATGTAACCGGCGAATACTACGACAAATGTATTCGTTATATGGTTTACGGCAATGTGTTGCGAAACAATACCTATCCGATTTCGGTAAGTTCGGAGCGGGTTTTTCAGGCCATTGCTTCCATTGAATATGCCAAAAAGATAGGTGCCGGCTACATTGCCCACGGAAGCACCGGCGCCGGCAACGACCAGGTGCGGTTTGACCTCACTTTTCAGGTGCTGGCTCCCGAAATTGAAATCGTCACGCCCATTCGCGATTTGATGTTAAGCCGTCAGGAGGAAATCGATTTCCTGAAAAAACATGGTGTGGAAGACGATTTCGAAAAAATGCAGTATTCCATTAACCAGGGAATTTGGGGAACCAGTGTGGGCGGCAAGGAAACGCTGACTTCTGATAAAGGGCTGCCAAACGAAGCTTATCCAAGCCAATTGGAAGCCGAAGCAGAAAAAATAATTGAGCTGGGTTTTGAAAAGGGCGAACTGAAAACCATCGACGGTAAGTCGTTTAAAAATGGTCCGAAAACTATTCAGGCGCTGGAAGAAATTGCTTCGAAATACGCCATTGGTCGCGATATTCACGTGGGCGATACCATTATCGGTATTAAGGGCCGGGTGGGATTTGAAGCGGCTGCTCCGCTCATCATCATTAAAGCGCACCACCTGCTCGAAAAACATACGCTTACCAAATGGCAGGCCTACTGGAAAGAACAACTGGCCAACTGGTACGGCATGTTTCTGCACGAAGCCATGTACCACGAACCGGTGATGCGTAACATTGAAACTTTTTTGGAAGCCACGCAGGAAAATGTGAGCGGAAAAGTGTTTGTGAAACTTTTGCCTTACCGTTTTGAATTGCAAGGAATTGAGTCAAAACACGACCTGATGAAATCCGGTTTTGGCGAATACGGCGAAACGGTGAAAGCCTGGTCGGCCGACGATGTGAAAGGGTTTACAAAAATTCTGGGCAACTCGCTGAAAATTTATCATAAGGTGAATAAAAAAATCTGATGGATGATTAAAACTGGAATCATAGGAGGCGCAGGTTACACGGCAGGCGAGTTGTTGCGGATTTTGCTTTATCATCCGCAGGCGGAAATTGTTTTTGTGCAAAGTTCAAGCAATGCCGGCAACCTGATTTCCGATGTAAATGTTGATTTGCTGGGCGATACCGATTTGCGATTTACCGATACGCTTCCTTTTAATAAAGTGGATGTCATATTTCTTTGCATGGGGCACGGAAAATCGAAAGAGTTCGTTGAAAAAATTGAACTGCCTTCCAACTTGAAAGTGATTGATTTAAGTCACGACTTTCGGCTGAAACGGGAAGAAAACGAATTTGTTTACGGCCTGCCGGAATTGAACCGCGAAGCAATCAAAAAAGCTTCAAAAATTGCCAACCCGGGTTGTTTTGCCACGGGAATTCAACTGGCTTTGCTGCCGCTTGCTGCTGCAAATTTTTTGGTTGACGAGGTGCACGTTCAGGCCATAACAGGTTCCACGGGCGCCGGCCAGAAACCTACTGAAACTTCGCATTTTAGCTGGCGAAACAGCAACCTATCGGCTTACAAAATTTTTGAACACCAGCACGAAGGCGAGATTTTGCAAAGTATTGGCCAGTTGCAGCCGGGATTTTCCGAAGAATTCAATTTTGTTCCCATTCGCGGCAACCACACACGTGGCATTTTTGTTTCGGCCTACACCAAATTTGAAGGCTCACTGGAAGAAGCAAATGAATTGTACCGTGATTTTTACAAAGGCCATCCGTTTGTGGTTTTAACCGACAAAAATCCGTCAATGAAGCAGGTGGTGAACACAAACAAAGCTGTTATTTATTTGGAAAAACATAAAGATAAACTGGTGATAATCAGTCTGACCGACAACCTTATAAAGGGCGCTTCGGGACAAGCCGTACAAAATATGAACCTGATGTTCGGCCTGAATGAAAAAACCGGTTTGAACTTAAAACCTGTAGCGTTTTGAGAGAAACGATTGGTGGTGTTTGGTATAGATTGGTGGAATAAGGAGAAATCACAATAAATTACTATAATTTACTACATAGAACTCTGAACTTCCTAACTTTAAACTTTGAACTGAGAACTTTAAACTTCTTTATGTATGAAACTTTTTGACGTATATCCGCTTTTTAATATTACTCCAGTTAAAGCTGAGGGCTGCTATGTTTGGGATTCTGGAGGAAACAAGTACCTCGATTTGTACGGAGGCCACGCCGTAATTTCCATTGGGCACAGCCATCCACACTATGTTTCGCTCATTTCGGAGCAGCTTAAAAAAATTGGTTTTTACAGCAACTCCATTCAAAATCCGTTACAGCAGGAACTGGCAGATAAACTGGGAAAAATTTCCGGTTACGACGATTACCAGCTGTTTTTGTGCAACTCGGGCGCCGAAGCCAACGAAAATGCCATCAAACTGGCATCATTTGTTACCGGACAGAAGAAATTTATCAGTTATAAAAAAGCGTTTCATGGGCGTACTTCGGCTGCCGTGGCTTTAACCGACAATCCGAAAATTATTGCCCCGGTGAATGAAACTGAAAATGCGGTTATTTTACCGTTTAACGATTTGCAAGCCACTGAAAAAGAACTGAAAACCGGCAAGGTTGCCGCAGTAATTATCGAAGGAATTCAGGGCATTGGTGGAATCAATATTCCTGACGCACAGTTTTTGGAAGGGC
>JAHYIT010000071.1 GCA_019429205.1 Mariniphaga sp. | reverse complement strand
TTGAATAATAAAAGCCATACCCTCTCTTTTCAATACGCCCCCATTACTCCTGACAGATTCTTGACAAGAAGATTTGAAATCGTTGCAGGCATAGGGGTATCTTTGAATTCGCTTGATTTTCAATTAATGAAATTTGGAAGGTTTATTCAGTTTTCTGAAGACCCATATGATCATTACGATATAGGTTCCCTTTATAACGAACATATTAAGGAGTTACGGGCAGGCTTACTTTTACTGGCGGATTGTAGTTATTATTTATCGAAAGCAGTATCCCTGAACGTAACTTTTGAAAAATCATTTTTAAGAGATCTGGAAACGGAGCAAAAAACCATAAAAATTCCAGAGACAGGAGAATCAGTAACATTTGAATCGCAGAAAATAAATCCCTCATCATTTAGTTATTCATTTGGCATCCGGTTTCATTTCTGAATAAAAGCATCGAAAGCAAACCCCGTAGCTGCAGGCACAGAATATCTTACTGAAATACCATACCGGTGTTCAATCTCATTGTTTTTATCCGGGATGGAGTCAGTCTGAGCTGAAAATACAATACCTGAAAGAAAAAAGATTAACAATATGAATGTAAATGTTTTCATAGTATTCCCATTTAGTTAAATGTTAGAATGCAATCCCAAAACTGGCATATAAACCCATTGGCAAACCAACACCAATTCTGAAAACCAGAGGTTTCCCTCTTTGCTGGATGCGGTATCCGGCATTAATATTAATTTTAACATATGTATTTTCGATATATGTTTTATCGTTGTGAAACATTAATCCAATGTCGGATTCAAAATGGTGTAAAAAATACTTCTTTTTATCATCTTATAGTTTCTAAAGTCACCCTATTATTGTTTAACTGTTTGTCTCTCCTTTCTTTTCATTTTACTTTTCATCTGTTGATTTTTTTCCATTGGACTCATTCCATGCAGGTGTATTTCTGTTTTTTTACTGGTTGCCAAATAACCCGCTACTATACCTAATAATGGATAAAGAGGAACGGTAAACAGCATAGTCATTCCTTCAACGGGACCTGCTTCATCCGAATTTTTTAATGACTGATAATGCGCGAATGCTGCCAGCCCGCCAACAGCAGCTCCTGCCAACATTCCGGTTTGATTCCTGCTTCCATTGCGGATTTTCAAATGTGTAACATCATCCCAGGTAAAATGAATGTCTTTTGAAGGGATGAACAGGGATGGATTGGAATATAGCATTAATACCGAATCGTTTGAAAAACCATAGTTCCCTTTGATCGTATTGTTCCTCTGGTTGGATTTTGCCCAGATTTCATACCGTTGTCCAAAGCTTCCCATTACAGATAATACTGTCAGACAAGTCCAGATTAGTTTTTTCATGCTGGTTAATTTTTGGTTTTTCAAATTTTACCTGTATCTACTTAAACACAATCAAAGAAATACAGAACAATCTGTTAACGAAATAACAGCTTAGCAGGTTATATTTTCAAATCCTTTTCGAAAGCTAATTCAAAACAAAATCAAATTCTATGTTTTAAAGCAATAGAATCAGCTTTCAGCCGGCTTCAACTCTTTCAGCCTCAGGTTTGCCCAGGCAATAATTATTCCGGCTGTCATAAACATGATGAGGCTGTAAATAGCCGGCGAAATGGTCATGGTGGGGTTTTTCAGCAATGTGGCAGCAATGGCAATTCCCAGCGTTCCGTTTTGAATGCCCGATTCAACCGAAATGGTAATGCTTTGTGAAATTTTAAGCCTGGCTAATTTTGCGGTGAAAAAACCTACGGCGAGCATGGCCACATTCAGCGCCAGGGCAACCGGACCGGCCTGTGCAAAAAAGTTAAAAAAGTTTTCCTTATCGTTTAAAATGGCAGCAATAATGATCACAAAAAGTAAAATGCCAGACATCATTTTTACAGGCTTTTGCATCCGCTCTGAAAACCGGGGCGCCTTAGCCTTTGTTATCATTCCGATAATTACCGGAATTAGGGTGATGATAATAACCTTTATGATGGTGTCGAAAACCGGCAGCGGAATATATTCATTGTGCTGCATAAAATAACGCAGCGAAAAATTTACAATCAGTGGAATGGTGATCACAACAATCAGGCTCGAAATGGCAGTGAGGGTAATGGATAAAGCGGTATCGCCTTTGGAAATGTGACTGATTAGGTTGGAAGTCGGTCCGCCGGGACATGCTGCCAGAATCATAATTCCCACGGCAAGTTCAGGTGTCCGCATGGGAATGAGCACGAGCAGGGCAAATCCCACCAGTGGCAAAATTACAATCTGGTTCAGGATGCCCAGGGTTGCTGCTTTGGGATAAACGGCAACGCGTTTAAAATCAACCGGACTTAACGACAAACCCATTCCAAACATAATAATGGCAAGAGAAATGGGCAAAAGAAGTTCAGTTAAAAAATTTGTTTCCATAATTTGGCGTATTATTTTTCACATCGTTCTCAGCCAAATATATTTCATTTGGAAATTAAATTGTACAACCTTATTTTCAGGTTGCCGTACCAAATTTCTGTGAAAAGCACCATTCCGGCTTGATTATTTACCTCAATATCAGCGTTTTCATTAAGCATAAAAAACCCAAATCAAAAGTTTAAATTTTCCCGGTATTTACTTCCAGTATTTGAACTCTAAATAGATATTTTCAAAATTTCAAAAATTTGGTTAAATCCGGCATCATTTATTGTCTAAAAAAGTGAAATACCTAATCTTAAGAATAATAGTTGTTATACATTCTTATTCTGAACCTTTTGGTTTAATTTAAGTATAAACAGGAATAACCAAAACCAATGAATATAAAAGCAATTGCATTTTTTATAATTCTTTCCTGGATTCCATATTATTTGACTGCCCGTTCCACCGAATTGCCTGAAAGGTTTATTGCTGTTGAAAGAACAAAATCTAACCAAACGGTAACATATACATTTAAACCTGGAAGATTACTGAGGATTTTAAACAATCAGGGTGAGAAAATTTTTCTTAAAGACTATTATTTAGCCGAAACTTACATTTACACATCTGTGGGAGATACAATTTTGTTTGCCGATATTCTGCATATTAAAGGCCCTGTTAAAGGCAATGCAGAGAGAAAGGTGCTTGGGGCCACAATGGCCATTGGCACCATTCCGATAGGTTTTAATTTTGTTTATATGGTGGCGTGGGGCGGAGGTCCGGTATTAGTTGCGGCTGCCCCTTTTATTGGAATAATGGCAGTGGGGATAAACCTGACAGGCCCGCGTAAGTTTAAATCAAAGAATGACTGGGAAGTAAAACTCATTTTGCCTGAACAGAAATAATAATCAGCTTATCTCCATTACAATATTGCTGTTCTTATTAGCCGTGCCGGTTCTACATTAAACTTATTGTAATGAAAGTTTTAACCGGAGATATTGATTTATCCACCTGATTTCTATCGTTTCCATCATAAAGAATTGGACTCCCGGCTCATATTGAAAACAGTGAGATGCCATCAATGGCAATCCTCATATTCCCTTTTAAATACATGCCCCGCTTTTTGTAACCCAGGGAGCTAATGACCAAAGAGTCAACATAGCCGAATCGGACCAGATAGCAGAGGCACTGGAAAATCGTGGCATTGATGTAGAATACATGGTGAAAGACAATGAAGGCCACGGTTTCAGAAACGAGGAAAACCGGTTCGACTTTTACCGGGCCATGATTACATTCCTTGATAAACATTTAAAACCGGCTGATGAATAAACGTTGATTTCTGAATGAAAATCACCGGATAACTAAAAAAAATACCAGTGTAAAGTCAACATAAAGCTGTCATTTCGACGAAGAATGAGGAGAAATCTCTCTAAAAGAAACAGATTTCTCAGTCGTGCCTCCTTCGAAATGACAGCTTTCATCATTTGACCGTTGACAAAAATCATCCGATAATATTTTTATGGAATTACCAAACCATCCCGTTCCTGAATATGCTTTTTGAGCTTTTCTGACAGTTCTCCAGCCAGCTTTTTATTCTCCGGTTTTTCTGAAATGTTTACGGTTTCTTCCGGGTCTTCTGCCATATTATACATCATCCGGGCTGTAACTTTTCCAGTTTGGTCGCTAATCCATTCGGTGTAGGTATGGGTTTTTGTGACCACCGTTTCACCTCTAATCCAGCGGGTATAAACTTCCTCTTTCCACGGCTGGTTTGGGTTTTCGGCCAATGGTACAAAACTTTTTCCCTGCAAATAAAAAGGTTTTTCCAGTCCGGCCAATTCACAAAGCGATGGATAAACATCCACATATTCCACCAGGGCATCGGTTTTAATATTTTGTTTTTTACCGGGAGCTTTTAGTATAAGTGGTACCCTCAGCACTTTTTCAAAGTTGCAGTGTTTGCACCACAGGTTGTGTTCGCCCAAATGCCAGCCGTGGTCACCCCATAGAATCACAATCGTATTTTCAGCCAAACCCAACCTTTCCAATTCACTCAAAACCTTGCCAACCTGCGCATCGGTGTAACTCACGCAGGCATAATATCCATGAATAAGTTTCCGCATAAATTCTTCATCGAGCGGTCCCTGGTCAGGTACATCGGTATAATTCCGAAGTTCGCCAAAATTGTGCATACTCTCGTCAGGTGCACCGTCGGGTTTTTTCATATTGTCAGGGAGTTTTATCTCGTTAAAATCATACATATCCCAGTATTTTTTCGGCGCATTAAACGGAAGGTGCGGTTTCAGGAATCCGACAGCCAGGAAAAAAGGTTCGCCTGAATTTTCAAATTGCCGCAACTGGCGCATCGCTTCTTCGGCAATCATTCCATCAGGGTAAATATGATCGGGCGCATCGGGCCATTCAAACGAAGGTCCGTTTATACCTGCGCCTCCAGGGCGTGGTTTAATCTGCTTGTGCGACTCAGGCAAAACATACGCCTGCCAGCCCAGCCAGTCGCCTTGCGGTGACCAGGGTGTTTCGCTCCAGCTCCCCTGTCCGTCGTTTTGGTGATGGTAAATTTTCCCCAAAGAAACAGTGGTGTACCCATTGTTTTTAAAGTGCATGGGCAAACTCACCACTCCCGGCACATCTTCATCCTGCCGGCAACTGTAATTCAGAAAACGGGTACGGTTTGGCCTGATTCCCGACAAAATACTCGCCCGCGAAGCTCCGCAAACCGGAATGTTGCAGTAGGCCCGGTTAAAAGTCAGGCCTCCTTCAGCTAATTTATCAATGTTGGGTGAATGAATATGTGTTTCCCCGTAACAACCCAACTCGGGCCGCAAATCGTCAACCGCAATAAATAAAACATTGGGTTGTTTTTGGTATTGTGCATGAGTCAGCCCTGCAAAAATCAGCGCAAATACGGCAGCAGTAATCAGTTTTTTCATAAATTATAGTTTTAACGGTGAAACTTCTCTGAAATAAATTTAAGTCCATCGAATAAACCGGTACGCCAGTAGCTCCACTGGTGACCACCCTGCCTAACGCGGTATTCGTGCGGAATTTCCAAATCACGCATTTTTACGTGCAGTGCAGAATTTCCTTTATACAGGAAATCATCATCGCCACAGTCGATATAAAACCGGATAGATCTCAGTTTTACTTTATCAACACTATCGAGCAGGTGCAGCGGACTGTAAGATTTCCAGTAATCAGTCACTTTCCCGTTTTCGGGTTTTGGCCCGTAAATGGTTTTGAAATAACGGTCGTACGCATCGTTACTGAGGATTTCCTCATCTATAAAAGTGCCGGCGCTCATGGCCACACACGTCGAAAACAGTTCGGGATGGCGCATGGAAAGCAGCAACGCCCCGTTTCCTCCCATGGAAAGCCCGGCAATGGCCCGGAATTCTTTTTTCTGCCTGATATGGTATTTTTCTTCGATAAACGGAATAAACTCTTCAATGAACATATCTTCCCAGGGGTCTTTGCCATCGTAGCTGTTGATGTACCACGTTACTTTTCCATCGGGCATGACAATGATGCAAGGCGGAAAATCGCCGTTGGCAATGCCCCGATCGGCAATACTGTTGGCCTCGCCAAACTGTATCCAGCCGGTTTCGTCATCGGAATAACCATGCAATAAATAGAGAACAGGATAACTCCGCTGTGAAGTTTCATAATCGGGCGGTAAATAAATGGAGTATTCCACCGGGTAACTCACTTTTTCACTTTTAAAAAGAAGTGATTCGAATACTTTACCGGTTTGGGAAAACAGAGCAGATGAGAGAAACAGAACTGAGATGATTAAAATGAGTTTTTTCATTTTTACTGTTTTTTAGATTTGAAAACAAAGCTATCAGAATATTTTTATTACAGTGAATTTCGTTGAATAAACCTGAACGGACTTTTTATCCGCCTGAAATCGCCGGTTAAGATCATTTCGGCGGCAATACGGCCAATTTCATCGTGGTTGGTGGAAATGGTGGTAATTCCGCTCTCCAGAATTTCCTTTACCGGGTTTTCATTGTAGGAAACCACTCCAACATCTTTTCCCAAAACCCATTTTTCAGCCCGGCAAATTTTTATGAACCGGTAAAGATCATCATCGGAAATAATTACATAAACTTCCCCTTTTTTAACATCTTCGCGGGAAAGCTGGTCAATCACTGAAAATTCAAGCCTGTTTACCTGGCAAAAAATCTGAAATCCACGAATAATATATTTTGAATAATATTGTTCAACAGGAAAAACCAGGTTGATTTTCCGGTATTTCCGAATCAAACCCAAACCTTCGCTCAGGGCCGACTGGATATCTTTTTCATATTCCTGAAAAACAATCGGGTAATCTTTCAGACTTTCCATGTTGCGATCGACAATTAGCACCTTCTCTTTCGGAATAGTGCGTATGACGTTGGCCACATCGGCATGTTCATCTTTAAAATGCGGAAGAATAACAAAATAATCGTATTTGGAAAGGTGGTTTTCAATGATGTTTTTAAACTGTTGTAAATCGTAATTGTAAATAAAAACATCTGTTATGGCCTTACTGCCAAGGGTTTCGATAAAAGAATAATATAAGCTTCGTTTATAATTGCTGAGTTTGTTGAAAATGAGCGCAACTTTAATTTGCTTTTGCACATTTGTCTGATTCACGTAATATCCTTTTCCCCTTACCGACGAAAGTATTCCTTTTTCCCTGAGAAAAACATAAGCTTTTTCAATGGTATCGCGCGACAACAGCAAGTCTTCGCTGGTTTCGTTTATGGAAGGAATCCGTTGTCCCTGTTTAAATATTCCGGATTCGATATCCGAAACAATCAGGTCAACCACCTGCTTGTATTTTGGAACTTCCGACTGATGGTTTATCTTTAAATAACTGCTCATTTCTTATTGAATTGACAGCAAAAATATAAAGTGTTTGGCACAATACCATCCAAAACAAACATTTTAAAAATAACCTGAACTTTTCAAACAGAAAACCGTTCAAATCACTGAACAAAAAAAATTTGGATGATGAAACATTTGTTTGTTCTTTTTTTAGTTTTTGCAGCATTCGCATGCAACCAGCAGGAAAAATCTGCAGTAGAAAAAATCATGGCCGATACCGATAACGGCGGCATTACATTACCCGAAGGATTTTCGGCCCTGGTAGTTGCCGATGAAATTGGCCGCGGAAGACACATTGCAGTAAATGAAAATGGCGACATTTATGTTTCGCTCAGAAATCACGACCAGAACAAAGGCATCGCCTGTTTGCGCGACACTACCGGAGATGGCCGTGCCGATATTGTTGAATATACTGGTGAACACACCGGTACAGGAATTAAATTGCATAAAGGATACCTTTATTTTGGTTCCGATACGGCAGTGGTGCGATACCCCATGCAACCCGGCGAACTGTTGCCCGCAAACAACTGGGAAATGATTGCCCGCGGATTTCCAACCGAACGGCAACATGAAGCCAAACCCATGGAATTTGACGGGCAGGGAAATATGTACGTAACGGTTGGCGCACCGGCCAATGCCTGCATGGAACAAATGCGCACCAAAGGCTCGCCCGGAATGGATCCATGCCCGATTCTGGAATACGCCGGCGGAATCTGGAAATTTAAAGACGATGTTTTGAACCAGGACCAGTTGACCGACGGGGAACGCTATGCCACCGGAATCCGTCATGCCGTGGCCAACAGCTGGAACAAAAAGGTGAACGAACTGTATGTAGTGCAGCACGGACGCGACCAGTTGAGCCAGTTTTTCCCCGAAATGTTCGATGACAAACAGAATGCTGAACTTCCGGCTGAAGAGTTTTTCCTGGTAACTGAAGGCGCCGATTTTGGTTGGCCCTACTGCTATTACGACCCATTCCAGGAAAAGAAAGTGCTGGCGCCGGAATATGGCGGCGACGGTGAAATGGTGGAACGGTGCGAAAATAAAATGGATCCCATTATGGCATTTCCCGGCCATATCGCACCAAACGATTTGCTGTTTTATACCGGCAACATGTTTCCTGAGAAATACCGAAACGGGGCGTTCATTGCATTTCATGGTTCGTGGAACCGTGCGCCTGAACCGCAGTCGGGTTATTTTGTGGTTTTTGTTCCCTTTGACGGGGCATATCCTTCAAGCGACTGGGAAATTTTTGCCGACGGTTTTGCCGGTATGGAAACCATCAACAGCACCCGCGATGCCGAATACCGTCCGTGCGGCCTGGCACAGGGCCCCGATGGTTCGCTGTATGTAGTGGACAGCAACAAGGGAAAAATCTGGAGAATTATGTATTCATAAAAAATAAAAGGAAAAAATAATGAAAATCAACGGAATCCTCTTTCTGCTGCTGGTATTTTTACTCAGTGCCTGCGGTGGACGAAAACAAAACTCCCAGCAACAAACACAAGCACCCGTTAGTGCAGAAAAGTCTGCTGAAATGGCCAACCACCCCGGTAAAAAGGTTTACGCCTCATTTTGCCTTGCCTGCCACATGGCCGACGGTTCGGGCGTTCCGGGAATGCATCCTCCGCTTATTCAAACCGAATGGGTAACCGGCGATAAGGAAAGACTCATTAACATCACATTAAAAGGCATGAGTGGAAAAATTGAAGTAAACGGAGAAACTTACAACAGCATTATGCCGCCACACTCCCACCTGAGTGATAAACAGATTGCCGATGTGCTGACTTACGTCAGGAAAAGTTTTGGGAACAATGCCAGCGAAGTAATGATAGAGGAAGTACAAAAGGTTAGAAATAAATAAAAAAAAGACCTGGACAAGCCAGAAATTACAATTGACAAAAAACAAATCACAATTAATTTTCAAATACCAATTCATTAAATTCCAATATGTCTCATCTAATTGATCATTTTGTGTTATAGAATTTGTGCCATAGGCATCCCAATGGGAAAATTTATTCCGAAGGAATCCCAATGGGGTTTGTTTTTTGATGATTGATATTTGAATATTTTGACAAAAAATACACAAATGTTATTGAAAAGACTTTAAAATTTTAATGGTTGTTCGCCGGTTCTTACGACGCCCTTCGGGAGTATCGTTACCGGCAACCGGGCGATTTTCTCCATAGCCATTCCAACTGAGTCTCTTTTCTTCAATTTTGTTTGAAACCAGGTATTCAACAACCGAATGAGCACGTTTTTCGGAAAGTATCCGGTTCTTATCGGTTGACCCGGTATCATCGGTGTGCCCCTGAACTTCAACATACAGTGTGGGATTTTCAGCTAAAAACACAACCAGTTTTTTCAGTTCCGGCTCCGATTCAGGCAATATCCGAAACGAATCCGTTTCAAAATAAATATTATACAAATTCATTTCGGCGCCTGTCTTAACAGGTGTCAGTGCAATTTCAAGTTCATACGGATTGTAAAATTGCCGGGGGTTTCTCAAATCGAAGGTATTGGAATAAAAAAGGTAACCTTCTTTTGCAACCGAAAAGGAAAAATTATTTCCGGTTGGAAGACAAAGCAGCAGTTCTCCATTTGTGCCGGTATATTCATTTCTTATTTCCGTTCCGTTTTGGGTAAGATTTACCAGATCAACTTTAGCCTCCAAAGGAATCAAGGTTTCTGCATCAAAAACAGTAGCTTTTACATAAGTTGCAGGTTGCGGCCTAATGGATTCATCCAGTTCAAAAGAATAAATATCGAGCCCGGCGAGACTGTCGCGGGCTGAAGAAAAAAATGCAGTTAGCCCGTCGGCGCTTATATGAAGTCCCTGCTCATCGTTCACCGTATTAATCGGATAACCAAGATTCCGGGGAGAAGAAAAAACAGAGTCGCCCAAAATTTCCGATACAAACAAATCAAATCCGCCCATTCCAATATGGTAATCGGAAGCAAAGTAGAAGTTTTTGTTTCCCGCATGAACAAAAGGTGAAGTTTCGTTACCGGGAGTGTTTATGCTGTCGCCAAGGTTTTCCGGTGTTCCCCATTTTATCCGGCCATTCGGTTCAATTTCCAGCAATTCGGCCCGCCAAATATCTTTTTCCCCTTTTCCTCCGGGCCTGTTGCCCGAAAAATAAAGAAACCGTCCGTCGGAAGAAATGGATGGTTGTGCCTCCCAGCTTGAAGTATTTAAAGGTTTCCCGGCATTTACGGGCTTGCTCCAGCGACCATTTTTGCGAAACGCGTAATAAATATCGCAGCTTCCCATACCATCTGGCCGGTTGCAGGCCGTAAAAAACAATAAATTGCCGTCAGCCGAAAGCGTTTGTGCCCCTTCATTTTCAGCCGTGTTAATTTCAGAAATAGGAATTGCTTTTTGCCAGGTATTGTTTATGAACTCAGATATATAAAAATCCTCTTGCGGCTGATACCCCGGCTTTTTAATTAACCGCGTAAATACAAGTTGTTGCTGATCGATACTCAAACTTGGCCAATATTCATCAGATGAACTGTTTACATTGTCCGGAAGCCTTTCAGGAAAAAAGTTCACCGGTTTTTTTATGGCATCAATAGCAAATAAACAGCTTTTAATTTTTTGCTCTGCCTCCTGCCTGCGTTCAGCAGTCATATTTTCATTTTTTACATAATCCAGAAAATAGGGCAAAGCTTCAGCATAATTTCCCAAAGACATTAATGCCATACCCAGGCGCCAGGTAACGAGTGGCAAATCTGTTTTTCCAATGACTTTTTTTAAATGCCAGACCTCTTGAGTTGTATTTTTTGTTTCATGAAAAATATCGGATAAAAGCAACCGGGCATCAAGAAAAGTGGAATCACGCTCCAGAATTTGTTTGCAGCGTTTTATGGCCTGTGCATATTCCTGCCGGGATACCATTTGACGGGCTTCTTCAAACCACTGCTGCACTCTTCGGTTTGACTGAGCTGTCAAAGCTGAGGCAATCAACAACAAAAGAAACAGAACCAACCCTCTCTTCAACAGGTAATTTCCTTTTAATCCGAACCTGCAAATCTTATTTTCCGTATAATTTTTCATCTGTGTCAAAAAACATTTTAAAAATGAATTTTATTTGTTTTTTTGTATCTGTATTTTTTCTTATTTTGGCTCTGTAATTTTTAAACTTTTTGAGATTAATTGAATTATTTTTTTTAATGAACTTTAAAAAATGAAACGGAAAGTAAACAAAAAAAATTTCACCGAAGCTGACAACTTCGGGCGGAAACAAAAAAAACATGTGGGCACAAGGGACAAAAGCTCAAAACGACGGCTTACCATTTATGACGAATTCGAAGATGAAGACCTTGACGATTACTCATCAAACTACGACGACTTAGATGAAGAAGATGACTTTTAACCATTACACTATACGAAAAAATCCATTGTAAAATAATTTTATCAATCCCCGGCAAGTAATTTGGCTTAATTTTTTTTGTTATCCATGAATAAAAGCCTCTGCCCCGGGGTAATTGTATTTTGCCCGGGCAATTTTTTCAGGGAAACAAAAATAGGTAGCTTCAGCTTTTGCACATATTTCTCCTGCCCCATCCTGCAATTTACATTCAATACGAGCCAGATTTTTTTCTGTTGAAATAAGCCGGGCGCGGGTAGTTATTTCACCTTTTGAAATATAAACCGGTTTGGTGTAATTAATATTCAATGCAGTGGTTACTCCCGAAGTTTTAAGCAAAACAAAAACCAGCCAGGCAGCCGCTTCATCCATTATAGTGGCCTGAATTCCTCCATGCAAAACGCCTACCCAGCCTTCATATTCTTTTTTGGGTTGCCATTTAGCCACCAGGTCTTCCTCATCGAGCCAGAACCGGAGGTGCAAACCATGTTCATTTGCAGGCGAACAGCCGAAACAATTGTAAGCATCGTTTTCTGCTGCACCAGCAAAAGGATTTGTTATTTTCTTCATTTTATAAAATTGGTTAAGAAAAAAGGCCGGCAAATTTTGCCAGCCAGTATTGCTGTGTCCTGAAATAAAATTAGTTGCCTCCTAAAATAAGCGGAAGTCCGTCTTTTCCACTACCTATTACCACTACTTTGGAATTAGGCGATTCAGCCAGACTTATGGTAGCTTCAATTCCCCTTTGTTTCAGAATTTGATCGGTTAAGCTGGCATTTATAATCCGGTTGAAATTGGCAATTCCCTCCGCTTCAATTCGCCGGCGTTCGGCTTCAGATTCTTCTCTTCTCAATCTGTATTCATAGGCAAGTGCTTCCTGCTCCTGTTTCAATTTACTTTCAATGGCCCCCTTAATTTGGTCGGGAAGATTGATGGAGCGGATGAGTAAAGCCCGCATATCAATAAAATTTGCACTCAGCACCATCCGGGTTTCTTCCTTAATGGCCAGTTCAACCTCCGACCTTTTGGTTGAATAAATTTCTTCGGCGGTATAACGACCAGCAACCTGTCTGACAGTTGAACGCACCTCCGGAATTACCAGTACATTAATATAGTTGGTTCCAAACTGCTGGTACAAATTTCCAATTTTATCGTAGATAGGATTAAAACGAACGGTTATATCTGTACTGATGGACAAGCCGTTTCTGTCCAAAACATCCATCATTTCATCGCGTTGTTGCTCCCTCACGTTAAAAACATACAGCTTATTCCACGGCGCAATAATATGAAAACCTTCGCCATAAATGTTTTCAGTATCGAGACCTGATGTGTAGGGACGGAAAATTACGGCGCGCTCACCGGCATCGATGATAAAAAACATACGGCCGCCAAAAAGTAAAAGTATCACCAGTATAGCTACGATGGCAATAATGTAAGAAGATTTAAAATTGAATTTCATGGTATAAATATTTAATTTCTACAAATGTAATAAGTTTACCGGGTCTGGTAAAAATTACTTTGTCTTTCTTTTTCTTTCAACCACATTATTCATCGCCTGGCATAAATGTTATATTTGAACCGAAAATCAAAACATTAATTATGAAGAGGCTCATTTTCATAAATCTTCTGTTGTTGTTTTCTGCGGCACTTTTCGCACAGAATTTTTTCAGGGAAGATTTTGATACCAGCAAAAAATATATTCTACTGGCCAATCCAACAGAAACCAACATTAAAACAATCAATTTTCTGGTAAACAAAAAATTGTTAAAAATCAATCCCCGAAAAGTAAATTTTGTGGGTGTTTACCACGAATATCAGAATTACGATTTTAAAAGAACCAGCAGGTTTATCGAAAAAAGTGATTTGAATTATTTTAAATTACATGAAATAAAGGGCGATCTGAAAGAAAACCAGTTATTTGACCAAAATTCAATTTCGAATGATCTAAAATCCATTTTTCAAAACTCTGTTGGAATCTTCTTCTTTGGAGGAGCCGACATTCCTCCATCGGTTTATGGAGAAAAAAACTCCTTATCTGTTGTAACCGAAGCAGAACGTCATTATTTTGAAACTACGTTCCTGTTTCATTTGCTTGGCGGATTTCAAAACGAAAATTTCACGCCATTCCTGGAGGAAAATCCGGAATATTTTATCACCGGCTTTTGTCTGGGCATGCAAACCATAAATGTGGCTACAGGCGGAACACTCATCCAGGATATCCCGTCTGAAATTTACAGTGCCACAAACGATGAAACTGTCTTACAAACGGAAAAGGAAAACCTGCACCGCAATTACTGGCAAAATATTTCGGATGATCCGCAACTGATGGGCATCAACTTTCATACGATACATTATACTGAACATCCGTTTTTTATCCGAAATGTAAAAGCGGGTAAAAATTCCACCCCGATGGTTTGCAGCAGTCACCACCAGGCAGCCGAAAAATTGGGTAAAGGCCTGGAAGTAACGGCCGTTTCGCCCGACGGAAAAATTATAGAAGGCCTTGCCCACAGCCAATACCCCTATGTATTTGCTGTGCAGTTTCACCCCGAGGTGCCCGCACTTCATGAAAAGCGGGAAAAACGAAAATTCCATCCCAACGACGAGCCGCAGACCTACCACGAAATCATCGGAAAAGAAGGTTTAAAGTTTCACAAAAAGTACTGGAGGTATATTTCGAAATCGCTGAAAAAAGCAGGGAGATAATCAGGACGCGCGGTTTGCAACCGCGCATTTCTGAATTGAATATCATTCCATTTTGATATCCCTGCCAACCGAAATATAGTGAAGGTTGGAAACCACAACCCGGACATAGCGGAGATGAATAAACAGTTGATTTACTTATCAAAATAGTGGCCTCTGAGAGAAAGAATTTCGATTCTGTTTTCAAAGATTTCATATATTAATCGGTTTCCTTTGTCTATCCGCCTTGACCACAGACCGGAAAGTTCAAATTTTAATTGTTCCGGTTGTCCAATCCCTGTTTTTGGGTGTTTTTCAATATCATGAATAAGATTTGTTATTTTGTTTTGGATATTTACCTGGCCACTTTTTTTCCAAAATTTTACATCTGATAAAGCCTTAGATTTATAAATTATTTCCATAAATCCTTTGTTTCAATGACCTTACCTTTACTTGCTCTTGACTTCTGTATTTCTTTAACAAATTCAGGATTATACGGACTTTGTTTAATTGTTACAAAATCAAGAGTTTTTATAAACTCAATAAATTTTTTTGCTTTAAGTGATTTTTCGTCAATTGTAATTGTTAGTGTTTTCATAATTAAACTGTTTATGACAAAAATAGTACAAAAAAATGGTTGTCTTAATAACTGGAACTTACTTTGATATTATCCACGATACAAAATTTTTAATAACCAAATAAACAAGTAGTATTATTTTTGTTGAATATCATTCCATTTTTACATCAAACCACAACTTCGCCAGCGGCGACTCATACACGTTTCCGGTTGAATATCATTTCAATTTTACATCAAACCACAACGAACAAATGTCTTTTACTATTTTCTTGCTGGGTGAATATCATTTCAATTTTACATCAAACCACAACCAGTTCACAACATCAGGCTACAATTGTCACGGTGAATATCATTCCATTTTTACATCAAACCACAACCCGACTACTTTAAACACCACCGCAACAAGGGTTGAATATCATTCCATTTTTACATCAAACCACAACGAAAGGAAGAAGCGGATATGTAATTCGGAAGTTGAATATCATTCCATTTTTACATCAAACCACAACTTCATAATGGTTGTGTTTTTCAGGGGAATGGTTGAATATCATTCCATTTTTACATCAAACCACAACTTCGCTGGCCTGGTAAAAGCCCACAATAGGTTGAATATCATTCCATTTTTACATCAAACCACAACATCAGGGCAAATAATGCAATGATTGCAAAAGTTGAATATCATTCCATTTTTACATCAAACCACAACGTCCGTTATGGTGCATTAAAACGACACCACGTTGAATATCATTCCATTTTTACATCAAACCACAACGTTGTAAGTGATCGTGCTGTATGGATTTTTGTTGAATATCATTCCATTTTTACATCAAACCACAACTGGTATCCGGAATTTTGTTTGCCGGAATTCGTTGAATATCATTCCATTTTTACATCAAACCACAACCCTCGGCTGTTGTCTGCGTGTTCGATTTCCGTTGAATATCATTCCATTTTTACATCAAACCACAACTTACCCCGTAAGTTTCAAAATCTATTGTGGTTGAATATCATTCCATTTTTACATCAAACCACAACCAAGGGGCAGCTTTTCCCTTTATTTAAAGGGTTTTGAATAGTTTTTACAAACATTAAAAGCAATTTGTTCCGGCAAGGAAGTGGAATGATGTCCTGTTTTTTTAATTCTGTTTTTTTTAGATATTCTTTTCAATATTTCAAAGAACCTGGATATTCAATTCAGTTTGAAGTCAAATTTAATCCTTTTTTTCAAACCTTAAAGGTTTTGTTTGCAACCAATACCAATTAAAACATTTCCAACTGCCGGGGACCTTCCGGCAGCGGGTCTGTTCTTTTGCCCCAGAAGTTGCATATATTCCCGTACTGTTTATCCGTTACACTTAAAATACTCACCTGCCCTTTTTCAGGGATAAATCCTTTTACCCGTTTTATGTGAACCTCGGCGCTTTCTTTGCTGGCGCAATGGCGACAGTAAACTGAAAACTGCATCATGGAAAAACCATCGTTCAGCAAATCTTTCCGGAAACGGGTGGCCTGACGCCTCTCCTTTTTTGTTGTTACCGGAAGGTCGAAAAATACAAATAACCACATGATATGATACGCGTTTAACCGGACTTGTGCCATAATTTACAGTTTAAACGCTTCGGAATTTTAAAAACACCCGAAGGTTTATTCATTCAAAAACCGGATAACTGATTTTTCTCGTTTCACCGGTAAAACATCGTGCAAGCGATGCCGTGGTTTGCGACAGGGCAACCATCAGAGGACGGCGGCTCTCACCTATTCTGACGTCGGCAGTCATCAACTGCAAAAGTTCGGCTTTTTGTTCTTTTTCAAGCATCAGCTGGCCCGGCCACTCTTTTTCAATTTTTAAAACAATTTCATCTACCCAGGGCCTGTAGGGTTCCATAATATCGTCGGCCAGGCAAAAGGCATTATACCGGTTCCGGTGATGAATGCCGAGCGTTGCCAGCAAACCCGATCCGGAAAGCGCCCGCGCAACTGCGGAACGCAAAATAATATAGCCGTAATTCAGATACATATTGGGCGGATTTCCATACCGGTCGCGAATAAATTCCTTACCGAAAAGAGCGTTCCAGTAAATTCGGGCGGCAAATCCTTCGCGGTTATCGCCGTCGTCACTTTTTACCGATTTTGCAATGGTTTTTAACTGACTCCCGTTTTTCCCCACCTTTTCAAGTAACCGGGCCTGGTTTTTTATTTTAGCCTCCACGGTTTGTTTCCACAAATTCTTTTTGAGTGGTTCAGAAGCGCTGATTTGCGCCCGGAACAATTCATTCTGAATGTGATTTGCATCAAGCGGTAACAGCATTGATGACGGTAAATGTTTGCTGTCGCAAAACACAACTGCCACATTGTTTTCATTCAGTTCTTCCACCAGTTTCATGGTGAATGAAATTTGGGGATTGTCGAGCACCACAAACCCGATGTCTTCTATAGGAGCTGTTTTTAAAGGCATTCCGGCTTTTTCCGAAACCACCAGTTGTCTGTTTTTCAGCGAGAGATGGTATGGATTTGAAATGAACAAGGTTCGTTTTAGCATATTGGTTTTTTATTGGTTTTTATTGGTTGCTAAACACTTTCGGGTCTTCAAGACACCGAAAGGTTCTCTCCCGACCCCGGAGTGTCTTTTCGACCTTCGGGAGTCTGAATCCCTTTAATCAACATGATATTATCTTAACAATCATCTAAATAATCAATTTTTAGTTCTTCGAATTTTTCAATTTGCTCCTTGCTGTGGTATTCTTTAAAATAAGCTTTATCCTGAAACCATTTCAGAACTTCATCCCGTTTCAATTTTGTTTGTTTCGGTGATAACATGGTCAGGTAAGAACTCCACGGATATTCAAGAAAATGGTTACAAAAACCATGATGAATCGGGTTATGGTGGATATAATAAATCAAGTAAAGCAATTGCTCCCTGCTTTTTGCCTCAACCCGCCGAAAAGGATGTTCAAAAAGACTTCCGGTTCGGTGAAATCTATTGTTAATGGCCTTGGCGTAAGCGTTAAAAAGATGGGAAAACTGGGTGGCCGGTTTGTATTTCTTCAAAACACTTTCGGGTTTTAAAGACGCCGAAAGGTTTTCTCCCGACCCCGAAGTGTTTTTTAAACCTTCGGGTGTCTGGCTCATAAACGGAATTTGTTCCTCATTTTTTATCCGTACCAAAAAATGAAAATGATTTTTCATCAATACCCAGGCATAGGTTTCTGCCACTGATGTAATGTGGTTACCGTACAAATGCAAAAAATGCTCATAGTTATCACTGTCATGAAACAGATTACATCCGTTAATTCCCCGGTTGTAAATGTGAAAAAAATTGCCGTACGTAAGTGGAATGGTTTTCATCTTTTTGAAATTACAAGTTATTCATTTTAATTAAACACTTTCGGGTCTCAAAGACGCCGAAAGGTTTTCTCCCGACCCCGAAGTGTTTTTTAAACCTTCGGGTGTCTGAAATCGGATTTAAACCTTGAAGGTTTGCGTAACCTTCAAGGTTTTTGATTGATTAATTTTTTTCAAGGTTTCCAAGTGGGTCGATTTTTACTTTAATCGGATTTAGCTTTTCCCAGGCGCTCATGCTTTGCACATAAATTTCTTCTTCCTTTTTATCCAACGTTGATGCTAAATGAAATCTGAAATTGTAATACATATCGGAAATCTTTTGCACCCTATATAAATACTGGCTTAACAATACTTTATCATATTTTATGGATTCATACATTTCATCACTTAAACCGAGCAAAAACATATCGTTTATTTCGATGGTGGTAACAATGGATTCTCCATCTTCCGGGAGCTGGTATATTTTTTCTCCTTGCCTTTTCCGTTCAACAACGGTCCAAAATTGGACTGCCCTTTGAGATAATTTTCCTTTTTCATCATAATAAATTAAAATATGATGATTGCTTCCTGGATTAACGTATTGATTACCTGATATTACTTTGTTTTTCTTTGGAGAATATGACTTCAATTCTTTTAGATGACTTCCATGTCCTAAAACTTTTAAAACCTTTACCTTTTTAATGGGAACAGGAGTTCTCGATTCTGAACTTTCTTTCTTCAATCGTTGATATCTTTTCCCTTCATTTTTCAGATAGAAATTTTCGTCCTGTAATATCGCCTCAACTTTTACGTCTATTTTTTCTCTTAATTTATTTATTTCTTTAGCTTCTTTTTCCTGTTCTTTTTTGGTTGAAATACTTTCTATTCGAGAGTTCCTTGCAATTATTTCCCCAATTATTTTTTTGTCGATATCATTTTGAAGTTTTTCTTTGATGGTATTATATATTGCATTTTTAATACCAGCATCAATGATATCATCAATATATGTTGCCTGACCTTTAGTTCTTTTAAATTTCAATTTTTTTATGGGAACTCTGGCAGTGTATTCTTCCTCATTACAATATTCTTTTTTCCCATACAATGTTTGGTCATGCAACTGCCCCCGAACACTAAAGCCTTTTTTGTTTTTTGTAAGCGTTTTACTGTTCTTTTTATGCGAAACTAAAATTTGTGCAACCGCTTTTTTGGCATCAGCTTGAAATCCTTCCCATGGCTCCGGAAATTTCTCAGTGCTATCCAGTTTTTGCCTTTGTTTTTCTTTGCGTTGGGCATTGTAAGTGCTCAAACGCTGTAAATACCCCTGCTCAGTTAAAGCAATGGTTATGGCATCAATGGCATGGTGGCGGTGGTCGTCGCGGTTCTTTTTGGGGTCAAATTTTATTTCGCCGGTGTATTTATCCACCCAAATGTTTCCTTCCACCAGTTGCTGTCCTTTTTCCAAAACCGGAGGTTCATTTTCAACCCGGTACAACTCAGGCTTTTCTGAAAGTATTTCAAGAACCACATAATATTTTCCGCTTACTTTTGAGGTTTGAACCTGAAATTCCTTGTCCAAATCAGTTGTCAGTATTCCAGTTTCATCTACAGTTGCCGTAAGCAATAATTCGTTGTCGTTTATTTCAGGTCGTGGGTTAACTGAACGAATAAACTCAACATTATCCGGATTAAGGTCAAGAATAATCCAGTATTTTCCATCCCGTAAATTTGTTTCACACTGATAAATAAAACATTTGAATTCACCATTGTTAACTGTCCCAAACAGTAAAACCTGGTTACGGTTGGTTTTGGGCTGTTTGTCTTTTTGAGGCGACTCGAATTTTACTTTCAGCACTTCAAATTTTGCCCAGTAAGAACCATCGTCAACGTCAGCTTTCATCCTTCCGTAGGTGTCATTTTTGAAGTACCCTTTTTCAACGCTTCCCTTAATAACGATACTCTTTTCATCAGCCTGTGGCTTCTCTATAAATTTGGGAACCATTTGTAAAGGCTCTGAAACATTCAGTTTTGCCCAATATTTACCATCAGGCAATTCGGGCGTTTCCATATCAATTTTGAAATATTTCGATGAAAATTTCTTCTTATTAATATTTCCGGTTACCAATATTTCATTTGAAACCGTATCCGGCCTTTCGTTTTGCTTACGATGAATACTTACCACCTCCCCCGATTCGTTGGTAACCACATAATGCAGGATGCTGTTTTCGCCGTCAACATCAAAAGAATGACTATCGAGGTTCTGAACAGGTTGCAATATGTTGTTTAACCCCCACAAATGACGAAGTTCTGCAGTAAGTTGACCCGGCATTACACGCACATCGTGACAAATATTCGAAAGCAATTCAACCGATTTTTTGGCAATGTACCGGCTATCGTTTAACTGACGCTGAATAAAATCTGATTTCTCGAACTCCCGTTTTGCTGTAAATTTCTTTGCTTTTCTGTAAGGTAATATTCTAAATGCACGCTCAACAATGTCATTCCATCCATCTTCGGGATTTTTATATTGTCGAATTCCCCACAACCTGTAATCGGGATTGGATAAATAAAATTGATGGGGCGTTTTTTCTCCTTTTTCCCTGTTGAAGTTTGCTTCACAGAGTGTTTTATTACCAAAGCTATCATCCAAAGAAATGCTGAAAGGTATAATGTGTTCAATCTGAATTGCATTGTCACGACCAAGTAAATCTGTCAGGGATATTACTTTTCCTGTATAAGGACACAATACCGGACCTGATACTCTGTCCTCTATTTCTTTATACATCAAATATTTCTGAACATTATCTCTTGATGGCTGCAAACCATATTCAGCCAGACGGTCGCGAGCTTCGTCGTTCTTCTTTTCATTTTCAGAAATGCGAAAGCTCATTTCCTTTCTTCCATCTTTGTTATTCCGAAGGTCACGCCCCATTTCAACATTAATCCTGTCGAAATGGAAATCAGAACCATATATCTTCCGATATTTTCTGAGTAGAAAATTGACCAAACGGCGTGTTTCATTCAATCCTTGCTGAACAATAGGATTACGAAGGTTTTCCACTTCCGGGATTTCGGGCAGTAAATTTTCCCGTTTTTCTACTTCCTGGCTGTGATGGTAAAGATGAAAAAAATGCGCATCATCTTTTTCAAAACCATAATCAAACACAGGAGAAGCTAGATGTTCTTTTATTTTTTCAATAGCTTCACCATCCTTGTTATCCTCTTTTAAAATATCTACAATCTCTTTTTCAATATTATCGTGGAATTCAGAAAAGTGTTCCCAACGTTTTCCAAAAGCATTTTTCACACCTCCAAGAATAACTGCCCGGTCGTACTGATAACCTTTTTGCAGGAACGGTAAGATATTTCTGATTGCCTTTAACGAAACATTTCCATAACCTTCTTTTAAACGAACTTTTTTAACCGCTTCAATATCTTTTTTGAACTTGAAATCCTTTTTTAACTTTTCGTAGAGCTTAATATCATCATCATAAAAATAAAAGCAATGCCATATTTCTTCGAAGTGCTCCTCCCATATCTCATTTTCGAATAATGGTTTTAATGCTTTTATGGTTGGATTGCCTGCTACTTTTTGTTTATCGTCAAAATTGAATTTCTCATAATTCAGCTTCAGAACGTCAGGGATTTTACTAAAATCAAAATTCTTATCGTTTTTATTAATGAGGTCTAATACTATTGCTCTCTGCTCACGCGAAAGCTTGTTGTTCTTTCCGTAGGTAATATTGTTTATAAATTGATATGCCCTGAATAATTCAAACTCAGGATGAGAAAGCGGACATGGCTTTTTACTGCGGGTTTGGATTTCTCCATTCTGTTTTCTTAAAAGGTCACCGTTTTCTTTAATTACCGGTAAACTATCTTCAAACCTGCAATCAGACAATAATCCCTTTTGTGACCGTAGCGGACGTTGCCAGAATAATACGCTCTCATTACTTTTAAATTGAAGTTTTTCTTCTCCGTTTTCGTCATGAATAAATTCAATTTTTCCGGCAAGATATTCTTTTAAAGGAAGTGTATCAGTTGTAATAACCTTAATTCTTCCCTTTTCGCCAGTTGCTATTTGAACATTATCCTCTCCATATTTCCTTTTTAAATACTCAATTCTTTTCCTGTTCCGCGTAGATAAAATCGTTCCTTTGAGTTCCCTGATTTTTTTGTTTTCTACCTTCCGTTTCCGCGCCGCCTTTAAATGCTACCACCTGACAGGATAAAATGCTACCAGTGTTTGTTTTTTTCTTTATTGACAATACTTACAGGAAGGATACAATTGTATAAAGTCGGCCGGATATTTTTCGATT
>JAHYIT010000070.1 GCA_019429205.1 Mariniphaga sp. | reverse complement strand
ATATTTCTGAATGCTAATCGGTATCAACGCACGACAAAAAGATAGTTGCCATCGCACGAAAGAAATAAAATTGTAACTTTGAATAATTGACTGAAAAGACAAAACGAGAGCTAAATTATTAACGGAAAAGACTAAGCGTAAACTAAACGCCAACACACAACAAGGCTAGGACGAAAAATCGAGCTGCATTTGATAATCAAAATTCAAACGAAAAAAATCCGTACTTTAGCGAAAAATACGGTTGTATAATATGACTTTACCAGCAACGAATGAGAATTACCTAAAACTAGTTCAATCTATTGGCGAAACCATAGAAGAAGTTAGAAATATGGCAGTGAAAGCTGTTAATATTGAACTCTTAAGAGCAAATTGGGAGATTGGAAAATTTATAGTGGAATTTGAACAGCACGGAAGTGAAAAAGCTGATTATGGAAGTTCACTTCTTGAAAACCTTGCAAAAGACTTAAGGGTAAAATTTGGTAAAGGTTTTAGCAAAAGTAATGTTTACTTAATGAGACTGTTTTACATCAAATTCCCAATTTTCCAGACGCTGTCTGGAAAATTATCTTGGTCTCATTATGCTGAACTACTTGGAGTAACGGATGACACCTCAAGGGAGTTCTATATTAAACAGTGCGAAAATGAAAATTGGAGCGTAAGAGAACTTAAAAGACAGATTAATAGTTCATTATTCGAAAGATTAGCATTAAGTAAGGATAAGAAAGGAGTTCTTCAACTTGCCAAACAAGGATTAACAATTTCTGAACCCAAAGATATCGTTAAAGACCCTTATGTTCTAGAATTTCTAAAAATTAGCGAAGAAATTCGAATGACAGAAAGCAACTTAGAACAAAAAATCATTGATAATCTTCAAGTCTTTTTTACTCGAACTTGGGAAAGGTTTTTCGTTTGTTGGCAGACAGTATAGAATTACCTTAGACAATGACCATTTCTATGTTGACCTTGTATTTTATCATCGAATTCTTAAGTGCTTCGTTCTGATTGACCTTAAAACTAGGCACGTAAAACATTATGATATTGGTCAAATGAACCTCTATTTAAACTACTTTAAGACTGAAGAAAACACCGAAGGTGATAATCCGCCAATAGGAATAGTTTTAGGAGCAGATAAAAATGATATTCTTGTAGAATATGCAATAGGTGGTATTTCGAATAATATTTTCGTATCAAAGTATCAATTATATCTTCCTGACAAGAAGCAGCTTGAAGAAAAAGTAAAAGAATTAATTAACGAATAATTAAAGTCCTGTTGCCAAAAAGGGGTGCAGCTAATACGGGTTGTTTAGGAACTTCGGAACCTTTTCGCCCGTTTCGTGCGATTTCGTCGGGGGACGAACCCCGACTAATCGGGGGTAACTCGCAATCCCTGCACTAGCCAGACGCCAGCCGTAGGCAACATGCTTTAAAAAAAAAAATGGAAATCAGACACTTAATTGCATTTTGAAATATTTTTACTATTTTTGATACTATCATATGATACTATCAAGGCTTAAATAAATGAAACCGCCATATAAAATAACTGGAAAAATTTTAAAATTAGTAGCTTCGATTTCGGAAAAAATTGGAGAGGTAAATTCTGCACATTTAAATAGACCACCAACAGAATTAAGAAAGAAAAACAGGATTAAAACAATTCACTCTTCACTTGAAATTGAAGGTAATACCTTGACAATTGAGCAAATAACGGCAATTATTGAAAATAGAAGGGTAATTGGACCTAAAAAAGACATTTTAGAGGTTAAAAATGCTATTGCCGTTTATGACTATTTGGACAAACTGAATCCATACAACTTTGATTCGTTCTGTGAGGCTCATGGAATATTAATGAACAGACTTATTGAATCAGCTGGAAGACTTAGAAGTAAATCAGTTGGAATTGTTAAGGGCTCAGAGGTTGCTCACATTGCTCCACCAAGCGAAATGCTAAAACCATTAATGAATGACTTGTTTGACTATTTAAACAATGACGAAGACCTAGTTTTAATTAAAAGTTGTGTATTCCACTATGAGATGGAATTTATTCATCCATTCATCGATGGAAATGGTAGAATGGGGAGATTATGGCAAACCCTGATTTTAAAGGACTCCTATCCTGTTTTTGAATTTCTGCCAATTGAGACATTAATAAAAGAAAGACAAGAACAATATTATGAGTCTCTTGGAAAATCTGACAATACTGGAGAATCGACCGTATTTATTGAATTTATGCTTGAAATTATCCTTGAATCACTTGAGGAACTATTAAATATTCAGAATGTCAGCTTAACGAATATTGACCGGATTAATTTATTCAAGTCAATTGCTAAAAACGACTACTTTACACGAAAAGAATATTTAAAGAATTTTAGAGAAATTTCTTCAGCGACAGCAAGTCGGGATTTGAATTTTGCTGTTGAGAATGGAATAATTGAAAAGATTGGAGATAAAAATACAACGAGATATAAATACAAATAAAAAAACAAAGCCTATTAATAAAGTACATATTGCAGGTCGGGTTCACTGGTATGCCAACAGCGGATTCTCGCATCGCAGTTCCGTCCGATAGGACAGGAACGCTCTCCGAAATCCGCCCCGCAACATGTACCAGCCGTTGTGGTTCATGGTGAGAAACCAACTGCAAACATTGATTTTCTGTTCAGATTAAGATTTTGTAGATTTGTAGTAGTAAAAAAATAAAGGGTTGGATAATGCCAAAGATATTCGAATATTTAGGGATTCTTATTTTCTTCTACTCAAATGAGCATGAACCGATTCATGTGCATGCAAAAAAAGGAGAGTTTGAAAGTAAAGCGGAATTCTATATCGTTAATGGCGAGATTTCAGAGATAAAGATTACCAATATTTCAGGAGCACGACCACTAAAAGGGAAAGACCTTAAAGATTTCGAGGTTTTTCTTGAGAAATACGCTGACAAAATAGTTGAAAAATGGATTAGCTATTTTGTTTATCATAAGGATGTTGAGTTTGAAAAAATTACAAAAAGACTAAAATGAGAATAATTGTTGACTATAAAGATTCACAGTCTGGATTTAACCAGTTAAAAATTGATTCTGCAAAATATTTATCGGATTTTGCAATTCGGATAAGATTTAACGATGGAAAGGAAAGACTGGTTGATTTCAAACCTTTTTTATCAAAATCGCTTCACCCATCGATTAAGAAATATTTGGACGAAAATAAATTCTCTAGCTTTTCATTGACTGATGGAAATTTGAACTGGAATGATTACGATTTGATTTTTCCAATTTCCGATTTATATAAAGGGCAGATAGGTGCATAAACCACGAAACCACAACACACAATATAAAACAGTTGGGGTTCAGCGGTTTGCGAAGGTTTGGTTCTCGCCTCGACATTCGTGTCGGTGGACAAGTTCGCAGCCCGAAAACGCAACGTTTCATATACTTAACCGTTGTGGGTAATGCCAAGAGTGCTGCACGTTTTCAATTATAAGCTGATTTCAATACAGGGATTAAAAGATTATCTTTGTGTAAACAGATAATAAATGGATTTTAAAATTTTAACTGATAAATTACTGGATGATTACACCAAAGAGGTAAGAGAATCACCTTTGGATAAAATTGATAAAATCAAAAAACTGGAGATGCCGGTTGATTATTTTCAATTTTATAAATCGGTTTCATCAGTTTATTCCTCAAAGATTGAGGGAGAGGATATTGACTTTGATAGTTATTTTAAACACAAATTCTTAAAAGTTAAATTTAAACCCGATTATACCCGTAAAGCAGATGATTTATATTCAGCATATGATTTCATTGACAATAATAGATTGACACTTGAGAATGTTCAAAAAACACATTCCATTTTGAGTAAAAATTTATTACCCAAAAGTCAACAAGGATTGATTCGTAATAATCCAATGTTTGTAATCAATAGCGATGATAAAATTGAATATGTTGCGGCAAGTCCAGAGATAGTTAAATCGGAGCTTGACAGATTATTTCATGACATTGACTTGTTACTTCATACCGATTTAAATCCTTTTGAGATATTCTACTATGCTTCATTATTACATCTTGTTTTTGTGAAAATCCATCCATTTCAGGATGGAAACGGACGGACCGCAAGATTGATTGAGAAATGGTTCCTGATTGAGAAAATTGGAAAAAAGGCGACTTTAGTTCAATTGGAAAAAAATTATTACAAAAGACTAAAGGATTATTATTCAAATATCAGGAAGATTGGACTTGAATACGAGGATTTGGACTATTCAAAATGCCTTGATTTTTTATTGATGACAGTTAAAGGAATTGATGACCAGAATTAAAAGGCACATACCCACAATAAATAGGACTCTGAGCGGTCTGCAAGACCCAGCGATGAGTCCATGTTGACCTACACCCCCACCAGGTTCAGGGCTATATACTTTATGACGATTTTAAGATTTTTTGAAGAAAAATAATAAAGGAGTTCTTTGACGTATTGCAGGTTTTTGTGTTTTCCCTGTTGGTTTATAAATGCAGGATATTTAACAAACCGGCAGGGTAAAATGTGCAGGAACCGGTTGATCACGTTTTTACGGAAATGGGTGGCAAAACAACAAAATGAAATCATTTATCATCCGAAAAATCTCAAATTCTTGTTTTGCCACGTTTGATATAATTTCGGTTGTCCTAAAAAATATCACAGTAAAGCCTTTCGGTTTTCATAAATTTTTGTGACAGCATTTACAATGTCGTCCATATCTTTTTTGGTTCCCAGCAATATACTTTGGTAAAAAGTAACGGCTTCGCGGGCAAGCTGGTCATTGCCTGGCAGGTAGTTTTCCTCGCGCCACTGATTCAGCCGTTTTTCCGAAAACAGCCGTTTGTAACCTCTGGAATTTAGTGCTTCCTCAATCAGTCCGTCTTGGTTTTGCCGGCCGTAGCCGGTTGAGCAAGGCACACCTTCAGCCCGCAGCGCTTCCATAAATTTCGAACGTGAAACGCCTTCAAATTCTTCAGAAACAAACCGGAACGGATACATGTGGTAAGCAGAACGGTTGTTGCCTTCCACCATTTTAGCCGGGTAAATCCCCGGAATTTCTCCCAGTTTTTTATCGAGATAAGTGGCATTTTCCAGGCGAATGTCATTGTCTTTGTGAATGCGTTTCATCTGCGAAAGCAGCGTAAGTGCCTGAATTTGCTGCATACGGCGGTTACTGCCGCGTATGGGATAATCCGAAGTGCGTTCCAAACTTCCAAACGGCCTTCCGCAGTTATGGAACGAATGGCAGCGATCCATAATTTCCTCATTATTTCCAATAACGGCGCCGCCTTCGCCGGTAGGGAGGTTTTTGGAATTCTGAAAACTGAAGCAGCCCAAATCGCCCAGCGTTCCCAGCTTTTTGCCTTTGTACTCGCCCAACCAGGCCTGGCAGGCGTCTTCCACTACTTTAAGGTTGTGCTTTTTAGCTACGCCATTCACCTTGTCCATATCAACCGGCAGCCCGTAAATATGTACCGGGAGAATGGCAGAAGTGCGGTCGGTTATTCGTTCTTCCATTTTCGCCGGATTAATTAAAAACGTTTCCGGATCGGTATCTACAAAAACCGGCAGGGCCTTGTTCATAAAAACCACATTGTAGGTGGCAATGAATGTATAAGGGGAAACCAACACTTCATCGCCGGCATCAACACCTAAAACATGAAGTGCCACAAGCAGCGCTGTTGTTCCACTGGCGGTTGCCAGGCAACGTTTGGCGCCCATCAGACGGGCATATTCTGTTTCAAATTCTGAAACATACTCTCCACTACCCCGCCACCAGCGTCCACTGCGCAGCATTTCAATCACTTCTTGCTCAGCCGATTTTTCCCATACCGGCCATTGCGGCCATGAATCTGTTCTCACTTTTTCGCCTCCCAGTAAAGCAAGTTTCGAAACGTTGGCGAAATTTAAAGTTGTGAACGGGTGAATGGCCATGGTTCCCAAAGCTCCGGCTGAAGCAGTTGCAATGGCCCGGCGACGTGAAATGTTTCGTTGTGCCATAATATTCGTTTTTTTGGTTTAGAACATGAATTTTAAACTATTTTGCCAAATTACTGAATCCTATTAAAAAAATGCTTGTTTTTTCTGAATTTTAATTGGAACTTTTGTTGTTTTCATAGCATTTGTTTACAATTTTTTGGCACTGATAATAAAAGGTAATTATTTAAAACATTTTTTCTCGCTGGCAGAAAATCCTGAGTTTTTAAACGAGATACATTCTTTTGTACCTGACAGTTTTTAATGGGAAATTTTCACAGCAGGTATCTTCATAATCATTGCAGGAATAATAATAACTTTTAAACCAACAACCCAAATAAAATTCACAAAAAAACAAATTTGTTAGAAAATGATATATTTTTGCCGCGAGAAATCAGATGATTAATACGTTTATCCATATTAATTTTGACACCATACCAAAAGTAAGTATTATTGAATTTTTGGCGGTAGCTGTAGCTTTGGGCACTGTTGCCATTTTATGGAGGTACAGAAAATCAAAGGAAGTAATGTACCTCATTTACATTGAAATTTTTGCTGCAGTTTGGGCATTTACATGCGGATTGGAATTTTTATCGACTGATTTGGAAACCAAAAAATTCTGGTCACAACTTTCTTATCTGGGTTTTTCATTTTTGCCATTATTCTATTTTTTATTTACCACAGCCTTCAGTCAAAAACACCATATTATTACTCCCCGAAATCTGGCGATACTTTCAGTTATTCCTTTTGTAACTGTTCCGCTTGCACTTACCAACGAATATCATAATCTGGTATGGAAAAATGTGACCCTCAGTCCAGACCAAAGTATGACAATTATTGAACATGGAATCTGGTTCTGGATATTTTGGTCGTACTCCATTACATTAATTTTTGCCGGATTATACAATTTGTTTCGCTCCATTTATGAATTTACTGCCTATTACCGGTCGCAGGTCAGTACTTTGCTTATTGCCACGCTTATTCCGCTGGCAGGTAATTTTATGTATATAACCGGATTGAATCCAATCCCGGGATTCGACTGGACTCCGGTACTTTTCGTTTTCACCGGGCTTGTAATAACGTTTGGTATTGTTAGGTACCGTATGTTCGATCTGGTCCCTTTTGCACGGAACAAACTCATTGATACTATGAGTGACGGTGTGATTGTGGTTAATTCCGAAGGATTTATTGAAGATTATAATCCTGCAGTTGCGCGAATTTTCAATTTTCAGAATAAGTCTATGGTACGAAAACGTTTTGCCCCGGCATTTGCCGGCTATGAAGAATTGATTGCAGCCATAGCAGAAGAAAAAGGGAACCTGGTTGAAATTGAAACCAGCGAAGCCCAACAACCAAATTATTACCAAATAAGAATTACGCCGGTTTACGATCGCACCCAGAAATTTTCAGGTCACCTGTTACAAATCAATGAAATCACTTCGCTGAAAGAAACAGAACAAAAACTTAAAGACGAAATTGAAGAACGTGGCCGGTTAATTGAAGACCTCGACTCATTTGCTCACACCGTTGCTCACGATCTGCGAAATTCACTGGGTTCAGTTTATGCTTCCGCACAAATAATTGAAGAAAGTGTAAATGATGGAAATGCAACATCCATTAAAGAATTTGCCGGGATGATAAAAGAAGCTTCCCAAAAAACCATGCATATTACCCACGAACTTTTAATCCTGGCAACTGTCAGCCATCAGGAAATTGAAAGAAAACCACTGAATATGAAACAAATTTTTGCCGGAGCTAAAAACCAGGTAAAAAATTTGATTGTGAAAAATGATGCTCAAATTTCAGTCCCTGAAAAATGGCCAATCGCACTTGGTTATGCCACCTGGGTAGAGGAGGTTTGGGTAAATTACCTCACCAACGCTATAAAATACGGAGGTACTCCGCCGCTAATTCAGGTGGGTGCTGAACCAACCAGAGATGGATTCGTTCGTTTTTGGATTAAGGACAACGGAAACGGCATTACGCCCGAAAAGCAACACCGGCTTTTTCAGAAATATGCCCGTCTGGATCCTGAAAAGGCTGATGGTTACGGATTGGGGCTTTCCATTGTTAAACGCATTGTGGAAAAACTGAACGGTTTCGTTGGTGTGGAAAGCACCGGAAAAATAGGTGAAGGATCGTTGTTTTGGTTCGAATTACCGGAAAATTAAAACCTGGTGTTTACGATATTGGTAAATCTTGAACCAAAAGTGTAAGATATGGCAATTGAAGTGGAAAAATTATAGTCGGTTGCCAACTCACGCTGCCTGAGCAAAATTTCTTCCAGTGTGGCTTCACCCTTTGGCAATGAAAGCTGATCCCTAACCACGTCGTAAACCGCCTGAAATTGTAAAGATAATCCTTCAAAAAGCCTGACGGAAGTCTGTCCGAAAAATTCGATTCTGCGGCGTTTCAGATCGTGAAGGTATTGGGAACCTTCAAGCCCCATTTCAATACTGCCCCACGGCTGCTGTATATTTACAATCCCTTCAAACTGATGGTTAAAAAGGTTTTCTTTTGTTTTTTCATAAATTGTCTCTTCATAATACTGATGGTAACCATATCCAACCATATAGGTAAACTTGATTGATTTTCGGGTTGAAACCTGATAAGGAAAAATGCTGTACTCAATTCCCGGGCTCCCAATTATCTGATGTTTAATGTTTCGTCCGCTGTAGGTGTAGTAAGTGCCAAAAATCCCTGCTGACCAATGGTCGCTTATACTTTTAATCGCGTAGGAATCCAGGCCATGCCGGTGCTGTTTGCTAATTACCGGTTCATCGCGGTCTGCAGTTTCAATTTTAACCCTGTCCAAATTAAAGTAAGGTCTTATACGGAATTTCCATTTTTCAGTAACGCGGTCGGCAAAAAATCCCCACCGGGAATCAAACTCACTCTTGTTCGATTCCAAATCCAGTTCAATACTTCCAAGGTAGGCCTGAAAAACCCAGAAATCCCATGGATCATGCACATCCTGCTGCAATTCCTCCTTCCCGTTGCCATTATATTCAATTTTAAACCGTTTTGCCAGTGGTGTTTGTAAAACGAAACCAGCCAAACCCAGCTTCAGAAATTCCGTTAATTGATTTCGGCTTTCTCCGGAAGTGGCATTATAATCAATGTAGAGTTTGAGTGTGTATTGTGTACCGGCAAACTCTCGCCTTCCAATAAAAGAAAACTGGTATTCACGGCCTCCCCCGGCTGTTCGCTCAGAGGTTACAAAAACATGAATATCTGCCAGTTGAGGGTCACGAACATAATTTACAAAAGTTATTTCAGTTCGAATGTGATCAAAATCGCAACGGCAATCTATATAAACATAAGGGGCGCCAGCCGACTGCGGCAAAGAATCATTACCAGCTACCTGTCCAAAAAGATTTGTATTGCCTGAAAACAAACCAGAAAGAAAAATTACAAAAATGACCTTTCTGATTTTTAACCATTGCGGATTATAGCTTTTTTTTATTGCTAATTTTTTATTTTTTCTCTCACTTTTCATATAAAAAACAAAAATAACAACCTGTGTTTAAAGTACAAGATATTTGTATACGGCACACAGTATTCTTTATGGTTTCTTAATTGTTACAAATTTGAAACAGAACAGATTCTCAAACATTTCTGTAGAAATAATGTTTATACTTAAAATTAAAATGTAATGTTATGAAACGTCGTCATTTTATAAAAACAGGAGCCGCAGCGGCCGGAACATTGTTGTTTGAAGCTTTTCCTTACCATGCATTTGCAGGTACAACAAAAAAATACGCCTCAGACAGGGTTTTACTGGGGAATACAGGCATTGAAGTTTCGCGGCTTGCCATGGGTACCGGAACCAGTGGATATGGCGGTAGTTCTAACCAGTCAAGAAAGCTGGGATTGAAAGGTCTTTCGAACCTGTTACGCACTGGATTTGACAACGGCGTTTTTTTCTGGGAATCGGCTGACCAGTATGGAACCCACCCGCATTTTAAGGAAGCCTTAAAAGGAGTTGACCGCGATAAAGTGGTTCTCTTAACCAAAACACATGCCCGCACTGCTGATGAAATGAAAGCCGACCTCGACCGTTACCGCAAGGAGATGGGAACCGACCAAATTGAAATTGTTTTGCTCCATGCACTTACAAACCCTGACTGGAATAAAAACCGTCGGGGCGCCATGGATTACCTGAAAAGAGCGCGCGAAGACGGAATTATAAAAGCGCACGGTGTTTCATGCCATTCGCTGGGCGCTTTGCAAACCGCCGCCAATGAACCCTGGGTTCAGGTTGATTTGGCCCGGATGAATCCTGCCGGTGTGCGCATGGATGCCGAAGTTCCGGTAGTGCTGAAAGTTTTGCAGGATATGAAAGCCAAAGGCAAAGGCATTATTGGCATGAAAATTTTGGGTGCCGGTCATTTCCGCAACAAAGTGGACGAAGCTTTACAATACGCTTTGGCCCAGGATTATATGGACTGCTTCACAATCGGTTCAGAAAACATCGACGAATTTAAGGATTTAACGAAACGCATTCCGGCAGCCAGCGTCCGCGGTTAATTGTTTCAGCCCCCAACTTCAACTTCAATTCCGAATGTTTTAAATAGTTGAACTGCCTGTTCTGTTTCAATATCGGTTAATTCTTCCATTCCATACGAATCGTAAACAATTCCCATTTTTTGGTACTTCCCCCGGCCAAGTGGATGATACGGCAGCAAATTCACAAAAGGCTTTTTTCCATTTAATTCTGAAATAAATTGTGCGGTTTCTTTTAGATTGCGCTCATCGGCATTTACATTTTTAATCAGCGGAACACGGATGTTTACCGGATATTCTTTGTCCACCAGAAATTTCAGATTTTCAAGGATTAGTTTGTTGTCAACACCCGTCCATTTTTTGTGCTGAACGGGGTTAATCAGTTTAAGATCATACAGAAACAAATCGGTATATTCAGCAACATCCAGCAACGTTTCATTTGGAGCGAAACCCGAAGTATCAACTGTTGTATGAATGCCGGCCTGTTTGCACAAACCAAGCAGTTCAACCAAATATTCAGGAAACATGAGCGGTTCACCACCCGAAATGGTAACACCCCCACCCGATTGCTCAAAATGCACCCTTTCCTTTTCAATGATTTTTAGAAGTTCCTGCGGAGTGTAAAATCTGCCCGACATTTCAATGGCCTTTGTTGGGCAGGCTTCTGCGCATTTTTCGCACAAATTGCAAAGTTCCCAATCAGTAACAATTCCATCTGGAGTCAGCTTCAAAGCATTATTGGGACAAATTGCAATACAATCTCTGGCGCCAATACATCGGCTGGCCGTATAAAATTTTTGCTGTTCCGGCAACTGGCTCTCCGGATTGTGACACCATGCACATTTTAACGGACAACCTTTAAAAAAGATGGTTATCCGGATTCCCGGGCCGTCGTTTATGGCGTAGCTTTTTATGTCGAAAATGAGTGGTTGATTCATTTTATTCAAAATCCTTCATTCTCCGTCCGTGCAATTATCTCCTCCTGCAAATCCTCATTCATGTGATTGAAATAGTCGCTGTACCCGGCCATGCGCACCATCAAATCGCGGTATTCTTCCGGGTTTTGCTGCGCTGCCCGTAAAGTGTTTGTATCCACAATGTTGAACTGAACATGATGGCCGCCCAGCGAAAAATAGCTGCGAATGAGGTGTCCCAATTTCTCCACATCTTTTTCCCGTTTCAGCAGGGCCGGCACAAATCGCAGGTTCAGCAGGGTTCCACCCGATTTGCTCTGGTCGAGTTTGGCCAGTGAGCGCATTACCGCAGTTGGTCCGTGCGTATCAGCTCCATGCGAAGGCGATGTTCCGTCGGAAATGGGTTTTCCGGCCAGCCGTCCGTTTGGCGCTGCGCCCAGAACTTTTCCAAAATAAACATGGCATGTGGTGGAAAGCATATTTACATGGTACGTTTCCCCTTTGATGTTGGGTTTTCCGTCGATGGCTGCCAGCAAACCGTTGTAAACACGCACTGCAATTTCATCGGCGTAATCGTCGTCGTTTCCGAAAAACGGCGTCCGGTTCAAAATGAACTGACGCAATCGTTCGTTGCCTTCAAAGTTATTTTTCAACGCAGTGAGCAAGTCACCCATACTTACTGTTTTGTCTTCAAAAATATGCCTTTTTAAAACCGCCAGGCTGTCGGTTACGGTTCCCAGGCCGGTGCATTGAATGTAGCTGGTATTGTACCGCGGCCCGCCGTTGTAATAATCTTTTCCTTTTGAAATGCAGTCGTCAATCACCACCGAAAGGAAGGGTGCAGGAGCATATTTGGCAAACATCCGGTCGATGTAATTGCTCACCCGTATTTTCTGTTCCACCACAAAATGCAGTTGATTCAAAAATGCCTGGTAAAGATCTTCGAAACTTTTAAATGCTAAAGGATTCCCGGTTTCGATCCCTACTTTTTTTCCGGCGAGCGGATCGATGCCATTGTTAAGTGTAACTTCCAGAATTTTAGGCACATTCAGGTAACCGGTCAGCAAAAACGCTTCCTTACCAAAAGCGCCCACCTCGATGCAACCTGAACACCCGCCCTCACGCGCATCCTGCAACGATTTTCCCTGCCGGAGCAATTCTGCCACATACACATCCGGATTAAACACCGAGGGGAAACCGTGCCCGCGGCGAATCACTTTAACGGCAGCATTCAAAAACCTGTCGGGCGTTTTGGCGCTGATGTGCACTGAATTTCCTGGCTGCAAAATATGCAGTTCTTCAGCCACTTCGAGCAAAATATACGAAACTTCGTTTACCGCATCGGAACCGTCGGGTTTTATGCCGCCAATGTTGATGTTGGTAAAATCGTTGTAAGTGCCGCTTTCGCGGGCAGTAATGCCCACTTTGGGTGGCGCCGGATGGTTGTTTACTTTTATCCAGAAACAGCTCAAAAGCTCTTTTGCTTCGTCGCGTGTGAGTTTTCCCGCTGCCACGTTGTTTTCGTAAAAGGGCTGAAGGTGCTGATCGAAATGACCCGGATTCATGGCATCCCAACCGTTCAGTTCAGTGATGGTACCCAGGTGCACAAACCAGTACATCTGAATGGCTTCCCAAAAGTTTCGCGGCGCATGGGCGGGAACGTAACGGCACACTTCTGCAATTTTTTTCAGCTCTGCCACTCGTTGCGGATTACTTTCTGTTGCAGCCATTTTTTCAGCCAATTCGGCGTGGCGCTCAGCAAATACAATTACCGCATCACAAGAAACAGCCATCGTCTGCAATTGCTCCAGTTTATCGGTGGCTTCGGGGTCGTTCAGAAAATCGATTTTTTCAATTTGTTCATTTATTTCCCGACTGAAGTCCAACATTCCTTTCCGGTAAATTTTCCCGTCGAGGGCGGTGTGCCCCGGCGCCCGCTGTTCCATAAATTCGGTAAAAAGGCCTGCTTCGTACGCCAATTTCCATTCCTGTGGCACATGATTAAAAATCCTTTCGCGCATTGTACGGCCTTTCCAGTAAGGTATTACCTCGCGCTCATACGTGTCGATATCTTCCTGCGAAATGATATAACTTTGCTGTTCCCGGGTGTTCAGCACATGAAAATCTTCCACACTGTGGCAGGTAAGCTCCGGAAAAGTGGGCACCGACTTGGGAAACGGGCCGCGTTCACCCACAATCAGTTCATTTTCGCCAATGTATATGGTTTTGTGTTTGCACAGCTCCAAAAAATTGAGCGCCCGCATCATGGGAATGGAGAACTTTCCTTCGTTTCCCCTGAAAAACCGGGTAGTAATTAGCGCCCGCTCAATTGAGAGGGATTCTTTGGTTTCCACGCTCAGCCGGCGCAAACGCCGAATTCGGTCATTCATGCCGGGCAAAGACAAACGTTCATCCAACAAAAAAGCGGAACCGGGGTCGGTATCGATTGTCTGGTTTTTTGTACGCATCGCGAAAAACTAAAAGTCAGTAATAAATGGAATACGGAAAAAAAGGTGGGATTGATGGGAAATATTTTCAGGCGTAAAACATGCGGCATTCAAACAAGCACCTGTAAGAAACCAGAAGGTTCGAATGATAAGATTTTGCCTTCATTTTGAATTGAATTTGGGGTAAAATTATAAAATTGCACTGATTTATTTCAAATCATCTGGAAAAATAATTTCATCAACCACCTGACCGTCACGTAACCGCATCCAGGTTTTAAACTGCCGTTTGCCTTTTTCCAGTAACACGATGCGCGAACCGTGCTGCAAATCGCCGTAAGTGGTTTTTCCGCCCGACCAGCGGCCATAAGTTAAACCAATTCCGTAATGATTGACAATGTAATCGTTCACATGGTCGTGCCCCACGAAAGTTCCCATCACATCGCCCTCAAAAAGCATGGCCGTAAACATGCCGGTATTTATATCAGGCGAACACTCATCCTCATTGCGTTGTCCTTTTCTCTTCGCCTTGCCATCAAAGGCCGTACGATATTCCGGCAGCGGAATATGAAAATAAGCCAGAGCAGGCAACTTTTCGTCATTTTTCAGCGCATTTTTCCGGCTTTGTTTCCGGTACCAGTTTACCTGGTCGTGAGAAAACCAGCCATATCCTTCAACACTATCCAAAGTGCTGTATGCGTTGGAATCGAGGAAATAAAGCAGTGCATTTTCTTCTTTATTTTCTGCATTCACTTTCACCAGGTAATCGCCAAAATCAGATTTTGAATCCGGTTTTTTGCCCACATAACCGGGAAAAGTTTTCAGCAGTTCGCGGATTTGCTGCCGCGACAAATCGTGCTCGTCGTCGTGGTTTCCCAGCGTAACGGCAAAGGGTACTCCGGCTTCTACCACAGGGGCCAAAACTGCTTTCCAGCCATCAGCAGCCGGACGACCAGTGACAATGTCGCCGGTAAACGCCGCCAAATCGGGTTGTTCCGTTTCCAGAATGTATTTTATTAATTCAAGGGACGGCTCCGACTCCGGCACACCCGGTTTGAAATGAATATCGGTAAACTGGGCAATTTTGAAGTTGCCGTCTGCATTAAAATAAAGTTTGTTTTTTCCCTGCGCGCTGGAAGACAAGATTGCGACAACAAGGTATAAAAAAGTCAAAAAGGATTTAGAAGATTTCATCTTAATAAATTTTTATGTTCCGAAAATAAAAGAAGTTTCTTAAAAAAGTATTTTCAAAAAGTTTAATCATCGTTTAAAATCCTTTGAATTGCAAATATTTCTGACACATTCTATTAAAAATAAAACAAAATCCGCAATAGATTATTTTTAATACTCATCGATTAACAATTTGGCCATGATGGCATCCCAGATGTAATTCGACGGGCTGTTCAGCACATCGTTATCAGGACTGTAAGACTCCCAGAAATTGTGGTTTTTCCGGAGCTGCGTTTCCATGGCCAGTATCATTTTTCCGGCCAGCTCCGAAGCCACTTCATCAAAACCATAGTTGCGCAATCCCACATACACCATGTAATCCCACAGCAACCAAACCGGGCCGTTCCATTTGCAACAGTAATCCACATCGGGGCTAAACCATTCATCGTCGGCAGATAGGGTTGGCACGCCATTTTTCCGCCAGAATTTCTCCGGATTAAGCAGATAATTTTCCACAATGGATTTTGCCCGTTCGGGCGTGGCTGCATTGGCCCACATCGTCAGAAAACCAATGATTTCGGGCCGGCGCAAATCGCGGGTGAGGTACATAAAAGAATGGTCATCCTTGTTCACCGAATAGTAAAACTGCGTTTCTTCGTCCCACATCAGTTCATTTACCAGGTCGGACGTTTTATTGGCCAGCTTTTCCCATTTTTTTGCTTCGCCTTTTTTCCCCAGTTCCGCAGCCATTTTAGCCAGCATGCGCATTTCGTTCACCATCATCACGGTAAGGTCGAGGCATTCCAGTTCATCCGAAATATCTTCCTTGTCCACATCGAGATAACGTTCCTTAGAAACCTGAAAAACGGCGTTGTACCAGTCGCGTACATTTTCAATGATTCCGTAAGGGCCCCATTCAAAAGTACCGTCTTTGTCAAGGTCGCGGTTTTTTATGAGCCAGTTCACATAGTCCACACCCGACCGGTAAGCATCGTTCAAAAAAGTTTCATCTTTGCTCACCTGGTAAACCTCCCAGTTAATCCAGGAATAAAACGGCGCCGAGGTGGTGGACATGTCACGATTCAATACTTTGCTGAAGTGCGGGTAATCCTGCATTCCGCGGGGTCCGTGGCGGTAAGCAATTAAGCCGTCCTCACCCTGTTGTTCCATATAAACCCGCTGCGATTCCTGCGCAGAAACCGGGTCGAGGTATGCATAGGCCAGCATGGCCAGCGATTCGTGCAGCACCTGGTGACCGTGGCCCCAACCCCACAACGGATTACGTGAAAACACGTAGTAATTATAGTTTGTTTTTCCCTCAGGCGGCAACATGCAACTTCTGGCCAGGTTCAGCGCGCCAAGGTAAATCATTTTTTCGCTTTCGGTTTTAAAATCAATTTTGGGAATGTGGGCAAAAAGCGTTTCGTTGGCTTCCAAATGGTGCTGCACCGATAAATTTTTGGCCACCTGAATTTCCTTTTTCAAATCATCCGGATTTTCATTTTCAGGCTGAATGCCGCGAATATAACGGACTTCTTTGGATTCTCCGGGTTTCAGTTCAAACTGGGTTTGCACGGCAATAAAATCAACCAAGTCCTTTTCAACTCTGTTCAGTTTGTCTTTGTACTTGTCCTCGGCGTAATGGTCGGTTTTAATGGTCAGGTAAAAATCGTTCATATTGCCGCGGTATGCTCCATAAGAACTAGCTCCGCCTGCCAGTGAAAAAACCTCTCGGTAGCGGGTCGGGTAATCTCCACGGCCGCTCATACTGCTGATAAGCCGGTAAAGCGATTCGTTACGGGTTGTAATATACCCCGAAATATTTTCGTCGTATTGCTGAACTTCCAGCGAATCGTTCCCCAACTCCACAATCGGGTAATAAACAAACTTCAGTTCCCGGTTGCCCGTGTTGCTTATTTTCAAATCGACCAGCGAAACCGATGAACTGTAAACTATGAATGTTTCCTGCACGTTCACGCCTTCAAACGGCATGTACTCCAGCACAACCATATCAGGGAATGAATATTTCACCACGGGAGGCTGAAAAAACTCACGGGTTTGCATAATGGCAATGTCGTTCACCACCCAGATTCCAAAATGGCGGCCCGACTGGTCGCTTTCGTAATAGACCGGTTCTGAATCCTCGTAATAAACCATCTTGTACGCTTTGTCTCCATATAGTTTCGAGCGTTCAATGGCGGCAGCGTAAGTGGTGTAAACCGGATCGTCCTGCCGGGCATTCAGCAAAAAGTAATCGTCGCCTGTGCAGAGGTTTTGGGCGGTTGTCAGGATGTTTAATGTTATTAAGGAGAAAAACAAAATGGGAAATTTCTGAATACTCATTTTATTCATTGTATATTTCTTTTTAGTATAGCCAAATCAGCAACAGAAACTGAAAAAAAAGTTGTGTTTTCATTTAATAGAATATTAATTTCCAACAAAGTTCAAAACCATTTAGGTTAGTTTTTTATACCTGTTTTCAACAAGCTCTGTATAAGCTTCTTTCATTTTATCCGAAAGGAATGACCTATTTATCCAATCATGCGCTTTGGGTTTGTTTTTTAACAACCTTTTATAAACGCCCTGAATCTGTTTGTCTGTCAGTTCCAAATTTTTACCCAGTTTTTCAAAATGGCTCCAATTTAATTTTTTCTTTTTTCCGTCAAGTGTAAGTGCAAGCTCTTCAGAATCTTCCGGTATTAATATCGCCACATTCAATAAATCATAGGCAGGAGCCAAAACCCACCCGGAAGGGCTTTCCATCATCGAAAAATTCTTAAGGTGCATGTCGTTGTTGCCGGTTAGAAAACTGAATACGGAAAGTTCCAAAAACAACAACTTGTCCAGCAAGGTGTTATCTGAGTATTCATGTAACGCTTTTCCTATTTTTTCCATGGAACTTTTATATTTATCAAAAGCTTCTGTAATCTGGAACATGTCCAGCATGTGGATTTTTTCTCCAGATTCAGTACGATCAACCCGCTTCGTAATGTAGCTCAACTCACCGGATTTCAGCCGAATTAAAGCTGAAGGCATCACGCGAATCCCGAAAGCCTCAGCCATTCTCATGGTCACATGTTCATTTGCAGGCATCTCAGGAAAATGTTCGTTCGGAGGTTTTAATATATATTGACCGCCCAGCGCCCCAACAACAGTTAAACGGTTTTCGGCTTTTCGTTGTGTTTCTTTTATAACCGACATGGACAATTTGGCCTGAACGCCGGGAACCGCAATTCTTCGCTCCACAACCTCTTTGGCCAAATCAGCCATTTGATCAATCGGATATGGAATAGATGGAGGAGTTTTATGCCCAAAAAAAACTTTACTGCACTTCGTATGGTAACCCTCCCCGTTGTTAAGAGGTTCATAACAATATAAACATCTATTCTTCATTTTCTCCTTGTATTGGTATAACACTAACCGCACCAATGCAATCACGGCAGCATGCCAGCAACAATCCCATCCGGTCGTTTTTATTTATTTTCCAGTTGGTGGAAGCAATATCCAACAGCCAGCCTTCCGGTATAAGTCCGTCGAAAAACGGGAATAACCTGTTTTCGATGTATGGTTTTGTGGTTACAGGCATTGTAAAAGTGACGAATTCACGGGCATGTTCTTCCACATATTGTTTATCGTATTGAAAAACAAAATCGCCGTCACCGGTTTCGGTTATAACACCGGCAAATAAATCTTTGTAAAAAACTTTTCCTTCTCTCACAATTCAAATTCTTTTTGGCTTACCGGAGCCAGTTCATGACCAAACATACGCAACACAAGGTTTACTTTTTCCATGTTCAGATTGGTTTTTCCCTGTTCAATTTTTCGTATTACTGTAAGGGCAACCCCTGTCCTTTCCGCAAATTCTTCCTGTGTAAGATTCACTTCTTTTCGCCGTTCCTTAACAAATTCTGCTAAATGCTTCATTATATGTTTTTAAATATAACACACAGCAAATATACAAAACTATATGCTTTGAAATATAAATATTGTGATAAAATTTAGAGTTTATGTAAAAACATATAAACAGCGGCAAGAAAATCACCCGTTACGATGATTCAATAGCCGCTGTTATCCCAACTGAATTGGGAGTTAGTTTATCCAAAATACTTTTAGGGCAGGAAATTGTTCGATGGAACATCCCATGTTTAAAAGAGCTGGGCTTCTATAAAGGGGATGTCCGGGATGATCCGGATTTTGTACCACTCTTCAAAATGATGGCGCCGGTTTTTCCTAAGGGCGCGATTAAAAATACGGTTTCGGTAAAACCACTTATTGAGAAAGGGTGTTTTCTTTTCTTTATATCTTTTCGATTATGGCAATTCCTGGGAATTCAATATAGTGTTGGAGAAAATCGACAGCAGCGGTCCGCTCCCCTTGAATCCGAAAATCATTGAAAAGAAAGGAAAGGCGCCGGAACAATACAGGTATTTCTAATGCATATACCGATTATGAAAATCATTGAGCCATTGGTTCGCTAAAACCCCATCATCCCTTTGCAACGAGGGGTAGAGGGCTTTGGGTACCTGCGAATTTCCTGTCATTGTACTGTTTCGATTTTGTCGGTTTTTAACGTGTTGCTAAAGTACAAAAGTAATTTTTGGAATGGAGGATTTGAGCGGGAGAATTTTTTGACGACAGGGTAAATTGCATGGGTACACATTGCACAGAAAAGTACACTACTTGACAAAAATGTGCGCCAGCAGGAAATGAATTTCACTCGACAACAATATTGTCAACGGTTGAAATAATGCTTCCAACCCAAATCCGGCCCTCTTTTTGGTTTAAGTTAAAATCCGGTGTATGATGTTTTGTGCCGCAAAACCGAAATTTGGCCGAATAAATTCCGACTTCCATTTTATAATAGTCAGATGCCTGGAATGTGTATGTTCTTTTGGAATTCTTTGTAAGCAGAGAAAAATCTTCCATGGAAACAGTATCCCAACCTGGATTAGGGACAGACCACCTCAACGAATAACTGACCATTGTGTCGATGTTTTTAAACGTCAGACCGCCCGTATAATAACTGAAATTAAGGTCCCCCATTTTACCGGGATCGAGGATGTAATAACCTGTGTTATCATTGTTATTCGTTTTTTTATTTCTGACTTTATTCGGAGGAAATTGGTTGCGTTTGCTGGTGCTAATTTTTTCCAGGGGAATACCTGCGATGAAATCCGTACCACATTTTTTAATATTCGGTATCAATGTTTGAATAATTTTCCATGTTTTTGTTCAACTTCAACTAAAAATATATTCTACAACATATTGTACAATTGCTGTAAAAGTTTTATTTTCAACCCCAGCAAACCAAAAGTAATTAACATTTAAACAGAAAAACCGGTACATAACCGCACAATACCAGCGTTAAAACCGATACAGAAGAAGGACAAAACAAAAGCCTCATACAGGTTAATTTTTATTGTTGAACCAAATATTCAATGTTATGTCAATAGAAAGTAAGTGTGAACTACAGGCCCGGCGCCCGGATTTTGTCGGCCATGAAAGAAGCCGGTTTCAAAAAAGTTACCGGCTGAAATTGTATGCAGAAAAAAACCACGTGATACTCGAACCAAAGTAACGTGATACTCTGACCGAAGTAACGCTTTACTTTCACCGGAAGCACGCGTGGAATTAAAATGAGGCTTTTGTTTTCCATAATTACCTGCTTTTAACTCATTTCTAAAGCGAGTAAAATTTTATTCGGGGTTGTCCGCTTTTCTGCCGTAATTCTATGGCCAGGTGCACCCGTCAGTTGGCCGGGCAGGTTTCCTCTCTGTTATATCCGTCAGTTGATGGACAGGCTTTCTAATTTTTTCGCATGCGCGAAGTTAGGGGTCCGCAGGGCATCTGGCAAGACGGGGTTGGTAGAAGGGATACCGATAAAAATGGTTTTGCGCTAAAAATAGGAAATAATGAGGAGGGGGGCAAAACTGCCTGAATAAACTTTTGCGTAATTTTTGTACTGAGCAAAAATCAAATAAAATGAACCTGACTTATTTCTTTGCCAAAGTCATTCAAGGCTCTTTCTATTTTTTCAACTGTTTTCCGGCTGGGATTCCTTTTGCGGGTAAGATAGTGGCTCAACTGTTTACGGTTTATCCCCGTTAACCGCCCCAGCCCGGCAAGCGATATTTTGTCGCTGTATGAATCCAAAAATGAAGCCATGTCATATTTAAACTCAAACTCCAAATCTTCCGGGAATTCTTTTCCAACCTCCTGATAATATTCTTTCATCTCATCGCGGCCTGCATAAAAGTCTTCAATAGCCTCCTCAACCGTGTTGCCCTGACCCAGCAGACTAAAACTATACGGATTCTCTTGTTCCACATCGTAGTGTACATCAAACGTACCGTCTTTCCCTTTTTCAATTATTGCATTTAATTTCATAACAACCTCCTTTTTTAAAACACGGGTTAAAGATTGACCCCTGAATCTTTACTGATGGACTTCATTGTGCCGAATTTTGCTTCCTGGCTTTTATGGTGGCTCAACTGGAATTCCAATCTGGTTATCGGGCTGAACCAAATAGGGTGCTTCTTGCCGTCCCTCACCCAATAGCATCCAGCCTTTTTTAGTTTCTTTTCAATTTCAGAATATTTCATTTTTTGTTGATTAACACGCTACAAAGATAGTCATTTGGATAACATTTGCAAATAATTTGCAGAATTTTTTAAAATGCAGATTACCTGGTTGTGTGGTTTCAGGAGTTTGCTTTTTTGATGTTGTAAATATCAATCATGTAATTTATCTCTTCTTCGTTCAGGTATTTACCTTCAATTTCCACCATGGTCATTTGCCCGGTGTACACTTTATCCAGGTTCGAAAGTTTGTGTTTGACGTAGTTTTCCTATCGTGGAAAAAAAGAAAAAGCTGCTACATTCGTTAACCCAATTTGTTGCAAATAGGCGCCAACTGGGTTCCCATACGTTTTGATTTTCCCGCCATCTTTAATCTTTCTATTGTGGTTTAAAAACCACGATTCAAAACCAAAACTGCGAGGCGGGTCAGCTTACTCCGAAATATAACTGCGCCGCGGCCCCCTTTAACAATAAAAAGGGGTCAGTATCAGCCGAAATGTCAGCATCTTTTTTAAAGATAAATGGAGTTTTTAGCTCCGAATTCGGGGGGGTCAGCTTAGACCGAAATATCCATCCTGCCAACGCTTTATGATTTTTTTGTATTCGTGCTTTGACAACGAAAATCGTTCCCGCGCTTCCTGATAAGTCATGTTCCCTGAATCTATCTGACTTACCAGCCACCGACGAAAACTTACTTCGTAGTCATTGTAATTAATTTTTTTCTCCTGGAATCCCTCCATGGAATCCGTCAACATGATTTCTTTCCCTTTCTTCATTTTTTTTGACGTTTTTGCGTCAAGTTATTTCAGGGCAAGACACCTCCCAGTACCACTTTTAGACTTTCCTGTTAAACAGGATGGCAAAAAAGATAATTTTTAATTTTTTATTGTGAAAACCCCATTCCGGGGAATTTGAAACTCCCTGGTTCCGGCGCCTGTATTCACTGTGCCCTGTGATCCTTCCCTTCCCTTTATACTTGCCTCGGTGAGGATGCCATTCTCCCAACGGATATCCACCTCAAAGTTACCTCTTGCCTTCAGGCCTTTTACATACCCTTTTTGCCAGTGTG
>JAHYIT010000069.1 GCA_019429205.1 Mariniphaga sp. | reverse complement strand
AAATATCATTACCTAATTGTATTCGTATCTCATATAATCCATTTGTATTTTCAAGATGTTTAAAATAAACTTCCGGAATTCTGTCTAAATCTTCGATAATTTTAAAAGTCCAAATAATTTTTTTTTGAACTTTTTTTGTTTGTAATTTATAAAAGTCCCGAAAATAGTTCTTGTAAAATATTAGTTCACGTTTTTTGATCATGGTGTAAATATATGAAAAGTAGTCCGAAAAGACAACCTTATTTCTGATTAGACATAAAACCCTTCTGTCGGGTTTTACCATTTCACAATTTAGCCATTTCTCAATTTCTCAATTTAACCATTCTTTCTTCAGTTTAATTATCTTTGCTTTATGACCGGTTTTTTGGATCAGGATATCAAATTTTTACCCGGCGTTGGGCCCAAACGTGCCGAACTGCTGGCGAAAGAGCTGAATATTAAAACCTTTGGCGACCTTGTTTATTATTTTCCGTACAAGTACATCGACCGCACCAAATTTTACAAAATATCGGAAGTGCATGCCCAAATGCCTCACATCCAGATTAAAGGCGAAATCCGTTCGATGGATACCGTTGGAACAGGGCATAAACAGCGACTTACGGCAAGGTTTTACGACGATACAGGGAGTATTGAACTGGTGTGGTTTCAAAGTGTAAAATGGCAGTTGGAACATTTGGAGTTAAACAAAGAATACATAGTTTTCGGAAAACCTTCGGAATTTAACGGGCGCATCAATGTGGTGCATCCCGAAATGGAAACCGAAGAAGAGAAACAACTTAAGCCGGCAGGTCTTTTTCAGGCACATTATGTGACCACTGAAAACATGAAAAAAAAATACCTGCTTTCCAAAACCATTAACAAGTTTCAACTTACCCTCATTTCGCTGGCCAAAGGAAAAATTAAGGAAACACTTCCTGAACACATCACCCGAAAGCTAAAACTGGTTTCACTGGAAGAAGCGCTAACCATCATTCATAAGCCGGAAAATACAATTGACTTAAAAAATGCCCGCTTCAGATTGAAATTTGAAGAGCTTTTTATTATTCAACTAAAAATACTCGCTTTAAAGCATAACAGGGAAAACAAATTCAAAGGGTTTCGTTTTGAAAAAGTAGGATTCAATTTCAATAAATTTTACTCCGATTTTCTGCCTTTTGAACTCACCAATGCCCAGAAAAAAGTACTAAAAGAAATCCGGCGCGATGTAAACCGCAATGTACAAATGAACCGGCTGCTACAGGGCGATGTGGGCAGCGGAAAAACGCTGGTAGCGCTGATGACCATGTTGCTGGCTATGGACAATGGTTTCCAGAGTTGTATGATGGCGCCTACCGAAATTCTGGCACAGCAGCATTTCCAGTCTGTTTCCAATTTTTTAAACGGAATGGGCATTGAAGTGGGTTTGCTCACCGGTTCAACCAAAGCAAGTGAACGAAAAGTGCTGCACGAAGCGCTGGAAGCCGGGAAGCTGCAAATTCTGATTGGCACACACGCCCTCATTGAAGATGTAGTAAATTTTCAAAATCTTGGCCTGGTGGTTATTGATGAACAGCACAGGTTTGGTGTGGCACAGCGGGCGAAACTCTGGCAAAAAAACGATCTCATCCCGCCACATGTTCTGGTGATGACGGCCACCCCTATTCCGCGTACTTTGGCGATGACGGTTTACGGCGATTTGGATGTTTCAGTAATAGACGAACTGCCACCCGGACGGAAACCCATCGAAACCCACCACTTTTTTGAAAACCGCCGCAAACAGGTTTATAATTTTATGCGGCAGCAAATGGAAAAAGGCCGCCAGATATATGTGGTTTACCCGTTGATTTCGGAGTCGGAAAAAATGGATTTAAAAAACCTCGAAGAAGGTTTCCGGCATATTTCTGAAGCTTTTCCGGAGGCAAAAGTAGGTATGGTTCACGGGCGTATGAAACCGGTGCAAAAGGAAAATGCCATGCAGAAATTTAAACAGGGCGAAACACGCATTATGGTAGCTACAACGGTAATTGAAGTGGGTGTGGATGTTCCCAATGCTTCGGTGATGGTGATTGAAAGCGCCGAGCGGTTTGGTTTGTCGCAGTTACACCAGTTACGTGGCAGGGTTGGCCGGGGCGCTGAACAGTCGTATTGCATCCTGATGTCGTCGTACAAAATCAGCAACGAAAGCCGCAAACGGCTGGCGACCATGGTGCGCACCAATGACGGTTTTGAAATTGCAGAAGTGGATATGAAACTCCGCGGACCGGGCGACCTGGAAGGAACGCAACAAAGTGGTGTGGGTTTCGACCTGAAAATTGCCAACCTGGGAAAAGACGGAGAAATTTTGAAACTGGCGCGCGACGTGGCTTCGGAAATTTTATCGGGAGATCCGTTTTTACAAAAAGAGGAAAACCGGGTGCTGCTCGAAAACCTGAAAGCGACAAAACAAAACGAATTCGACTGGAGTTCAATAAGCTAATATTCTAAAACAATAAATCATGGACAAAATTAAGTTACCCGGAACCGATGTAAAAATAACTCCACTCACCTTTGGAGCCTGGGCCATAGGCGGCTGGTTTTGGGGAGGCGCCGAGGAAAATGAATCCATCCGTGCCATTGAAAGCGCCATAGATAATGGAATGACAACCATTGATACCGCTCCGGTTTATGGTTTCGGGCAAAGTGAAGAATTTGTGGGAAAAGCCATTAAAGGGAAGCGGGATAAGGTGCAAATTCTTACCAAATTTGGTTTACGTTGGGATGTAAGTTCAAATAATCCTCACCTGGAGAATACCAAAGACAACCAGGGAAACAAGCTTTCCATTTACAGAATTGGTAAAAAAGAAAGCGTGATTCAAGAATGTGAAGAATCGTTACGACGGCTGGGAACCGATTATATCGATTTATTTCAACAACACTGGCCCGACAGCCATACTCCGGTTGAAGAAACCATGGAAGCACTCGAAATCTTAAAACAGCAGGGAAAAATAAAAGCCGGTGGAGTGAGTAATTATTCGGCAAAACAAATGGCGGAGGCCGACAACTATTTCAGACTGGCCTCGAACCAGGTTCCTTACAGCATGGTTTTGCGAGATATTGAAAAGGAACTTGTACCCTATTGTATTTCAAACAACAAAGCAATAATTGTTTACAGTCCGCTGCAACGAGGTATTTTAACCGGAAAAATTACCACTGATTACATATTTAACGAAGGCGACCACCGGCCAAATACGCCGTTTTACAAAGAACCAAATCTTTCGCATATCAATCATTTTCTGAAAGAAATAAAACCCATCGCCGACAGTAAAAATGCTACACTTGCTCAACTCATTATCCGCTGGACGCTTTACCAGCCGGGCATTACCTGTGTGCTGGTGGGTGCCCGCAATAAAAAACAGGTACTTGAAAATATTAAAGCAGCAGAATTAATAATTTCATCAGAAGAAATGAAAATAATAAATGAAAAATTGAACATCCTGAATTTAGAATTGTAATTAATTGAAATGCTTGCATATTAGCAGGTAATAATTTTTCCCATAAAACTAAAAAAGATGAAAAAGAAAGATTTCACCCGCAGGAATTTTATTAAAACCACCGGTACTGTAACTGCCGGTGTTGTTTTGGCACCCTCAGCCGCTTGCTCTTCTTCCCCTTATGATGCCAAAGGTTTGCCAACTGCCATTTTGGGTAAAACCGGAGTGCGCATTCCGCGCCTTATTATGGGGCTTGGAAGCCGCTTCATGGCAGTTGATGAAGATAAAGGCCTGAGAATTCTGGAAACAGCGCTCAGCAAAGGATTGTATTATTGGGACACTGCTGCATCATACCAAAATGCAGAACAAGCCAGCGAAGAACGCATCGGTAAAATTCTGAAATCGGTCAGAAGTCAGGTTTTTCTTTCTTCGAAAGTTGGAGAGCGAAAAGCGGACGATGCCAAACGAACCATTGAAACCAGCTTGAAAAGATTACAAACCGATTACATCGATCTGTACCAAATTCATAGTGTAACCAATGAAGATGAGGTAAAACAATTTGGTGCTGCCGATGGAGTTCTTCCCGTTCTCAGAAAATATCAGGAAGAAGGGGTCATCAAATACATTGGTTTTACAGGTCACACTTCGGCTTCGGCCATGAAACTGGCTGCTGAAATGTACGATTTCGATACCATGCTTATTGCCCTGAACCATCAGGAACAAGGCAAACAGCCTTTTGAGGAGCAGCCTGTACCATTTGCTGCAAAAAAAGGAATGGGTGTGCTGGCCATGAAAGTTATTCGCCCGAGGGAAACCGTACATGGCCTCGACCCCAAGGAACTGGTAGAATATGCTCTGAGTCTGAAAGAAGTTACTGCAGCAGTTATCGGTACCGACAGCCTGGATGTTCTCAACAAAAATATAGCAACATTGCAATCATTCAAACCACTTTCCGACGAAAGGATGCAGGAATTGCGGGCAACACTTGATCCGTTTTACCGGAGTAATGATCTGCCCTGGATGCAACCCGGTTATCAAGATGGGATGCATTGGGCATAAATTTTAAAATAACCCAAAAGAGGCAGTCAGAAAATTGGCTGCCTCTTTTTTATTCCACTGCCCTTAGCCAGGCTTCGGCCATTAGCTGTGCCCCGGCCATTGAAGGATGTACTCCGTCGCGGGTCCAGTAAGTTGAGGGCGCGTATTTTATTGCTTCGTCAAAAACTTCCTGGAAAGGCACCCAATTAGCATCAAACTCTTTGGCAATTTTTTTAGCCGCTGTCTGATATTCCTTCATTGGTTTCACCCAGGTTTCATCAACGGCAGAAGTGTTCAACACGTAAAACGGCTGGCAAATGACCAGTTTAACATCAGGCAATTCCTTTTTGGTGCGTTGCAAAAGCGCCCGAAAATCGTTTTCATAAACTTCAACCGTACCGTCGTAATTGCCGTTGCGTTTGTGCCAGTAATCGTTTACGCCAATGAGAATGCTCATCACATTTGGCTTCAAATCAAGGCAGTCCTTTTGCCAGCGGTCGGCCAACTGATAAACTTTGTTTCCACTAATTCCCCGGTTGTATAATGTGAGATTCAATTCGGCAAGATCTTTCATTAATGCTGAAGCCGCCAGAAAAGCATAACCTGAACCGAATGAACGTGAATTATTGGGCAGTTCATTGTCTTTTTCACGGCCTGCATCGGTAATGGAATCGCCCTGAAAAAGAACGGTATTTCCTTTTTCAAAAAGAGAATATTTTTTCGATTTCTTTTTATTGGCCGGAGCAATACTTGCCGAAACAATGGCGGGAATACTTGCCAAAGCAGCAGCCCCAATAGCCGATCGTCTGATAAATTTTCTTCTGGAAAAATTCATTGGAGATAATTTAATAATTTAACCTTGGTTTTTTTAATTAAAATGGCAGTCCGCTACCTCCGTCATCTTCGGGTTCCGGCGGGATATCTTCGGGTCGAAATTCCGGCGGTGGTTCAGGAATATTCCCCTGATCCGAAACCTTATCTATTTTCCACGCGTTGATGTTGTGGTACCATTTCCCGTTAAATTCCCTCGATTCGAGGTTGAACGAAACTTCCACATCCTCTCCTTCCTTTACCTTGTCCAACAGCGCATTTTTATCGTTAAAAAGCGTAAAACAGACTTTTTTCGGAAACTGATCATCGGTTTCAATTACAAACTCTTGTTTTTTCCACTCTTTTCCAGCCCGGCTCACTCCTGATTCTGGCTGAAGTATTTGCTGTATTTTTCCTTTTACCTGTAAACTCATAAGGCGAAAATAAAAAAAGAAACCCTTTGCACGATAAGATACAAAGGGTTTTTTATGCAAAAAATATCAACTTCTTACTGTTCAACAATTTCGAGTAATTCCACTTCGAAAATCAAAGCTGAATTCGGTCCAATATCACCGCCGGCTCCGCGTTCGCCATAAGCCAGTTTCGAGGGAAGGTAAATTTTCCATTTGGAACCTACCGGCATCAGTTGCAGGGCTTCCGTCCATCCCGGAATAACCTGGGTTACACCAAAAACAGCAGGTTCACCACGTTCAACCGAACTGTCGAAAACAGTACCGTCAATTAAAGTTCCATGATAATGAACGCGCACTCTGTCGTCGGCTGATGGTTTTGGTCCGGTACCTTCAGTAATTACTTCATATTGCAAACCGCTGGCAGTTGTATTAACACCTTCGCGCGATTTGTTTGTTTCCAGGAAAGCATTTCCGGTTTCGAGATTTAACTGACCTTCTTTTTCTCCGGCAGCTTCAAAAAACCTTCTGATAACCTGGTCTGCTTCTTCGGTTGTCATGGCACCTTCTTCGCCTTTTGAGGCAGCACTAAAGGCAGCAACCATTGCATCAAGGTTAATGTCTGTACCGCCCGGGGCATTTTCAACCTGTTGTTTGTTGTTTGTTCCTACTAAAATACCAATAGCGTAACCAGCTGAATCAGCTTCAGTTTCCAATTTTACATTTTTAACCGAACCAGATTGCTGGCAACTCATGCCAAGGATCATTAAAAAGATCACTGGCAAATAGATTAAATTCTTTCTCATAACACAATAACTAATAAATATTTATACGATTTCCAATAATTCAACATCGAAAACAAGCGTAGAATTGGGGCCAATAGCGCCACCGGCACCCTGCTCACCATAACCCAGTTCCGGTGGAACATAAAGCCGCCATTTTGAGCCAACCGGCATAAGCTGAAGTGCTTCAACCCAACCCTGAATTACTCCGTTAACAGGAAATGTTGCAGGTTGTCCGCGCTCAACAGAACTATCAAAAACAGTTCCGTCGATAAGGCTGCCATGGTAATGGCATTTAACTTCGTCAGTTAACGAAGGCAAATCGCCATCGCCTTCATTTATAACCTGGTATTGAAGTCCGCTGGGTAGCTCTGTAACACCTTCTTTTGAACGATTTTTTTCTAAAAATTCAAGCCCTGATTCAAGATTGCCTTTAGCATCCTCCTGATTGGCCTTTTCCATAAAACTTTCCAGGATTTTGTTAGCCTCGTCGGGCATCATTTCGGGCATTTCTCCAATATACGTGTCGTTAATTGCTTTTACAAATGCTTCCGGATTAATTGTTTTTACACCAGACTTAATGAGATTGGAAGCAACACTCATTCCCAGTGCATAACTGAACCGTTCCAATTCGCCGGTCAATTTTTTTTCTGTCATTATTTTTTATTTGTTCATTTAAAACGTGCGAAGATAACGGAATTTTTTTGCAATTAAATTTTTGATGCCAATTTTATTCCCCGCAACATTTCCTTTTTCCCAGGTGGGCCGGGAAGTCTTTCAACTTTAAAACCAGCGTTTACCATGCGGCGACGAACTTCTCCTTTTGCGCTGTATGTAACTAAAACTCCTCCTTCTGTACAATTGTTAAATAACCTGACAAAAATTCTTTCGGTCCACATTTCAGGTTGTTTGTCCGGCCCAAAAGCATCGAAAAAAATGATATCGGTTTTTTGAGGGAAGGTCCATTCTTCAGTTGTGAAATCAGTTTTTAATTTCACTAATGTAAACCAGGGGGAAATTTCTACCGGAGTATTCCATCCACAATCGTGAATTTTATTGAAAATCTGAATACCGTTTTCCTGAACTAAACTGCCATAATTCAATTGGTTAACAACTTTCTGTTCAAGCGGAAATTTTTCAACAGCAATGTAAAAAGTTGGCCTATGCTGCGATTGTGCCTGCATGGCAGTTAACAAGCAATTTAAACCCGTTCCGAAACCCACTTCAAAAACAACCGGATTTTTTGAAGGATGAAAATGAAAGCCATTGGATAGAAATACATGGTTCGACTCGGTTACAGCACCATTCATTGAATGATATTGTTCGTTCAGGTCGGGCAGAAACAGTGTCGCCGAACCATCGCCGGTATTTTTAATTTGAAGATTCATTATGCAAAATTGTATAGAAATACCGGAATATAAAACGAAAATGATAATTTTACCCCGCTAAAATAAAAATATGCTTATTCGGCTTTACAACGAAAATCCTAATCCCCGCGATATCCGAAAGATTGTGGATGTTCTCCTGGACGGTGGAATTATCATTTATCCTACCGACACTGTTTACGGACTGGGATGCGACATTACCAATGCAAAAGCCGTTGAAAAGGTGGCGCGGTTTAAAGGAATTAGCATCGAAAAAGCAAACTTCTCTTTTATTTGCAGTGATTTAAGTCACCTTTCAGATTACACAAAACCCATTTCCAACACGGTTTTCAAACTGATGAAAAAAAACCTTCCCGGCCCGTTTACTTTTATTTTGGATGCCAACAATAATGTTCCAAGGTATTTTAAAGGAAAAAAGAAAACCGTTGGAATCAGGGTTCCCGATAATAACATTATTCATGAAATTGTTTTGGAACTGGGAAATCCAATTTTATCCACTTCGATAAGGGATGAAGATGAGATTGTTGAATATACAACTGATCCTGAACTTATTTACGAAAAATATCAGGACTTTGCCGATATTGTAATAGATGGCGGATACGGTGAACTGGTTCCGTCAACAGTAATAGATTGCACGGGCGATACAATTAAAATTTTGAGGGAAGGGAAAGGCGTATTGGAATATTAGATTTCCAATTAAACATCTTATTCTTTCCATAAAGCAGGAGAAAAAAGCACCAAAATAGTAAAAAGCTCAAGCCTTCCCAGTAGCATCAAAAAAGACAAAAACCACTTTCCAACCGGTTTTATGTGCATAAAATTTTCGGCAGGCCCAACATTGCCAAGGCCCGGGCCAATGTTTCCCAGTGAAGTTGCCACTGCCCCCATGGCCGATTCCATATCGGGTTCAATCATTGAAAATATTACCGTGCTAAAACCAAAAATCACAAAATAAAACATAAAAAATGCCAGCACATTCGTAACAATTTTGGGATCAACAGAATGCTTGTTAAATTTTACCGGAATCACGGCCTGTGGATGCACCATACGGCGAAGTTCATAATAGCTGTTTTTCAGAAGCAAAACAATGCGCATTATTTTAATTCCGCCACCAGTAGAACCGGCGGAACCGCCAAAGAAAAACAAGGCAAAAATAATGACCGTGAGAACAGGAGTCCACAATAAATAATCAGCTGTGACATAACCAGTTGTGGTAATAATGGACACTACCTGGAATAATGAATCCCGAAATGCAAGTTCAATACCAGTATTTGAAGAAATAATTAACCCTGCAAAAATTACCAGCGTGAAAGCAATTACAAACAATCCGTAGTACTTAAACTCTTCGTCGGTAAATACGCGTCGAAATCTTCCTTTTATGGCCAGATAAGAAAGCGTAAAATTTGTACCAGCCAAAAACATAAAAACAATAATAATATATTGAATAGCTGGTGAAGACCAGTGCGCTATACTTGCCTGTTTGGTTGAAAAACCTCCAGTTGCCATTGTGGTAAGTGAATGACAGACGGCATCGAAAATCTCCATTCCGGCCACCCAAAGCAACAGAGTTTCAGCAACAGTAAAAATCAGGTAAATTCCCCATAGTGTTTTTGCTGTTTGCCTAATTCGCGGGCTAATCCGATCTGGAGTTGGACCAGGAACCTCGGCCATAAAAAGCTGCATACCCCCAATACCAAACACAGGTAAAATGGCCAGTGATAAAACAATAATTCCCATTCCACCAAGCCATTGAGTAATGCTCCTCCAAAATAAAATGCCATGAGGCAAGGCCTCTATATCAGCTAAAATTGATGAACCTGTGGTTGTAAATCCTGAAATGGTTTCGAAAAAAGCATTGGTAAAATTTGGTATTGCACCACTTATAACGTATGGCAGGCTTCCAAAAAAAGAAAAAACAATCCAAACCAAAGAAACAATGATGTAACCTTCTCGTCGTCCGATATCGCGCCGGGCGTTGCGGGTTAAGTATAAAATAATAATTCCCAAAACTACATTTATTCCCGATGAAATAAGAAAAGCGAACTGGTCATACTCCTGATAAAAAACAGAAACAAACAGGGCAAGCAACATGGCAACGCCTTCAATCAAAAGCAGTAACCCCAGCACCCTGAAAATAATTCTGACATTCATATTTTCTTAAAAAGAATTTTCGCAATGATTATTTAAAAAATTTTTCCAGCTTTCTAATTCCCGATGGCAAGGTAAATACCACTACTTTATCTCCCTCCTGTATTTGAGTATCGCCATGGGCAATATACCCTTCATCACCTCTAATGATTCCTCCAATTTTCGCCTCTTCGGGAAAATCAAGGTCTTTTATGGGCTTCTGGGTAATTTTCGCATTTGCTTTGGCAATAAATTCAAACACTTCGGCATCCGATGCAGTTAGGCATTTTACTTTTGAAATTGCCGCATTTAATGTGAATCGATAAATGTAGCTGGCTGCAATCAATTTTTTATTTACAATACTTCCAATGTTCATATTTTCGGCCAACCCCATAAAAGCAAGGTTTTCTACTTCGGCTATAGTTCGTCTGACGCCAACTGACTTTGCCAGGTGACAGCCCAGGATGTTAGTTTCAGAATTTCCTGTTGTTGCCACAACAGCATCCATTTTTTCAAGGCCTTCGTCCTTAAGTAATTTAAGGTTACGGCAATCGCCGTTAATTACCAGCGCATTGCTGTATTTTTCTGCAATCTGCTGGCATTTTTCAATATCTTCTTCAATCACCTTTATCCTGTACTGGTCTCCCATTTTTTCAATGGCTTTTTGTGCAATGCGGCTACCTCCCAAAAACATAATATTTTTTACTTCGAACGTTTTTTTGGCAGTGAGCTCAAAAACCCGGGGTTGTTCCATACGGGTGGTAACAAAAAATACAATATCGCCAGCTATAATACAATCAGAACCTTTAGGAATAAGGGTTTGATTGTCACGGTTAATGGCAACCACCAAAAGATGTTCATTTTCTTTTGCCAGTTCTTCAAAACATTTATTTAAAATTGGAGCATTTTCTCTGACCTTTATACCAAGCAGCATCAATTTACCTTGAGAAAACTCAATGAGTTGACGGGTTCCGGTTTGTTTTACCGAAGCAACAATTTCTTTTGCTGCCAGGCTTTCAGGATAGATGAGCTCATGAATTCCCATGTTATTCAGTTTTGCCCGGTAATTTGGCATCAGGTATTCTGCATTGTTTATCCGGGCAATTGTGCGGCCTACCCCCAAATAGGAAGCCATTGCACAGGCCAAAACATTCCGCTCTTCAAAAGGAGTTACAGCAATAAAAAGGTCGGCTTTTGATAGTCCGGTTTGTTTCAAATCCTGAAAAGAATGAGACGAACCGGTAACTGTCAATAAATCAACGTCTCCGCTGACTTTTGAAAGTTTATCAGGGCTATCATCGAGTAAAACAATATCATGGTTTTCATTACTTAGCATCCTGGCTAAATGTGTTCCAACTTCCCCGGCGCCGGCAATTACTACTTTCATTTCGTTTCCAAATTAATATTAAATTAGTGTGCAAAGTAAAGTATTCCATTCCGATTTTTCTGCAATTCACCCTCACTTTTGATGCAAATGAGCACGATTATAAAATATGAGATACTTAAGGTTACCATTTTTCTCTATAGGCTCCTTTTTCACGAAGATAAAAAATATTGGAATTATCAGCTATTTGCCGGCCTGGAAACCGGTTTGAAGAAATGATAACCGGTTTAACGCTTTGAGTAAAATGGAGAATTTGATTACGCGGTGGGTCGATTACAAGTTCAGGAACAATATTTTCAGGCATTTCACTTCCAGTATGTTCAATGGATATTATTCTGCCGTCAAAAACTATAATACCATTTTTTAAAAAAATAAAATCATCATGAAAACCTTGTTGCGAACAAAGAACAACAGGAGCCTCCAATTGTAATCTTCGCCTTGTATTTTCAAATACATTTAATTCATAACCCGTTTCAACCAGCTCTTCCTTGGAAACAATGTAATTTCTTTTACCGTGGATAAAGTGAATTAAAACCTGTCCTGATTGATTGTACACAATAATTTCTTTACGGAAAAGGTTACTTGCTTTTATTGCCAGCGAAGTTCCCGATATTAATAAAACTGAAATCAGTGCGCCTTTGAAATACATTTTACTTTGTGTTTCAATGAAAAGAAAAATAAAGAGAACAATGCCGATCAGAAATACCAGTTCTGCAACAGATAAGCTGAATTCAGCTACAGAAAATGGCAACTCTTCAATAAAAGAAAGAAACTGAATTACAAAGTTTAATGAGATTTTAATCAGGAAAGAAATAATGGTTGCTAAAACCGGAATCCAATGGAAAACCAGTAAACTAAAAGCCAGCGGAATTAAAATTATAACAGCAGGAATAACCAGCAAATTGGATAACCAGAAATAGGCCGGGAATTGGTTAAAATAAAAAGCTGTTGCAGGAAAAGTTGCTATTTGAGCAGCAACTGAAACGGTTAGCAATTCCCAAAAATATTGAGGTACTTTGTATTTAAAATGAAAGAGTTTTACCAGCCGTGGCTGCAAAAAAACAATGCCGAAAACTGCAGAATAGGAAAGCTGAAAACCGGCTTCAAACAAATTGTTGGGATTTAGCAAAAGCAGTAGAAATGCCGAGGCCGCAAGTGTGTTGTAGGTATTTGAAGGTCGTTTAATGTTTTGGCCAATAACCATAAAGGAAAACATTGTGGCTGCCCGCATTACCGAAGGCGACAAACCTGCAATAAAAGCAAAACTCCAAAGAGCCGGAATAACCAGTAAAACATAAAAAAGTCTTCCTGCCTTTTGTTTTTTCAGAAAACCAAGCAGAAGATTAAAAACTAAAAAAATGATTCCGACATGCAATCCCGAAACAGCCAGTATATGCATGGCTCCGGCCGAAGCAAATATTCTTTTTGTTTCCGGATCAAGGCCGCGTTTATAGCCCAGCGTCAGAGCAGACAATACCTGAAGTTCATTATCCCTGAAATTCTGTGCCTGGTAAATATTCATTAAGTTCAAACGGGTTCTTTCAGCCAAAGTAACAAGGGAAAATTCAGAAGGTGTTTTAGCAATTTTCCAGTCTTCTTCGGCCAGATATACCTGCCTGTATATTTTTCTTCTGGCCAGATAAGACTGATAATCAAATTCGTAAGGATTTTTATTATTTCGAACAAGTTGTGGGGTTTGAATGAAAAGGATGGTTTCGCCCGGATTTAACTTTTTTGCCGATTCAGTTTTTTCAAAATACACCATTACTTTTTCTGCAGTTATAAAAACTGAATCATTTTTTAAAAACGTATTAATTTTTAAAACAGACTGGTAAGAGTTGGGCTTTTCCTGCAGGATTTCAAGAATTTCTGCATGGTATTTTCCCCGGCTATAAAATTCGGGTTTCTGATTATAAAGCGAATAAACAGCAATGCCGGTAAAAATAAAAACAACATACGCTCCAATTCCAAAGAATGAATTGTACCGAAAATTGAAGTTTTTATTCAGAAAGAATAAAACAATGGGCAAAATGAGGATAAGCACTATGAAAAAATCAGGTTCGGGCTGAAAAAATTTTCCTGCCACAATTCCTGCAGCCAGTGCCGATACCAACCGTAAAAAGGGTATTTTTTGTACAACTGCTGTCAACCTTTTCCGTGTTTCGGGCGCGTAATTCTGTGAATTACTCCCAATTAGAATAATTCTAAAAACGGAAAAGACAACAAAAAGGTTACAATGATTTTACCGGAACTTTTATACGGTAATGTGGTTGAACTTTCCCTGAAGCAATATTTCTGAGTTTGCTTTTCAAGAGCCGTTTTCGCAATGGAGAAAGGTAATCAATAAATAATTTTCCGTCCAGATGATCATATTCATGCTGGATTATCCGACCGGCATAACCGCTGAATTCTTCCTCATGAGTTTCGAAATTTTCATCCTGATATTTTATTCGTACCACATCCGGACGTTTTACATCCTCTCTGATTTCAGGAAGGCTGAGACAACCTTCGTTCATAACCCATTCTTCGCCAAAAGTTTCAATAATTTCAGGATTAATAAAAACCTTTTTAAAATCTATTAAATCAGGTTCTTCATCAGCACCAGAAGTTGCATCAACAACAAAAAGCCTGATTGACAAACCAACCTGAGGCGCAGCAAGTCCTACTCCATCAGAATAATACATGGTTTCCCACATATTTTCCAGAATTTCGGTCAGGCCTTCATGGTCTTTATGAATCGTGTTCGCTTTTTTCCGTAACATCGGATCGCCATATACAGTAACCGGATATTTCATTTTTCTAATTACAATTTCAATTTAACGGACAATTACCCAAACAATGTTTTCATTTTTTATTGCGTTTTTGTTCCATATAACTTTGTAAAATAATTGTAGCACTAATGGCATCAACCATTGCTTTGTTCCTTCTTCCCGCTTTTTTAACGCCCCCGTCAATCATTGTTTGAAAAGCCATTTTCGAAGTAAATCTTTCGTCTATAATTTTTAACGGTTTTTCAGGGTATTTTTCTTTAAAATTTTTTATAAACGGATTGATGTAAACAACAGCTTCAGAGGCTGTGTTGTTCATTTGCAATGGATACCCAATCACCACTTCGTCAACTTGTTCATTTTGAAAATAGGTGCGCAGAAAATCCCAAATGGAATGAGTGGTTATTGTTGCCAGTTTGTTGGCAATAATCTGCTGCGGATCAGATACTGCTATACCCACCCGTTTTCTCCCGTAATCAATTGCTAAAATTCTTCCCATGGTAATTTTCTTTTGAACGGGTAAAATTATGTAGAATTAGCGAAAAAATAAAAATTTTAAAATTAATAGAATAACTACAAATTTGTTTATTTTTATCCATCCGAACTATACAAAAAAGACAAAAATGAGCTTAAATTTAAAACGTGACCAGGTACCCCCGGAGCAAGCAGAAAACTGGGTTATCAGTTTAATGGAAGAAGAAAACCTTACTTTCAACCTGATTGTGCCCTCTATAGTGCTTCAAAAAGAAACTTACAACATCCTTACCCGGGAGAATGAAAACAGGATAAGAATTTACCTTGGGCTTGAGCCCGAAAAACGTGATGGGAAATATGTTTTATGCGCGTATGCTGTTTCAGCTTTTTTAATGGGTAGCGGAGAAGTTTTCAGGGATTATGAAAATCCGGTTTATAAGCTGGAAAAAACAAACCAAAATCTTTCGGCAAATACAAAGCAGGTAATCGAAACCATCAGGCGTTACCGAAAATGGCGCAATGGTGAACTCGATGAAAAAAATGAATGGGCGCGTTTTCGAAAATTCATTTATCCGAATGCATATCTCTTAAACAAATATGAACTGCATGAAATATTTTCAATGCAGAACAAGCAGGAAGCGCAAATAGGTTTTGGGATTTCTAAAACCATGAATGCCATGATTTATTCGGAAGTTAGAGAAAAGCGGGAAATACGAGACCAGGGAATGGTTTTTGATTTTAGCGATCCGTGCCCTCCAATATGCGATCAATCAAGCGTTTACAATTCAGAAAACGATGAGTCTCACTAAAATTCTTTGGGTATTTATTTTTATTCCACTGGTTGTTGGTTTTATTCAGTTTAAAAAATTGACTATTAGTCACCGGTTTTTATATGGGTTTATTGTTTTTGGAACGCTAACAGAATTGGTCAACAAAATATCAAGAGAAATATTTGTGATTGAAAACAATATGCCTTTGGGGCATTTGTACATTTCTGTATCTTTTTTGTTTCTGGCATTGTTTTATTTGTATGAACTCAAAAACTTAATCAATAAAAAAATTTTAATAGCCATTATTATACTTTACGAATTCTTTTGTCTTTATAACGTAATTCAGTTTAAGAGCCACTTCTCCTATCCAAGCGTTCCGGGTGCTTTAAGTGCTTTAATCCTGGTAAGCTTTGCAATCTTATTATTTACAAATATCATGCGCGAGAGTAAAATCCAGGCTCTTGAAGATTCTTCTTTAATATGGATTAATTCTGCCGTATTGCTTTACTTTGCAGGTAATTTCTTTTTTTACACCTTATATAATTTTATTTTAAGCAATTCACACCAATTTTTAATCCAGATCATCGATTTTTTTCGGATTCTAAATGTCATCTTTTATGTGTTAATTGCCATAGGCTTATGGAAGGCCGGAAAACAAAAACAAACCTGAAAATTCTGTATCGCGAATTTTCAGGTTTGTTTGTAAAATTTGAACAGAAAAATTCTTTCAGCAAAAAATCTATTTAAAAATCTCCGCTTCAGTTTGATACCCTTCAGAAATAACAGTTAATTTAAGGTTTTCGCGGTTTACAACCATACCATTATGAAAAACTGCCGGAACAAGCCTGGCCCCATTACTTACTGTCTGAAAGGTTTTTTCAAATTCACCGGTTTTTCCGAATACAATTGCCAGTTCAGCAGCAGTAGCTGCCATTTTTTCAATGGGTTTATAAATGGTACACGTTTGATGTCCTGCTACAATTTCCTGCAAATTCCTCAAATCAGCATCCATTCCTGCAACCAATATACTTTCTTCTTTTCCTTGTTCGCGCAATGCCCTTATTACACCGTATGCAATGGCATCGTTTCCTGCAATAATTGCATCAACGTCAGGTTCATTATCCAGTAATTGTTTGGTATGTGAATAACCTTCTTCCTCCGACCATCTGTCGGTAAAAACATTGTAAACAATTTTTATATCTCCTCTATCAACCAATGGCTGTAAAACATTCATCTGGCCCAGATATAAAAACTGGCTGTTATTATCATTATTAGCTCCGCCAATCAGCGCATAATTACCTTCAGATTTAATGGTAGTCAGGTACTCAGCCTGTAATCGTCCAACTTCAACATTATCAGTTGAAATATAAAAATCAAGTTGGCAATTTTTAATCAGCCGGTCATACGAAATTACTTTTGTATTTTTTGCATGAGCATTTTCAACAATTTTGGCTGCTGCAAACTGGTCAACCGGAATAACAACCAAAACGTCAACACCGTTGACGAGCAGTTCGTTTGCCTGATCAAGTTGTTTTTTTGCATCATTATCGGCAATACGAACTTCAACAGTTCCTCCAAGCTCCTGAACTTTTTCAACGAAATAGTCCCGGTCATTTTCCCACCGTTCCTTGTCAAGAGCATGCATTAAAAAGCCAATTTTCACAGAATCTTCCTTTTTGCTGCAATCACAAAACAAAAATATAGCGAGAAAAAACACTAAAAAAAATTTAACGAGATAATTCATAATTATGGTTTAAATATTGTTTTTAATCATTTACGGATTATTCATAAAAAGGATTTAATGAAATGCAAAAAATTATGACAAAAACATTCTTTGCCGAAAAATGTCACCCGGAACCTACCGTGCGTAATATTGTACTGAAAAAATTAAAGGCGAAGAATTTCTTCATAAAGTTGCTGAACCGGCAAACCCATTACATTGTAAAATGATCCTTCGATATGTGTGATGCCAATAAAACCAATCCATTCCTGAATTCCATAAGCACCAGCTTTATCGAATGGTTTATAAGTTTTAATGTAAAACTGAATCTCTTCTTCAGTTAACTGTTTAAACTGAACATTTGTTTCAGCATGAAAAGAAGTTTGTTTACCGCAAGAAGTCAAACAAACTCCTGATATTACCTGGTGCTCTTTTCCACTAAGTTTCTGTAGCATATTTTCAGCTTCCTTTGGATTTCCCGGTTTTCCCAAAACCTCACCATCCAGATAAACAATTGTATCTGCAGTAATAAGCAAATCGTTTTTTTGGAGTTCAGGTAAAAAAGGACTGGATTTTAGCCGGGCAAGAAATTCCGGAATTTCATATTTCGACAATCCTTCCGGGAATTTTTCCTCCACCTCCTTTACTTTCACCGAAAACTCGATTCCCATCAAATGCAGCAATTCCTGTCTGCGAGGCGATTTGGAAGCCAGAATATAATTATAGTTGGGTAACCAGTTCATTAAAAAGCATTTTTAATGGTAGTTTGGTCTGTTAGCCATTTCTCCTGTGCTCTGAGGGTTTGCTCAATTACGTCGCGCACGCAACCTTCCCCGCCGTTTTTGTGGGAAATATATTTTGAAATGGATTTGATGTCAGAAACTGCATCCTGCGGGCAAACAGGAATTCCAACTTTTTGCATTATCTGATAATCCACTAAATCGTCGCCCATAAAAAGAACATTTTTTGCATCTGTACCGGTTTTTCTGCAGAAATCTTCCAGACTTTCCACTTTATTCCAGGCATTTTCATAATAATATTTCACACCCAAATGTTCGTGACGAAGCCTGACCCGTTCCACAAAACCACCGGTTATCACAGCAACGGGAAATCCTTGCGAAATAGCAATGCGAATGGCTAAACCATCCTTTACGTTTGCTGTCCGCACCGGATCTCCTTTTTCGTTTAACGGTGATGTATCTTTCGACAAAACTCCGTCAACATCGAAAATAAAGGCTTTTACATTTTTAAGTTCTTCTTTAAAAAAGGACATGGATTATCTGTTTTGATAAAATTTATAAATACTCTCAGAAACTAATCTGTATAATTTTTGAAATTCAGGATAAGGTTGCAGCGTTTCCAAATGTTTTGAAATCACATTCTCATCGAAACGCACGGCGGGTCCCGTTTGCGCCAAAGCAGGTTCCAGTTCCTGAACCTTTCGGGCAGTTTCCAGAATTAACGGATTTAATACTTCGAATGGAATTTCTTTCGATTTTAACACTTCTGCTGCAATGGTATAAAAATGGTTGACAAAATTACAGGCAAATACAGCTGAAGTATGAAGATTCAGACGTTTTTCAGAATTTAAAACTGACACACGGCCTGAAATTTTTTCGGCAATTTGAATTAGCCTTTTTTCATTTTCAGGTGAATTGGCTTCAACAAAAACCGGGATTTCAGAAAAATCTATGTTTCTGTTTTTGGAAAAAGTTTGCAGCGGATAAAATACACCAATGTTTTCAGAATATTTTTCAAGGCAGGCAAGCGGCATGCTGCCTGAACAATGAACCAGCAATTTATTTTGAAAATTTATTTGAGTGAGAATTTCTTCAAATGCGGAATCTTTGAGCGCCACAAAATAAACAACGGCATCAGTAAAAATATTTTGAATAGAAGTTGTGTATTTAGTTTGGAGTTTTTCTGCCAGGAGTTTGGCCGACTTTTCTGACCGGCTGTAAACCTGCTCAATGGAAAATCCTTTTTCTTTAAGTACACCTGCCAAATGTGTTGCCAGATTTCCAGCACCAATAAAAACAAAACGATGGCTCATTCTTTTGAATTTAAAACATCAAAAATAATGAGCCACCGCTTATGTTCCAATTTATTTTCAGGCTTTCGCCAAAACGAGTCTGTTTTTTACCACTTCCCAGTTTACAATGTTCCAAAAATTGTCAACATATTCTGCCCTTCTGTTCTGGTAATGAAGATAATAAGCATGTTCCCATACATCCAGTCCTAAAATGGGAGTACCTTTTTCACCGGCAACATCCATCAGCGGATTATCCTGGTTGGGTGTTGACGTAACAAATAATTTACCATCGGTACCAACGGCCAGCCAGGCCCAGCCACTTCCAAAACGGGTTTTGGCGGCAGTTCCAAATTTATCTTTAAAAGCATCGAAAGAACCAAAATCATTTTCAATCGCTTGCTTCAACTCAACAGCAATCTCTGTTGGTGAAGGAGTCATATTTTCCCAAAATAATGTGTGGTTATAAAATCCACCTCCATTATTTCGGATAGTTTCTGATTGTTGACTGATTGTTGCAAAAATTTTCTCCAGCGGAGTTTCCAGCATTTCCGTTCCATCGGCAGCTTTCATAAAGTTATTAAAATATCCCTGGTGATGTTTTGTATAATGCAGCTCCATGGTTTGCGCGTCGATATAAGGCTCAAGTGCATTAAAATCATAACCCAAATCAGGAAATTTATGTCCTTCGAAAGTTTTGGATTCCGCAGCACATGAACTTAATGCACCGATAAATGGCGATGCAACCGCAACAGTGCCAATAGCAGTGATAAAATTTCTTCTTTTCATACCTTTTTGTCTTTTTTTTGTTTCTTTTCTACCGAAACAATGTAATCCACAAAATGTTCGCAGCACTTTTATTTTACTTCTGTTCAGTAAAAGAAAATAATTCAACTTGCAGAAAACCTGTAATTCTTTCGGAAAAATATTTTGTACTGCTTGAATCTGATTATTTTTACCAACATATTCTGAAAAGCATGAAAATATCACTCATTATTGTTACGTATAACAGACCGGAGGCTCTTTCATTAATTTTAAAAAGCATAGAAAAACAAAAGGTTTTGCCCAATGAAGTTGTTATAGCCGATGACGGTTCAGGAAAAGAAACACAGGAACTAATTCACAAATTCCGAAAAAAATTTCCTGTTCCTCTGCTTCATGTTTGGCACGAAGATAAGGGGTTCAGGGCAGCAGCAATAAGAAATAGTGCCATAAAAACCAGTTCTTGCGATTACCTGATATTTTCAGATGGCGACCTGTTTTTTCATCCTTGTTTTATCCGGGATTTTAAAACGAGTACAAAACCAGGTGAAGCGCTCATTGGTTCAAGGGTATTTTTGAAACATTCGGCAACTGTAAAAAGAATTTCGAGCCAAAATTGCAAACCAGTATTTCCTTTAACTTTTTCTGAAATTGAAACAAACCGGCTGAATGCAGTCCGATTTCCACTGATAAATAAGTTTTTCAAACCGTTGAACTATTCATCGAAACTTCGTGGTGGATTGCTCGGAGTTTGGAGAAAGGATATTTTAGCGGTAAACGGTTGGAATGAGGAATTTACAGGTTGGGGTTTGGAAGATACCGAACTGGTTGCACGGTTATTTAACAATGGAACAATTTTCAGAAAAATAAAATTTCAAGCCATTACCTACCATCTGTGGCACGAAATTCAAAGCAGGGAACAATTTTCAGATAATCAAAAACTTTTGGATAAAACAGTGCAGAAAAAGCTCAGTTGGTGTAAAAAGGGACTTACGGCCGATGAATAGATTTTTTCATTTCTTCGGTTGAATTCCACAAGAAAAAGCTGTAAAAAAAAGCGAAAAATGAAAGCCCCATGTGGGATTCAAAATTGGCATCGCCCAAATTGGCAAATGCATAAAAAACCAAAAAAAGGATAAACACAAAATTATGACGATGGCCCAACTTAAAGACAGGATAAAGGAGTGCAACCAGAATCCAGAAAAATCCGAAAATGCCAAATTTAACCAGGTAATTTAAATACTGATTATGAGAAGGCCCGCGCTTTTCCGGGGAAAGTTTGGTATCCATCCGGTCGTAAACTTCATTGTATTTTAACACCCAGTTTCCGGTGCCAATTCCAAACATCGGATTTTCTTTAATTAGCATCAGTGATGCTTTTACATACTCAATTCGCTGGGCAAGCGTTTTTTCATTCGGATCGCCAGTACGCAAATAATAATCCAGTTCCCAAACAGTTTCATAAATTCGTGGATAAATGGAAAATTCGTGGTTTTTGAATTTATAATTTGTAACTCCTTCCTGAATGAGCTGAATATCCTCTGCAGACAGTTTGCTCATTCCTATGCTGTCTTTCCTATACCCAAGGCTGGTTAAATACCGAATGAGGGTAGTGCCCAACATATAACCGTTCAGGTTATCATCGTATTTTATTTCACTTCGTTTGTTCCATTCCTGTCTGAGTTCTTCATCGCAAACATAAACGTAAACCAGATGCCCGTTTTCCCGCATTCCCTGCTTAAAGTTATGATGATATTGATTTCCAGAAGGCGTGAATTTTTCTACAGTTGCAGGATTGATTTTCTCGAAACGATAAAAGTCATAAATTACATTTCCTAAATATATTGAAGGCAGGAGCAAAACAAGAAGAAGCAACGAAACTAAAACAACTTTCTTTTTTTTGTTTTTTGTTCCGGCAATAAAAATTAATATTGAAATAAGCAGAACACCAAAAAAAGCAATAATCCCCAATAATGATTTAAGCAAAATAAGAAAAAATGTTAACCACAAAAATAATCCCAACAAAATGATTGAATGTATTTGAACCGGAAATTTATTTTTAGTAATTAAAAGCCAGGCCAGAAGAATAATTGCCAAAGTCACCTGAAAAGAAAAACGAATATGTGAAACTATACTAACAGAGCGGAAATCAACTATTTGCAAATAATTGTTCAAAACCAGCTTACCCGTAATAATAAAGCTTGAAACAACAATTGAAAAAATAAACACGTACAAAACCACATAAGTCTTTTTTCCAGAAAGTTTTGGAGATAAGAATATTGAAAGGGGAAAAACAACCCAAAAAACTACTTTTTTCAGTTCATATAATGCAAAAGAAAAATCCTTTGTAAAAATTGTGCCTAACAAATAAACACCAAATATTGAAACAGGTAAAAGAACATTTTTCCAGGATTGTAAATTTACTGAAGGATGTTTCCATGCTTGAAGTGCCAGTGCCTGAAACAAGAGTAACCCCGCAGAAATACTTACAAGTGCTTCAGAGAAAGGAAAAACACCGGCAGTAATTATTAGCGAGAAAAAAAAGATATTTTCTCTCCATTTATTCAGTAGTTCTGCTTTTTGAGTCATTAATTTTCAGGAATAGTTCTGTGATTGAACGAATAAATTTGAAAATAATTATTTTGAACTTGATATAAAACCAATAAAAAAGCCCATGCTCAGATGAACACGGGCTTTGGATAAATCCGGCAGCGGCCTACTCTCCCACTTTTACGCAGTACCATCGGCGCTGGCGGGCTTAACTTCTCTGTTCGGAATGGGAAGA
>JAHYIT010000068.1 GCA_019429205.1 Mariniphaga sp. | reverse complement strand
CCCGCAAGGGAGTGTGCTTGTCAAGTAGATGCGGCAGTGATTGGGAGAAGGAAGATGCTCTTACCTGGGGAGGTCTCGCCAGTTCGCAAGAATTGGTGAGAAGTCAGCAGAGGCCATAGTAGGTTAAAGAAACGAGCTGTCATTACACGACGGAGGCCTCACAGATTAACCGAAGGGCTGAACGCATGAGTTGTTCCAAATGTTGCAGGGAGGCATTTACCAGCCCTGCATTAAGCGGAACAGGGAAAGAAGAAAAGTAAACTAAGATGATTGAACAAATTCTTACACGGAAGAACCTGTTGCAGGCGATGCACCAAGTCCAGCGGAACCACGGTTCGGCAGGAGTTGACCACATGCCCGTGACTAAACTGACAGAACTCCTGTCGATTGACAAGGAAGAACTGACAGTGAAAGTTCGTTCGGGAAAGTATTTGCCGCAACCCATTTTAGGAGTAGAAATTCCGAAAGGGAAAGGGAAAACCCGGTTGCTTGGGATTCCCACTGTAACCGACCGTTTGCTTCAACAAGCGGTTTTGCAGGTAATCAATGCCCGGTTCGAGTTTGAGTTTTCGGACTCCAGTTTTGGTTTCCGTCCAAACCGGAACGTGGGACAGGCAGTTCTAAAAGCAAAGGAATACATTAACGAAGGGTTTCAGTATATCGTGGATATCGACCTGAAAACTTTCTTCGATGAAGTTGACCATTGCTATTTGCTGCAATTGCTTTACCGTAAAATCAAATGCCGCGAAACCATGCGTCTTATCCGCAAATGGCTACGCGCCCCGATTCAAACAAAGGGGAAGCTGGTCAAGCGGCGCAAAGGCGTGCCACAGGGTAGTCCGTTAAGTCCGTTGCTGTCCAACATCATGTTGCATGAACTGGACATGGAACTGGAAAAACAAGGTTTACGGTTTGTCCGCTATGCCGACGATTTTAGCATTTACGTTAAGACCAAAGCAACCGCCCGGAAAGTTGGCAACAACATCTACAAATTCCTACGGGACAAGTTAAAGTTGGCCATCAACCGGGAGAAAAGCGGCATCCGCCGGCCTGTACAATTTACCTGTTTAGGGTTTGGTTTTGTGCCTACCTACGTGAAAGGTGAAAAAGGCAAGTATCAACTGGTAGTTTCAAAGAAGGGCTGGGAGAAGCTGAAACAAAAGCTGAAAACCATCACCCGGAAAACCACGCCGATGAGTTTTGATGAACGCATCGAAAAACTCAATGAAGTTCAGAGGGGATGGGTAAATGCCTTCCGAATGGCAAGCATCCAAAACAAACTCAATGAACTGGACGGGTGGGTTCGAAACCGGCTCCGCTACTGCGTATGGCATCACTGGAAGAAACCTGAAAAGAAAAGGCGTAGCCTAATCCGATTAGGAGTTGAACGACAGCAAGCCTATGCATGGAGCCGTTCACGTATGGGGGGATGGGCAATTGCCCAAAGCCCCATTCTTGGAACTACAATTACTGTTGAACGGTTGAAAAAGCGGGGTTATGTTCCTTTGCTGGAACTCTACAATCAAAGTAAACCTGTAAATTGGGAAGGGACTATGTCCCTCGGTTTCCTGACGACTTAATGAACCGCCGTATACGAGACCCGTACGTACGGTGGTGTGAGAGGTGCACTGGCGGACTTTTAGTCCGTCAGCCGCCTACTCGATTATGCGTTCGGCTTTTATTTTTAATTGTCATAAGGCTTGATTAAGTAATTCCACATTGAAATTTATTTTTGCATCCAATGCCCTAAAAACCTTTAAGATTGTTTCAAACCGTGCATCTGTCAAATGATTTTCAATTTTTGAAATTTGAGCTTTTTTTACTCCAACCAATTTCCCGAGTTGCTCCTGAGTCAAATTTTTATCTTCTCTTATTTTTTTGATTGTTTTTCCTAAAACATCAAGCCGTAATTCCTCTTCAAAAGCATCTCTTTCTTTAGTGCCTTTAATTCCAATATGTTCATCAATCATTTCATCCAGGCTTTTTCTTCTTATTTTTTCCGTTTTCATTTCTCTTGTTTTTTTAATTCAAAATAAATTCTTCTTATTTCCTCTGCCTTTTTTATCTCACTTTTGGGAGTCTTTTTGGTTTTTTTTATAATTCCATGAGTTGCCAAAACAAATGTTTCTTTATTATCTGTTTTATCCCAAAATGCAAAAAGTCGATAATGCTTCTTATCAAACAGCGTCCGAAATTCCCAAATGTTTTCGTTTAATTTTTTAAATAATTCCGGGTCATTTGTTAACTGCGATTTTTTCAGGTTATAATAAATTTTCCTACGAACTTTTAACTCCAGGGAATTCATAAAATCAATTGCATCATCCAAAAAGTCAATATTGAATTTTTCTTCCATTCAAGTAGTTTTATGCAAAAGTAGGAGTTTCTTAATTAGGAAACAAGCAGATTGGGAAAATACTTTATCTGTTTTCTTTCAAGCTGACGCATAACGTAATAGTATTTTATCCATCGTTCATGTAAAATTCAACAATGTGCTAAAATTATAAATTATAGCCATACATAAGTTTATTTTAAAGAAAAATGATGGATAAAATATAGTTGGACGATGCCGCCGGGTTAGGGGCAGCGGCGTTTCTTTTCATTTCTATGTGCCTTTCATATTTTGTTGTTATCATCGCGGTTGCCAATCGTTTGTTTTTACAGACCGGCAAAGGGTTCGGGATTAAAATACATCTTATTTTCTTCATTTTTTGGGCATAATTTTTCTGTTTCATTTTTATCATGACAGGTGGTCCTGGTTTTTACTTTTAAAGAACGCTGTTGTTTTCCGGCTAACCGGGAGCAGCCTCCATGCTGTACCTCACCATGATGCCCTGTTTGCATTTTGGGCAGCGTGCCGGGTCGCTCCCGCGGAGTGTTCTGTAAACTTCATAAGCGTTTAATCCTTCGAGAATGGGCTGCCAGACGGTTTTCCCGATTAATGCAATGGCCTGCTGCCGTTTTGTTTTGATGTTTGCTGTTGCCAGAATGCCGTAATACCTGATTTTGTAGAATCCGGTGGGCAGCACGTGCATCATAAACCGGCGGGCAAACTCTGTGCAACTGATTGTCATTACCTGCTGGTTGCCATGCTTTTGGTAGTTTTTATACCTGAAAGTTACTTCCCCGTTTTCAATAGTTGTAATCCTGCTGTTTGAAATGGCCACCCGGTGGGTGTATCTTCCGAGGTAAGCCAGCACACTGTTTATTCCGCCCAGTGCTTTTTTCGAGTAAACATTCCAGTTTTTTTCATACAGCTTCTTTTTCAATTGGTCAAACTCCGGAAAATCACCGGGTAATTTAAGTTCATTTTTATCCCACTGTTCTTTTATCAGCCGAACAAGTATTCCGCGGAACATGGCCGAAAGCGCTTTAACGGGCACAAAAAACTTTTTGGGCGCAGCAACCCATTCCATACCGTCTTCCGACAATCCGCCTGCCGGTACCAGCATGTGGATGTGCGGATGGTAGGAAAGTGTTTGTCCCCAGGTATGCAAAACCGCCACGGCTCCAGTTTCTGCGCCCAGGAATTGCGGGTTCCTGCCTGCATTTTGCAGGGCCTGCGAGGCGGCATCGAACAGCAATTTGTAACACAGGCTTTGATTGATGTAAAACAGCGGGTTCAGCAGGTGGGGCACAGAAAATACAATGTGAAAATACCTGCCGGGAATAAGCCTTCCTTTGAGTTTGTCCACCCATTGTTCCTGTTTCAAAAACTGACATTTAGGGCAGTGACGGTTGTGGCACGAGTTGTATGCCTGTGTTTTATACCCGCAGTGGTTGCAGGTGTTGATATGTCCGCCCAACTGGGATGTCCGGCAACAGGCAATGTCGCTGAAAGCTTTTTTCTGCTGGTGGCACAGATGACTGCTTTGCAAAAAATCTTCTGGGCAACCATGAAAAACGTTAGCAACTTCTGTTGTTTCTCTTTTGTTAAAAACGCCGATTAAAGCCAGGGCTTCTTCCTGTGACAATACCTGCGGGATTTTTTTCTCACGCCGGGGACGTTTTAACCGAAACTCTTCCCATTGGTTGCCTAAAACATCGACCTGGAAAATTTTCCAGGCACTGATTAACTGGTTGATTCTTGAAACCGAAGCATCTTTTGAATGAATCAGGTGACAGGCATAATTTTTTACCTGGTCTTTTGTGATTTTGTCGGGAGAAGTTTTGTAGAAGATGGATAGCTGGGAGATGGAAGTGATGTAACTCCGAACTGTCCGTTCACTGTAATTGCGGATGCGCAGTTCCTGGGTCATCCGCTCACGTAATGTTTTTTTTCATTGTAATTAAATTTTAAGTGTATAAAGAGAAACGGAGAAAGGAACAACAGGGTTACCGCCAGAGGCGGTTTCGTTCAACTTTCTTATCTGTTCACATTTCCCAAATTCACCATCCATACGCATGTTGGATATATTCAGGTTTTGCCGGCATTTAAACCCATACATTTTTGCAGGTAAAAATCCGGGTTTACGCTCCGGCTTTCCGGGAATATTGGGAAATTCCTGTTGAAAGATTAAAATGTCGGGTGTTTTGCTCATTTTGTTTTTCGGTTGATATTTTCAGGTTCTAAAACTAAACAAACTTTCAAATATTTACAATCACGCAAGCCGAAATAAGCGTTTGAACTTTTAACAGAAGAATGAAAAAACACGATTAAGCACTAAAGAAACACATTCAGCATCAAAAAAGACATACTTATCATTAAGAAGTTTTAAGCCCGGTTTAGCCCGTGTACTTTTGGTTCGTGAAAACAATTAAACAATCATTTTTAAAATTTAAGTCATGAAAACAAAAGTATTTTTAAGTATCGTTCTGACAGTCCTCATTTCAGTCGGAGCATTAGCGCAGGAAAACGAAAAACGTTTTGGTGTTGAACTTAACGGTGATGTATCATTTGTTTCGAGCGACCTTGCCGGCGCCAGTTTAAACTCAGGCCTCGGGTTTGAGGCAATATTGCAGTACCGGTTTATGCCGTTTACAAGTGTTTACGGCGGCTGGGGATACAGCCATTTTAACGCCAATGAATCGTTTGCCGGACCGGACACCGATTTTGAACAAACCGGTTACATCCTGGGATTGCAGTTGTAAACATTTTTTAATTATGTATTAACTCCCGGATAATTCAAGTTGAAATGATAATTGAAAGGCCTTTTGTTTTTGACTTTTAAAATGAGGATAAATGCCTATTTTTGCTAAATTATCGAAAACATATATATATTATTGATTTCATGCGCATTTTTCTTTTATTATTCATATTTTTTTTCTTTTCGCTAATTCATTTTCAGTTGTTTTCTCAGGAAAATTATAAAGTGCGCAAGGTAACTTTCACCGGCAACAAAACCCTCAAAAAAGATTTTCTGCTCGATAAAATGGCCTTGAAAGAAGTTTCATGGATTGAAAAAAAATTCACCAAAAAAGAACCGTTTTTATACAGTGAGGAACTGATGGACCTTGACCTGGAGCGTCTGAAACGCATTTATCAAAGCGAAGGTTTTATACACGTTCAAACTGAGTTGCAACCCCTGGCAGTAAATGAAAAAAAGCAAACGGTAAAAATTACCATCGGAATTACAGAGGGAGACCCGGTTGTAACCGACAGTATTTCAATGAATATTACGAACGGCATTGTTAAGCCGGATGCGGATTCCCTTTTCAGCAAAATATCAGGGAAATTAAATCTGAAAGAGGGCAAACGTTTTCGCGATGAAGCGCTGAAACAAGACACCCGCTTTGTGGAAGATGTGTTCAGAAGTCTTGGATACGCTTACTCTTCTGCGGATTACAATCTCAACTTTAAACCGGAAGAGCTAACCACCGGCATTCGCTATACGGTTCAGCCCGGCCCGGTTTCTTATTTGGGAGAAACACGAATTTCGGGGATTAAAAACGTTTCCGAAGAGTTTATCCGAAAGCAGCTAAAATACCAAGAGGGCGATTTATACGATAAGTCGCTGCTTGACAGAACCCGGCAAAATCTTTACAGCCTGCAGCTTTTCCGGGTGGTTTCTGTATTGCCCGAACGGGAACCGCAAACACAAAAAAGCCCGATTCCGGTAAATATTTACATTGAGGAGGCGCCGCGAATAACAACCCGTTTTGGTGCGGGTTACGGAACAGAAGACAAATTCAGGACTTTTCTCGATTTGAATTACCGCGGATTTTTGGGAGGCGCCCGATGGATAAACCTCTACCTGAAACATTCGGCGCTGGAACCTTATTCCGTGCGACTGAGATGGATTCAGCCCCGGTTTCTGGGGTTTAACAGCTCCATTTCTGTCAATCCGTTTTTGATACGAAACAAAGAACCCGGCTACGATACACGCACCTTCGGGGTGAACATTCCCCTCACCTATCAGTTTTCTCCGTCAACCACCGGAAAAATCACCTATTACCTCGAAGATGTGCAGCAGCGGATTGAAGCCGGTGATTCTGAATTTCTGAACAGCGAAAGCAACAGATTCCTCTATAACAAATCGGGGGTTTTCCTGAGCGGTGTTTTCAATAATTCCTCTCCGGCATTCTCTCCGGTAAATGGAATTAACCTGTCGCTGGGCTACAAAATAAACGGACACATTTTTGGCAGCGATTTTAATTATACCCGGCTTTGGAGCGACGTAAGAGCTTACCGGGATTTAGGTCGTTTTGTGCTGGCAGTGCGCTTAATGGGCGGCGGAATCAGCTCGGCTGACAGCAGCGGTTTTATTCCGGTGGAAGACCGGTTTTATTCCGGAGGGAGCAATTCCATTCGTGGCTGGAACCGTTCCGAACTGGGGCCGAAACGCGAAAGCGGAACCCCGCTGGGTGGAAAAAGTATTTTCGAAAGCAACTTTGAAATTCGGTATCCGTTGGTTTGGCGGTTGAGCCTGGTGACTTTTTTCGAGGCAGGCAACGTTTGGGAAAAATCATGGTCGTACGATTTTAATAACCTGGCATACGCTGCAGGTTCGGGTTTGCGCCTTGAAACTCCCATCGGTCCGGTGCGTTTTGATGTGGGAGTACCAATATGGAACGAAAAAAGAAGCCCGCAGTTTTTCATAAGTGTAGGACAGGCATTTTAATATGAAGAAAGGAATCAAATATGGTTTGCTTGTTCCGGGAATGTTTTTCCTGGGAATCCTGCTTTTGGTGTTGCTTGCCGCACTGCTTATTCAAACCGAACCGGCCAAACGAAAAATTGCCCGGATTGCCGAAACACAGGTGGATAAAATCATCAACGGTAACCTGACCGTCGGAAAAATTGACGGCAACTTTTTCACCGGCATTTCCATTCAGAATGTGACGGTAACCATGGAACAGGACACACTGGTTCAAATTGATGAAATAAAAGCGAAATATAATCTCTGGTCATTACTGCGAAATACCCTCGAAATTCATTCTGCCGAAATCATTCGTCCTCAAATTTTTCTCAAACAGGTTAACGATTCAGTTTGGAATGTTCAGCAGATTGTAAAACCCGGGGCGGAAAAACCGGAACAGGAGACCGAACCTTCCGAAGGATTCAACATCCGGCTGCCGATATTTCATCTGGTTGACGGATTTATACGAACCGAAACAACCGATACAATTATTCCACAACGTATTGAAAAACTGAATACCAAACTTTCTCTGTTTTGGTCTGAAAATGAACAGAAGGCTCATCTGAGACAGTTTTCGTTTTCTACAAAAAACCCCGATTTCAGTCTGACCCAACTGGAGTTTCTGCTTACTCAAAAAGACCAGTTCATCGAGCTGCAAAACTTTAAAATCGAAACGGCCATAAACCAGATTAACGGCAAGGCCGGATTTTCACTGGAACAACAGGCAGGAAATGCCCATATTGAAATTTCAGAACTGAACCTTTCCGAATTCAGCTATTTCATGCCCTACCTGAAATTTCCGGCCACACCCAGTGTAAAACTGGAGGTGAGAATGGAAGAAAACATAGCGCGGGCAACACTTCAACTGGAAGACCAAAACCAGCAAATTAGTCTTCAAATCTCATCATCTAATCTGACTGATTTCCTGTTCGGTTCAGGTGAAACTATCCTTTCTTATGCTCTCGATGGAACATTTTCGGATGTGGATCTTATTCACTGGCTGGGAATATCGGATTTGCCCTACACGTTAAACGGAAATTTGTCTGTAAAAGGCCACGGGATTGATCCAAAAACTGCTGAAATTGAGCTGAAAGGAGAACTGAACAACTGGGTAATTCAGGATAAACAACTCGACAAAATCACTTTTGATTTCAGTTTAAACAACGGAAACCTCGCCGGACTGTTGCAGGGGAAAGGCCAATTCGGAAGTTTCAGTTTGAGTCCGTCGGTTCAAAACCTGTTTAATGTGCCGGTTTACAAAGCAAACTTTACAGCACGAAACCTCGATTTGGAGAGGCTTACAGGAATGAGTGATTTGAGTTCCGACATCAATTTAACAGCCAGTTTCAGCGGAAGAGATTTCGACCCTGAAAAAATAAGAGTCGCAGGTCAAATGAATATGCTGAATTCAAGGTTTCAGCACATTCAAATCGATACGCTGCTTGCAAAGGCAGCATACCAAAACCAAAACCTGCGACTCGATACACTGCGGACAAAAACCCGGTCGGCACTGCTTACAGCAAGCGGAAATTACAGTTTTACTGCACCATCTGATTTTAAACTGGAAGCCGTTTTTTCTGGTGTGGATGAATTTTATGCGTCTTTACCCGACAGCAGCCTGCAAACCAGTGGAACCATTCAGGCCAGGCTTTGGGGCATGCCCGATGCGCTTTCGCTGGAAACCACCGCCGAACTGGATTCAAGCCGGTATGGAGAAATTACATTGGCAAAACTCAGCCTGAATGCAACCGGACAGCTAACCACTTCCGATACCCTTTTCGATGTGCGGTTTGTTGCTCAACAAATTCGAACCGGCGACCTGTTAATTGACTCGCTGGCAGTAAATGCAGAAGGGAATTTGGATTCATTATTCATTTCGGCAAACCTGGCGGCATACGAGTTAACCACGTTGATTGAAGCCGGAATTGTGCCCCGTGAACCGCTGAAAATCAGCCTCACGGAATGGGAAGTTGTTTTCAGAAACCAGAAATGGGCGTTGCAGCAGCCACCGGCAATCATCGAACTGGATGCACAAAACTACCGGATAGAAAACTTCAATATGATTTCAGACCATCAGGAACTGGAGCAGTTTATTTCTGCGAACGGAATAATCAGCCTGTCATCTGAACAGGACTTTCAGCTCAAAATAAGCAATTTGAACCTGGAAAACATGATGCAGCTTTTGGAATTGGAACAGCCGGTAACTGGACTTTTCGGTATCCAAATCGATTTAACAGGGAAACCCGATTCAATGCAACTGAATTCCCGGTTTTCATTGGCAGAACCAGGATTTGACAAGTTCAAACTAAAAGACATCACCGGGAAAATGGAATATACTGATAACTATTTCCATATTAAAACAATCATTGCCCCCAATGACAGTGGCAGAATTGAAATGTCCGCTGCCTTTCCGCTGGAAATAAATCCCGATAGTTTGAAAGTTGCATTCAGCATGAAGGAATCGATTACAGGCAAAGTAAAGATTGAAAATATTTCATTGGCAATGCTAAAGGAAATGGAAATAACCGACCAACTCTCCGGAATTTTTGAAGGAGAACTGGATATTTCAGGAACTGTTGAAAATCCCGTTATGACAAGTTATTTTACATTTAGTGATACTGAATTCAGCGGTTACCGGTTTTTGAAGTTCGATGGAAACATGAATTACAGTGACAATCTGTTTTCGGCAGGTTTGAATATGGTTCCGCAAGACAACGGCAAACTGGTAGCAAATGCAGAGATACCGGTCCATTTTTATCCCGATTCGCTGAAATTTGGATTTAACCCAAAAGATTCGGTAAACGGAAAAGTAATTCTTGAAAAAATGACGCTGGAACTACTGCAGGCTCTGTATCCGGCAGCAAATATCGCCGGATTTATAGAAGGCGATTTAAACATTTCCGGAACAATGGAATCGCCAAACCCTTTGGGGAACGTCCGGCTGCGGGATGCCACGGTGGAAATACGCGAGTTTGGAATTGATTATAAAAACGTTGGGTTGAACCTAAATTTTTTAAGAGATAAAATCCGGATTGAAAATCTTTTGGTGAGAAGCCGCGACGGAAGCTTAACCGGTTCCGGACAAATGGATTTTGCTTCTGATTTTTACCAAGGTGATATCAGCCAGTCCGAAATTGAACTGAAATTTAACCGGTTTCAGCCCTTCAATCACCGGCAGTTTAACATGCAGATGAATGGAAATGCCACATTCGGCGGCAAAAAAGGCGAAGTGGCTTACGGGGGCAATATTACCATCCCGCGTTCGGAAATTTATATTCCAACCGTAATGCGCATGCTGGGCCGAATGACTGTTGCCGAAATGCCCAAACCGCTTTTGGTTCAGGAAATGGAAAGAATGACGGAGTTAACAGATTCGGCATACATTGAACCGGCTCCGGCAGTATTATCCGACAGTACCCGATTCGATTATTTCGACAATTTCAAAGGCAGTCTGCGCATCCGTATTCCGCGGAATACATGGATAAAAAATGACGATTTGTATATTGAATTATCCGGCGATGTTGAATTGCGAAAAAGCCGGGAATATTTCGAGCTGTTCGGGACGGTAGATGTGGTGCGCGGACAATATGACCTGCTTGGAAAAACATTTATGATTAACGAAGGCTCCATCCGTTTTCAGGGCGGTGAAGACATGATGCCCTCCATGGACATTACGGCATCGTACGCTTTCCGGAATCCGCAGCGGGTGGAGCAAACCCTTTCGGTACAAATCGGAGGAACGGCGGAATCTCCCGAGGTAAACTTCCGGCTCGACGGCAGTTCCATAAGCGAAGGCGACGCGATATCATACATCCTGTTCGGAAAAAGCATGAATGAACTTACCATCGACGAGCAGGACAACATGGACGGACCCGGCGGAGGCAGCCTTGCCGGGAGAGCAGCAGCTTCAATCCTTACATCGCAGTTAACCAACTTTTTAGGAGAAAAACTGGCCGTGGACTACATCGAGGTAAAAAGCGATGGAGGCTTTGACAATGCAACAGTGGTGGTTGGAAAATACATTACCAACGACCTGTTTGTGAGCTACGAACAGCGGTTTGGCGAAACGCACGAAAAAGACATGGTAAAATATGAAGTGAAGCTGGAATACGAACTTTTTCGCTTTTTATTTTTAGAGCTGAACAATTCATCGAGAGCCAGCGGTTTCGATGTAATTCTTAAATTTGACGCCAAATAAATATTACCATGAAATTTCTGATTGCAAACGGAAAGGTGGCCGGAATTAATGAGATTAATTTAAACCATTTAATTACAGAACCTTCCTGCAGGCTTTCACAAAAAGTGTGGTACGGGTATGGCGGAATTCCGCTTTTGGCGGAAAATTTACAGCAGATTAAACTTCAGGCAGAAACACTTAAACTACCAGTCCCAAAAGAATTTGAAAACCGGCGGGAATTGTTCCGGCTAACAAAACGTATGTTAAACAAAAACAGGTTTTATCGTTCGGGGTATCTTCATTTTCAATTGTTTTGGGGTAAAAACCAGGTTCAAACCCTCATCACAGCCAATGCTTTTGAACAATTCAATTTCCTGCACAACGAAGCAGGGTTACTCGTTACTTTTTCCAGTCAAAAAAAATATACTCAAAACACCTGTAACCGTTTCCCGTTTTTTAATGAAAAAATTTGGGAATCCGGGATGGGAGAGATTTGGCAAACCCCGTTTCTGCAAATAATTTTTTTGAATGAAAAAAGCGCAATTTGTGAGGGTGTACGAGCGAACATTTTTCTGATAAAAGGAAATGAACTGCTTACCCCTGCGCTATCCTCAGGTTGTTACGAAGATGTGTTGCGACCTGTGATTTTGGAGACTGCAAAGAATTCAGGGCTAAAGGTGTCTGAACCGGAAATCATTGAAAAACCAATACTTTTTGAAATGGATGAAATTTTTTTCGCCTCAGAAGCCATTGGCTTTCAGTGGGTTTTGGGGATTAAAAATAAACGTTACCTGCATTTTTATTCGAAAATAATAAAAGAAAAAATAGATGATTTTTTAAAAAGCAGAATAAGTTAATTCATCGCCGGATTTTCAGGAAAATTTTCCCACACAGAATAGCGGTTTCCTGCCTTTTTAACAAATTCGGCCCAGGATTCCTGATGTAAATCCTGCATTACAGTTTCTTCATCCACATCGGTTACCAGCCACGAATCTTCTTTAATTTCCCGTTCAAGCTGGCCGGAATCCCAACCTGAGTAACCTACAAAAAACCGGATATCGGTAGAAGGAATTATTCCGGCAGAAATTTGTTGTTTCAGAATATCGAAATCGCCACCCCAATATAAATTCCCCAAAACATGAATGCTGCCGGGAAGTTTTTTCCCCAACTTGTGGATAAAATATATGGAATCTGTGGCAACTGGTCCACCAAGGTAAACATCGGCATTAAATTCAGGAAACCCGGGTAGAATATCGTGGATAGCCAATTCAACTTTTTTATTCAGAATAAAGCCAACTGCACCCTTTTCGCTAAATGCAACTAATAAAATAACCGACCGGTTGAAATAATTACCCGGCAAAAACGGTTCAGCAATCAATATCCGGCCTTTTTGTGGCGCCACATTATTGGTTTGAATTCTAAATATGTCTAAATTGTTTTTCATACTTGAAAGCAATATAATAAAAATACAACTATCTATCAAATAGTTGATGAATCCTGTACAAAAATTATGCGATTTTTTTTTATTCGGTGATTAGTTTTCTTCAATTACAATAAACAAATCTTCGTCGGGTTTGCTCATGTAATATTGTTCTCGGGCAAATTTCTCCAATTCTTGTTTGCCGGCATTCAGGTCTTCCAGTTTTTGTTTATCATCCTTAATGCGGTCGAGGTAATATTCCTTTTGTTTATTTAATTCGTTCAGCCTCCGCTTGTTTTCGGCATGAGAAACAAAACTGTTTGCATCGAAAAAAACAATCCATAACAAAAACAGAACCGATGCTATAAAGTACTTGTTTTTCAATACTTTAATCCATTTTCTTTTATGTCGGATTTCGTTTACCATACGTGTTTCTTTCGCATTCAAAAGTAATACAAAAAGAAAGCAAAAAAAAGAGGGATAAAATATTTCATCCCTCTTTTTATAAACACTGTTCCGTTAACTACTTAATCTTCGTCTGGCAAAAAATTCGGATACAAATAATTTGTTGGCGAAACAAAATTTTCCTTGATGGTACGAATGGAAACCCACCGCAGGAAATTGAAAACAGAACCGGCTTTGTCATTTGTTCCCGAACCACGCGCACCGCCAAATGGCTGCTGACCAACAACTGCGCCGGTTGGTTTATCATTGATATAAAAATTACCGGCAGCATTTGTCAGACGTTTGGTCATTTTTTCAATGTTATAGCGGTTTTGCGAAAAAACAGCTCCCGTTAAACCATAAATGGAAGTTTTGTCAAGAATATCGAGTGTTTCATCCATTTTTTCATCGGCATAAACATAAATGGTTAAAACCGGTCCGAACAATTCTTCCTGCATGGTAATGTAATCGGGTTTTTTGGCCAGAATAATTGTAGGTTCAATAAAATAACCTGTCGATTTATCGCATTTTCCGCCAAATATCACTTCCGCATCTTTGTCTTCGCGCGCCCTGTCAATATAACTTTTAAGTTTATCGAATGAAGCCTCATCAATTACTGCATTTACAAAATTGGTAAAATTTTCGGGCGGCCCCATTTTAACGGTGGCAAGCATATCGCCCAACTGCTGTTTCAGTTTTGGCCATATACTTTTGGGCACGTAAACCCTTGATGCAGCCGAACATTTTTGCCCCTGGTATTCGAAAGCGCCACGAACAATGGCAGTAGCAAGTTCGGAAATTTTTACGGTATTGTCGGCAAAAATAAAGTCTTTTCCACCGGTTTCACCCACAATGCGCGGATAGGTTTTGTATTTGTAAATATTGTTCCCGATGGTTTTCCAAATACTCTGAAACACTTCAGTGCTTCCTGTGAAATGAATACCGGCAAAATCAGGATGGGTTAAAACAACATCGGCCACCACCGGTCCTGAGGCAAAAACCAGGTTTATAACTCCATCAGGTAGTCCGGCTTCGCGAAGTACTTCCATAATTACACCGGCAGAGTAAACAGCAGTTTTAGAAGGTTTCCAAACCGAAACATTACCCATTAAGGCAGGGGCCACTGGCAAATTGCCTGCAATGGAAGTAAAGTTAAACGGCGTGAGTGCAAAAATAAATCCTTCAAGCGGGCGAAATTCGTTGTAATTCCAGATTCCGGGAGCAGATTCCGGTTGCATTTTGTAAATATCAATCATGGCTTTCACGCCAAACCGGTAAAAATCGGCAAGCTCGCAGGCGGCATCAATTTCGGCCTGAAAAACATTTTTCGACTGCCCGAGCATGGAGGCAGCATTAATTTTTGCCCGGTACGGACCGGCAAGCAAATCGGCCGCTTTCAAAAAAACGGAAGCCCGGTGCTGCCACGAAAGGTTGGCCCATTTTTCGCGTGCTTCGAGCGCTGCATCAATGGCCATTTCAACATGACTGGCATCGCCCTGGTTATAATACCCCAATGTATGGTTAATTTCATGCGGAGGAGCCATCCTTACTTTTCTGTCGGTAAATACATCTTTACCCCCAATTACCATTGGAAGTTCTACTTCTTTCGAACGAAGCTCTTCCAGCATTTTTTTCACTTCGGCCCTTTCGGGAGTTCCGGGAGCATAACTCAAAACCGGCTCCTTTTTAGCAACAGGTACGTTAAAAATTCCTTTTGGCATATTCAATAATTTTAAAATTTCATTTTTTCTTCTAACAAAACTAAAAATTCAAGTCCATCAAAATCATAACAAAAATCATTTGGAATTAAAAATAATCCAAAACAAAAACATGACAATCAGACATTTACAATGAAACAAAACAAAAACAAAACAAATGTCATATTTTTTAAATCAAAATTCATGAGAACTTTGTATTTTAAATTTATTTTTAAAATTTAACCGATATTATGGCATTATCTTTATTTTTATACCGTTGAACAAACCTTTTTACCATATTATTACAGAAAAGCTGTGGTCCGAAAGTTCTGCTGAGAACAAAAAAAAGCTTTTTGAGCTATTTATTGCTGTTGCAATTTTGGGTGTGGCAACGCTTGTTAACTTGCTGATTAAATTAGTGGGCAGCAGCGGAAGTTTTTGTTTGATATGTGACATCGGGCTAATTCTGATTCCTGCGCTTGCTCTTACATGTCTTTTCAATTCAAAAATAAACTGCGCATTAAATACCATTTTTGTTGTTCCTCTATTTGTTTATGCTTATTTTATTTCCGATTTCTCCATTCATCAACAACCTTCCGATACTGTTTATCAATCGGTTGGATGGCTTTTGGCAGGAGCTTTTTTCCTTTTTTATTTTGCTGAATCGGAAGCTAAAATTGTTCTTTATTCTATCCTTTCAGCTTTTACCCTGTTTTTTCAATTGTTAAAGGCGAATCAATTTTTTGGGTTTATTGCAGACTCCAGCATTTTACTACCTCATCCACTGGTTGCATTTCTTTTGTTTGTTGCTGCCGGTTTTTTCCTGAGGAGAAAATATTCCACAATTGTGACAAAACTAACCGAAAACATAAAATCAACCCGGCAGGGAATTTCAAAGGTTGTTCGGGAAACTGGTTTTCCGATTGCTGAAATAAAAGCTGTTCGCGACGAAGAAGGAAATGTTCTTCAATTAAAAATAGAGAAAGTTAACAACGCTTTTGAGTCATTATTCAATATTCAATTATACGAAGTAAAAGATCAGGAAGCCAACTATATTTTTGAACTGGTTTTACGCGATCATTTCGATTTAAATAAACTGATACTTTTCGAAAACCACAAAACCAAAGAATATCATGCATCGAAACTTGATCTTTGGTTTAAAATACACATTCTTAAACCAGAATCCAACAGATTTTTTATTATTCTTGAAGATTTTACCAAAGAAAAGAAAAGACTTGCAGAACTTGAAAACAGTAAAAAACGCTACAAAGTGCTGCTGGAAGCCATTCCTGATATGTTTTTTGTTATTGGAAAAGACGGAACCTACGAAGATTTTGTAGTGAAAGAAAGTGACCTGTATAAACTGGATGATGCCAACATTGTTGGAAGTACAATATTTGATGTTGGTTTTCCGCAAAACATGGCAGAAAAAATATTAAAATGCATCCAGTCGAGCCTGAACAATAATTCCATCGAAACCATTGAATATTCGCTAACTACCCCAAATGGAACTTATTTGTTTGAAATGCGTTTGGCCAAACTAAATTCGAGGTCGGTTATTTCGGTTGCGCGAGACATTACCCGGCGGAAAACTGCTGAATTTAATTTGGAAAAAGCCAAAAAGAAAGCCGAAGAAAGCGATCGGTTAAAATCAGCCTTTTTGGCCAATCTTTCGCACGAAATCCGCACGCCGCTCAATATTATAACCAATTTTACCCGCATGTTGGCCGAAGGTGGATTGGGAAGCTCAGAACGTGTAGAACTCTCTGATGCTATTTCGCAAAACGGAACCCAGTTGCTAAATATGATCGACAACACAATACACCTGTCGAAAATTGAAACCGATGCTGTTGATATTTCTATGAATTTCTGCCCTGTTAACGGCCTGGTTCGCGATATTTACAACCATTACCGGACACTTATTCCAGATGGAAGACAAGTAAAAATGAGCATGGATTTGGATATACCCAATCCATCATTCGGATTTGTAACCGACCGGCGCCTGCTTTTGGAAACCCTTCAGATTCTGGTTGACAATGCCATAAAATATACCCGGCAGGGCGAAATCCGGTTAGGTTATGAAATGCTGGGAACCGATGCTATAAAATTCAGGATTTCCGATACAGGGATTGGCATTCCTCCCGAAGAAACAGAAAATATTTTCAGCCGTTTTTACAGGGTAAGAAATGAAATCAACGATATGACTTCCGGATCGGGAATTGGGCTTCCAATTGCCCAGCACTATGTGCAGCTTTTAGGAGGCGAGTTAAAACTCGAATCAACGCCCGGCAAAGGAACTACCTTTTGGTTTACCCTTCCTTTTAAAGAAGGACAAGGCTATTTAAGGGTGGTGAGCTGAGTTTAACATGAGTATTTATTTCTCCGTCTTTTTTTGAAGGATTCAATTTTATATTTAGTTTTGACTGCTACTAACAGCAGCAACTTCAGGAATGAGAGGCATTAAAAATTCATTAACAGTTTGTTAACCTTCGAAGGCTATATTGTACTGGCAGTGGTGGTTTTAACCATTGTTGCGCTTGCGAAAGAAGTCATGCGCCCCGGATTGGTTTTCTTTTCATCAGCGGTTGTTTTAATGTCAACCGGCATTATTTCAAGCAAAGAATTGTTATCTGGTTTTTCCAATAAAGGAATGATAACCGTTGGCGTGCTTTTCCTGGTTAGTGAAGGAATCAGGCAATCGGGGATACTGAACAGGCTGGCACAGACCTATCTCCCGCGTAAAAGAGGAAGAATGGTTTTTCTGATTCCACGCATTATGCTTCCCGTTTCAGTTTTATCTGCATTTCTGAATAACACTCCGGTTGTAATTATTTTTGCACCAATCATAAAAAGATGGGCCGAAAAATTAAACCTTTCACCCAAAAAATTTCTTATTCCACTCTCTTATGCCACCATTCTGGGCGGCACATGTACTTTAATCGGCACTTCTACAAACCTCGTTCTGCACGGTCTGATGATTGACAACGGTCTTTCTGGATTTGGAATGTTTGAGTTGGGGAAAGTAGGATTATTGATAGCCATAATCGGCACTATTTACATTGCAATTTTCGGAAACAGGCTGCTGCCAGGCAAAAAAATCATTTTTAACTCAAAAAGTTCAGCAGAATTTAAAGACTATTATTACGATGTGGTTGTTCCCGAAAGCAGTAATTTTGTTGGAATGGAAATTAAAAACAGCAGGCTGAAAGTGTTGAATAATCTTTTTGTAAAATGTATTGAACGTGGCAGCAAGGTGATTGAAACCAATAAAGGTTCCCATATAATTCAAACAGGCGACAAACTACTTTTGTCTGGTAAATCGGATCGGCTGAACTACATTCTGGGCAATGAAAATATTAAACTAAGTGGATTTAATCTCATCAAAAACATTTCTAAAGAAAAACTCAAACAATACGAAGCAGTGCTGTCACCACGTTTTCCCGGCATAGGAAAAACCATTCCCGAGTTCAATTTTTTTGATCATTACCAGGCTGTGGTATTGGGAATTCACAGAAATGGTGAACGTATAACATCCAATCTCAATAAGCTAAAACTTAAATCAGGAGATAACCTGGTGCTCCTAACCACTGATAAATTTATACAAAACTGGGGCGAATCAAAAATATTTTACCTTACCTCTTATATTCGTGATTACCGCAGTACCGGCACTTTCTGGAAAAAATGGCTGGCTTTTATTATTCTTTTGGTCATGATTATTGGCGCAACAATCGGTCAATATTTTGAATCACCTGCCGGCCTGACATTCGATATGTTTTTCTTTTCCATTCTGGCAGCAGTGCTTCTTATCTGGCTAAAAATTATGCCACATCAAAAGTACACCAAATCCATTAGCTGGGATGTGCTGATTACCATTGCCTGTTCGTTTGCAATCAGCAAAGCTTTACAAAATTCAGGTGCTGCCGAATCACTTGCCCGCTCAACAATTAATTTTTCACGCGGACTAGGCCCCATTGGAGTTTTGGCGGCCATGTATATTATAACTACTATTTTTACAGAAATAATTACCAACAATGCAGCGGCTGCTCTGATTTTTCCAATTGCGTTTGCTGCCGCCCAACAACTAAATGTAGATCCCAAACCATTTTTTATTGCAATTGCCATTGCGGCATCAGCAAGTTTTTCAACGCCAATCGGATATCAGACCAATCTGATTGTACAAGCCATTGGCGGTTACAAATTCGTTGATTACCTGAAAATTGGTGTTCCGCTTAATATTCTCGCCTTTATACTTTCTCTGATATTTATTCCCATTTTTTGGAACTTTTAAATAAGTATTATTTAAAAATATTAAAATTGGTTTTTTAACATTTGGCGCAAATAAAGAAAAAAATAACGGATTTGTGGCAGGAACAGGGCTGTTCAATTCTAAATAAAATGTTGATAACTGTATAAGTTGTAGAAATCAAGGCTGTTTTCATACAATTCACCTTTTACATTTTCAATATTATTTTTTCTTAGAATATTTAAAGCAAAACTTCTGAGCGTTGACATATTTTCGGGATTGACCCGAATCCTTGATTCATCCTCATTTAGGGTGACATCCCTTACGTGGTGGTCTTTATTTTCGATATGCCAGTGTTTTCTGACCAGTTCATTGGACTGCGTGGCATCCACTTTGTGATTGGCAATGTATACGGCAACTTCACCCCTGTCCTTATATCTCTTTTCTTTGGTGTCAAAAACGTATGTTTGCCTTTCTACGCAAATGACAGATTCAATATATTTGCTCCATTGTTTATCACAGATAAACTGCAGTTGGTCGTGGTATACCGAAGTTGACCTTTCTTCTATCCTGTTCCTCCCTTTTTCTGAGGTCTGGCAGCAACTCACCGGTTTTGAAAAACGGATAATGTCTGAGCAGGCTTGTAAAAGTTCTTTTTGGTTTTCTTTAACCTGTATGATGAGTTTTTTTTTCTTCCATATTTTCATTCCCGGCTATTTCAAACGTTTTCTTCTGGCAGTGCAAGGCATCTAAAGTATATACAACTCCTTCCAATCCCAATTGTGGGATCAGGGCTTGTGCCACTGGTATTTCGTTTGTTTTTGCATCTATCGTTTCATGGGCAAGGATGAGTTCTGACCGGGTATCGAAAAAGCTTAAAACCTGTATTGCTTTTTTGTCTTGAAAATGATCATAGCTCCCCCGCAATACTTTTCCGTCAACAGCCACGGCAACAGGGCTTTCCCTGCCTGTCTCCAACAAAGATTGGGAATATGCCCTGAAGCATAATTCAAGTTCCTGCTTGTTTATCCCTTGTATTATATTCCTTACGGTAGTATAAGCCGGGGCTTTTTTCCACTTCAGCCCAAAATCTTTTTGTAGCTTTTCAATGTGTTTCTTTATAAAACGGGCAATGTCGCGGTATGACTTTGCATTGCTCAAAATTGCCATTATCGAAAACAATACAATGAACCGTAATTCGTACCTTTGCCCTTGGGATCGCCGGTGATCCTTTAAATCATCAAGGAATGTTATTATCATAGCTCTGTTTTTTAGTGCATTACAAAGTTATGAACATTCCTTGATTTTTGAGCATTCTAAATAAGATTAGAATTGAACAGCCCTGGTAATGATGAAAAAACCAATGAGGGGGTACTCCATTTCTTTTCAGCTTTCAGGATCGGTCGGTTTTTAAGCACCTTCAATGCCTTCAAGAGCAAAGGTATCGATGTTTCTGTACTTTTACTATCACTTCTGATCTTCAGGTTGCGTGGCGAAAGTATCTGCAGGATGCAAAACCGGGCCAAAAATTTTCTTGAAAGCATTGACGACAATACCTTTTATCGTTTGATGAACAATCAGTTGATGGACTGGCGCAAATTGCTGTTGGGTCTTGCCAAACAGTTTGCAGCCCATGTAAGAGCCAAGGGCGATTATCTTTCAGGAACAACTTGCTTTGTTTTGGATGATACAGACATTGAAAAAACGGGCAAAACAATTGAGTTCATCGGCAGGGTTTTCAACCATGTGACCAAACTTTATCCATTGGGTTTTAAAATGCTCCTGCTTGGTTTCTGGGATGGAAAGACCTTGATTGCGACTGATTTTTCGCTTCACCGGGAGAAAGGGAAAAAGGAAACTTATGGTTTATCAAAGAAAGAGTTGAAATCACAGTTCCGCCAAAAGCGTGACAGCAAATCGCCCGGACATAAAAGAGCCCTGGAATTGGACATGAAAAAAGGCGAAGTTGCTGTTTCGATGCTCAGGCGAGCTGTAAAAAATGGGTTTATCGCCAGTTATGTTTTGATGGACAGTTGGTTTGTAAACGATTACATGATCAAAAGCATCCGTTCCATTAAAAAAGGAGCCATGCATTTACTCGGAATGTGCAAGATTGACCGGCGGAAATACCTGGTTGGCAACAGAGAGATGAATGCCCATCAGTTGATTGTCAAAAACCAGCGAAAGAACAGTAAGTATTCAAGAAAACACAAGTCCACTTACATTTCAATGGTTGTTGATTACAAAGGTGAAAAAGTCCGGCTCTTCTTCATACGTTACAACAATGCAAAGAACTGGACATTGTTGTTGACAACCGATTTGACCCTGTCATTTGTGCGGGCAATTGAACTGTACCAAATCCGTTGGACCATTGAAGTCTTGTTCAAAGAATGTAAGCAGTACCTGCGTTTAGGCGCTAGCCAGAACACCAATTTTGATGGACAAATTGCAGACGCAACAATCGTTTTGGCAACCCATACGATATTATCGCTGCAAAAGCGGTTCAGCTGTTATGAAACCATGGGCGAACTGTTCAGGGAAACCCAGCAACATCTGCTCGAACTAACTTTGTGGGAAAGGCTGGTAAAGGTATTTTTTAAAATGTTGGTACTGATGGCTGAGATATTGAACACTGATGTAGAAGAAATGATGGAAAAACTAATGCAAAGCGATAAAACAAGCAGACAACTATTGGCGATGCTAAAGGCTCTGGAAGAATTTGAAGATAATGGCCATAATAACAATAAAATTGGTGATTGGCTTCCAACAGCCTGATAAAATGATATTTAAATGTCAATTGAACAAACAATTATGGAATTTAACATGCCCAATTATAGGGCATCATATAAGTGGGAAACTTTAATAAGTAACTATTTCAACTTCCTTATTTGGCGTATTTGCTTTATGTAGCCCTTTTTTTGAAGACCGTATTCATTGATGGTCCTCTCTACACTCCTTTGGCTAATGCTATGCCCTGTTTGCTGCATCTTTTGGGCAATGACCCCACAACTCGCTTCCGGGTCAAGGAACCGGTGCCTGATAATTTGTTTGTCAACTTCCCGGGTACGCTTGTAGTTGGACTTAGGGCCTGTAGGCACATCAGCAAGGCCCTGGCTGCCCTGTGCCTCATAAGCATGTTTAATCACATAAAAATGTTCGCGTGTATAACCATATCTGCTGGCTGTGTCTTCAATTTTAACACCTTTTACTGATGCTGCTTCAAAAAGCATCAGTAGCTTCCAGGCAACCGGATCGCTGGGACTAATTATTAACGAAATTGAACCGTCCAATGATTTAGAAAGAACATCTTTTTTCATGATAATGTAATTTTGATTATGGCGATATAAAAATACTCTTTTAATATCGACAAAACAAATAAATTGCCTTTAAATGGTATTTTAAGGATGATAAGAATAAAATCAATCAACCATATTAATAAAAATATATCGCCACAAATTAAATTACTAAAATCACAATGAACTAAAAGAATTATTGAGTCTTCATGTAACAAATGTAAGGTGATTTACATAAATAAAATCGTTGAAGGGTCGGGGCAGGCTGTGCGGGTTTGTCCCGATAGTCAACGGGATGCTGCAATGTGGGTGGGGTTTCCTTCTTCTTTTTTTGCGGGGGGGGGAAGAAAAAAACAAAATAAATTTGGCTCCGCCGAACTTCGTTTCCATCAAATTTGCACTG
>JAHYIT010000261.1 GCA_019429205.1 Mariniphaga sp. | reverse complement strand
AACACAGATGATCTTTTAAAGGAAATTGAAAAACTGCCGCTACACAAGCGCATGTATTTGGTAGAAAAAACATTGCATACAATAAGAAAAAAAGAGGATTTGAATCAGATGAACCTGGCCGCTGAAGCTTTATATTCAGATTATAAAACAGATACGGATTTAACAGCTTTTACGAATATTGATTTTGAAGATTTTTATGAAACAAGGTGAAATCTGGTTGATAAATCTCGACCCTACAATGGGGGCTGAAATAAAAAAAACACGACCTGCGATTGTTGTGAATGATAATTCTTTAGGAATTCTTCCTTTAAAAATAATCGTTCCTGTTACTGACTGGAAAGAAAAGTTTGACATTGCTCCGTGGATGATAAGAATTGAACCAACTCCAATCAATGGGTTAAAAAAACTTTCCTCTGCAGATTGTTTTCAGGTTCGTTCTGTTTCTGAGAACCGGTTTGTAAAGAAGCTCGGTACTGTTTCTGTTGAGATTTCAAATGAAATTAAATATGGTTTGGCAAGAGTATTATCTTTTGATTTAGAATAACTTAATTTATTGCAAAACAACCAGTTTACATATCAACCAAAACTAAAAACAGGCAACCAGTTTAAAAAGATATTTTTTTTACTGGCAAGCTTTGTTTTTATTTTTGGATCTACTGTTAATGCCATCGAAAACCACCCCATTGGTGCCCGTTCGCTGGGCCTTTCGCATGCTTCGGTTTCGTTTTCCGATGTGTGGGGAACGTTTCACAACCAGGCGGGAATTGCAAGGCTGGACGGATTTTCTGCCGGCTTTTTTTATGAATCGAGGTTTGGCGTTGACTTGCTGTCCCTTTCATCCGGTTCGGTGGTATTGCCTGTGGGAGAAGGGGCATTCGGATTGAGTTTTTTTCAGTTCGGAAGCGGGGTTTTCAAGGAAAACAAATATGCGCTGGCCTACGCCCGGCAGCTTTCTGAAAAATGGAGCGCCGGCGTTCAGCTCGACTACCTTGCCCAGACTTTCCCTGAAAATGCACGGGCAAAAGGGTTTGCCACGTTTGAAGGTGGCGTTTTGTTTCAGCCTTCGGAAAAACTGCATCTGGGCGCCCATGTTTTTAACCCTGTGAAAGGCGGAATTGAAGCGCCTGCCGGGAAAACAGAAATGCCGGTAGTTTTCCGCACCGGCGGCCATTACATTTTCGATGAAATGGTACTGGTAGCCTTTGAAGCGGAAAAAGACAATCAGAATCCGGTACTTCTGAAATCCGGCATTGAATTTTTGCCCGTTGAAAATATGGCGCTGCGGTTTGGCGTTTCGGGCAAACCGTTCAAATACACCGCCGGAGTTGGCTACAAAGCCGGAAATGTTTCGGCCGACCTTGGATTCAGCTACCACGGAAATTTGGGAATCACCCCTTCTGTTTCGGTTCAAATTCATTTGCAATGACCAGGAAACTTCAACATGCAATTTTTGTGTTGCTTACTTTTTTTTCGTTTGCAGCCTTATCGCAGGTCCCCGATGCTGCTGTACAGTTGGAATCCATTATTGAATCGATTCTGGAAGAACTTGGCGAAGAAACAGATGCGCTTCTTATTATTGAGGATTTGGAAGGTTTTGCCAACAATCCGTTAAACATAAACACTTCCACGCGTGACCAGCTTTCACGGCTGCATTTACTGGATGACATCCGGATTCAGAAATTGTTGGATTATCTCCGGGAATTTGGCCCGGCGTTTTCTGTATATGAACTGAATACAGTTGACGGATTTTCGCCCGAACTGCTCATGAAAATGGAACCGTTCATTTGGTTTGGACCGGTGGAGGAAGAACCCCGCTCCGTTCCGGAAATGCTGAAATACGGCAGGCATGAACTTCTGGCGCGAACACTTGGCACGGTGCAGAAACCACGAGGATATAAACAAAGAGACGATGGCACCACACCTTATGAAGGAAACCGGGCCCGGTATTACAGCCGCTACCGGTTCCTGTCGGGCGACAATATTTCTGCCGGAATAACGGCTGAGAAAGATCCTGGTGAGGCTTTTTTTGCCGGTTCAAACAAGCATGGATTTGATTTTTATTCCGGCCATTTAAGTCTGAAAATCAGTTCGGTAGTTGAAAATATTACGGTGGGAGATTTTGTGGTGCGCAGCGGACAGGGACTGGTGCTCTGGCAGGGATTTGCCACCGGAAAATCACTAAACACACTGAACATATTCAAAACCAACCAGGGGGTTCGGCCATACACATCTACCGACGAAAACCAGTTTTTCAGGGGCATTTCCACCACACTGAAACTGGGAGATGCACGGTTGAGTTTGTTTTATTCACAAAAAAACAGCGACGGCAACCGGGCTTTTAACGATTCGGTCGGAAATTATTTCACCAGCCTGCAAACCTCGGGTTATCACCGCACCCAAAGTGAGATTGAAGACAAAAACAGCGTTAACGATTTGAATGCCGGTGCAGTTTCCTCGTGGCAATTTCAAAATTTGAAAGTTGGCGCCACGGTTCTCTACCGGCAGTTCAATATGCCTTTCATCAGGAGCGGCCAGCTATACAACCGCTTTCGTTTCAGTGGAAAAGAAAATCTGGTGGCAGCCGCCGATTACCTTTACAGCAAAGGAAAATACCAGTTTTTTGGCGAGGCGGCTGTTTCCAAATCCAAAGGAAAAGCTTTTTTACAGGGCGCCACTGCACATTTGCACGACCGCATCCAGTTTTCCGCTCTGTTCCGCCACTTCGATAAAAACTACCATGCTTTGTGGGCCACACCATTTTCGGAAGGAAGCGCTGCTGCCAACGAAACCGGCCTGTATTTTGGCACTCGCATTTTGCCCGTGAAATTTGTGACGCTTTCCGCCTATTCCGATTTTTATCGTTCCGAATGGATTAATTTTACCACTACCGGCCCTTCAAGCGGATGGGATGTTTTTGCGCAGGTTGATTTTCGTCCTTCACATAAAGTACAGTTCTATCTTCGCTATAAAAATGAAGAAAAGGATAAAAAATTCAGGGTGGAGGAAAAATACGAAGACCACCCGGAACAGTTTAGAAAATCGCGGTTGCATTTTCAATACAATCCGTCAGATATATTTA
>JAHYIT010000260.1 GCA_019429205.1 Mariniphaga sp. | reverse complement strand
GTTCACCTGCCGACTTGGGTTCGGCTGGTGAATAATCTGATTGATAATGCAAAATTGAGCAGGTGAACCAAAGTCACCAGCTCAAAAGCCTGATTTGAAGTTTGTTTATTTATCTGCCGACGATGAAAGGTCGGTGAGTGCTGTAAGCCTGACAGCATGTATTGCAGAGACTTGTATTCTGTTTCAAAGCGTTGGATAAAAAGGGAGTTCATTTTTCTTTATTTGATCTATGATTTGTATCCAGTCAATTTTTCAAGATTTTGTTTCTGTATATTTTTAATTTATGTATTTATACATCCGTTCTACAGGAAACGGTTTCCCATGTCCCGGGTAAATCATTTTTGCCCCCTGTTCGATAACCAATTTCCAGCTTTTTTTGATTTGTTCAATGTCCTCTGCATAAATCGGCAATCTGGGTCCGGGAGTAAACAAGCGGATATTGTGTGCCAGGCAACCCGCAAAAAGACCTCCGTTTTCCAACAGAACTGAAACATGGCCAGAGGTATGTCCGGGCGTATGAATAATTTTCCCATCAATTCCAAATTCGTTTAAAGGGTAATCAAAATCATTCAGAATAATATCGGCTTTTTGAGGTGGTATTGGGAATTTTTTCAAAACAGGTGCAAAAATGGCATGCGAGATTTTTCCCCAGTTAGTAACTCCGGGAGGAAAATTAAATCGTCCCTCTTCAAGAATTGCCCTGTCTTTTTCATGGACAGCTATTTTAGCGCCGGTTATTTCCCTGATTGCATTTGCCGACCCTGAATGATCGAAATCGGCATGGGTCAGCACAACCAACTTAATTTCGTTTGGATTGATGGAATATTGAATCAGATACTTTTTAAACTTTTCAATGGCTTTAGAAGGGCCTCCGTCAATCATGATAGTTCCTCTGCCCTTGATAATATAGCAGGTGTTGATTCCGAATTTAAGTGAGAAGATTTTTGGTTTCATTAGGGACATTTATTTGACTTTATTCATCACCGAATCCAGAAATGTCAATCCAATAGGATATCTGCTGTCCCTGTCGTAGTGGCCGCCGGGATAGGATTGAAATTGATAGGGCAATTTTAGTTGATCCAATACTTCGGCAAACTTTGTATTAAAGGGGTAGGCATACGTTTCATCTTGTTTGCCGCAATCGAAATAGATAGCCGGACTTTCTTCCTTTGATAATTTCCCGGCAAGCGTGGAACAATCGTGCAACAACCACCGGTTCCAGACAGAATCGATTATTTTACCGTTGTTGTCGAAGGGGAAATCGACAAAATGAGGTGGATTGTTTGGGTTGGACGAATAGGCGGCTGCCATGGTAAAAACGGCCCGTGACATGGGGCCTGCCTTTGGGCTGTAGCCGGAAACCGGGGCTCCTCCGTTTTCAGATAAAATACCGGGAATATACAGCGCATGCGTATTCATATCCATCCTGCCGGAATGGGAGGCCGCTCCACAAAAAATGCCAGGGTGTTTTAAAGCTGTACTCATGGCACAACTGCCACCTGCAGACCAGCCCATAATTGCCCTTTTGTCTTTAAAGGGAATGGTTTTGTAAGCAGAATCGATGTATTCAACCAAATCATATACAAGATAATACTCAAAATTTCCGTTTAAAACCGAGTTTGCAAAATAACTGTCTCCCCACGGGGTGCAACTTCCATCGGGCTTTACAAGTATAACAGGCGATATTGTTTTGTTATTTATCAGTTTATTTAATATATAGTGTATGTTCCCTTCACTGAAACTGTTTTGTTTGGTTCCATGTAAAAAGTAAATAACCGGATATCTAACCGATTCATTTTCATTATAATCTACTGGCAAAAACACCTCAACCTTTCGATCTTTTTTTAACGATTTACTGTAAAACGTAAGGCTTTTAACATTTTCCTGGGCTGAGCAAAGTAAAGTGCCGACCGAAAATAAAACCAGCAACAAAATTTTGATTGAGGATTTCAGAAAAGTGTGAACTGTTTTCATTTGCGTTAATTTTTGTGACATTTAAAATGGTTTTCAGGTAAAGTTTGCAGGAATCTGGTGGGAAAAGTTATTCAAGTTAGAATTCTCAGCTTTCGCTGATTCCATTTCAGGAAGATTCGCCATTGCATCAGTTGCAAAAAATGAAAAAGATAACAGGCAAATCCATAAGAATAATTTTTTCATGATTTTTAATTTTTTTAAGATTAATAACTTCATTCAAGTTACAACAATTGCAAATGCAATACATAGCACGTATGTTGCAAAATGTTTAAATTATGTTGTAAAATCTTACACTTATGTTCCAAAAGGGGAATTTTCACCTTTTGCAGGTAAAAATGTACTGGCATTTTGAATTTTTTTTTCAGAGAAAAATTTGGTTGAGGGAATATGATAATTCATTTGCTTTAACACAACTACATCAGGAAATCTAAGCTTCTGATTTTGTAAGCCTTAACTGATTCGAACGGTTTGGATTATTCTTTTTTTAATGGTTTGCATATTTCCCGTTGGCCATTGCAGAAAAAGGAAAGAAAATGATACCGGGGAGTGTTTCGAAATAATATGTTTCACTTAGCCTCAAAAGCAGCAGACATCAAATCCTGTTCTCTGTTTTTGCCAGCCACGCCTCCCGCCTGCGCATCAAAACACGTCCCCACCGGTCGGGGGATGAATCCAGGAACAAACCAAAATTTGGCTTTTCATCATGCAGATATTGTGGGCCGGAGTAATAGTTCAAATCGGGGTCCATTACAAAACGCTGATCGGAATGAAGCCAGTTTTCATCGTATTCAAAAGAAAAAACTTCATTTCCCCGAATTGACTCCGCGCGCAAAGTTCCGATTAATACAGGACCATTTAAGCCTAACCAATCAGCATAAACATATATCTCTTTTAAAGCCATTAACGTAGTTTTGAATGCTATTTCCCTTTTGTATCTATTAATTGGTATAGGCGGTTAGACCGCTGCTGTTAAATTGTTTCTATTTAATCTTTTAGGTTCACTGGAAACCATATTTTTAAGGAGTAAATCGAATATTGCCCCCATCATTGCACGTCTATTATATCGAA
>JAHYIT010000067.1 GCA_019429205.1 Mariniphaga sp. | reverse complement strand
TCCAACCCTGGTGATCTGCTCCCCTGATACCAGACATGGGCGCCATAAGATCATCGTTTGCTCCGCCACCACCATTTTGTGATCCCAGAAAATCAACAGTAAATATATGTTCTGGTCTGTCGCCGTTTGTTGCGCGGAAAAGTTCCTGAAAATCTGTTTCGAGGCTGTAACCAAACCTTTCCCTGTTGTCTATTACCCATTTTGCCTCGCTATATGCATTTTGAAAGTTTTCTCTTGTTAGATAAACCGAGGAAAGATAGGATGCTGCAGTACCTTTTGTAGGCCTCGATTTAATATTCCCCAAATAACTGTCAGGCAGCCATTCTTTTGCAAATTGCAAATCGGCAATAATTCCTATGTAAATTTCATCAACAGGAGTTTTGGAAACATCAGCAACTGCCTGAGGATCGGTAATAAAATAATCAATGTAAGGAATCTCACCAAAAACCCTTACCAAATGATAATAACTGAAGGCTCTGACAAATCTTGCTTCAGCAATTAATGGATTTACTTCGGCATCAGTTAAACCAAGACTTTCTGCACCTGCAATTGCAGCATTTACTGCACTGATTGTCTGATACCAGTAGGGCCAGAATACGCGTACCATATCATTGTTTGCATCCATATTGAAATCATTAACCTGTTGCCTTGCAGCAGGTGTTCCACGGTCGCCAATATCCACCATATCGCTTCTTAGCATAACAGCAGAAACAAACTGCCTTCCGTAAAGTCTTTCAGATGCTATCCAGCCATAAGCTCCGAAAATTGCAATTTCAACATCTCTGGTGGTTTTGAAAAGAGATTCAGGAGCCAGCAGGCCAATTGGTTTCTCTTCCAAATCAACACATGAAGAGAAATTAAAAACAAGTATCAATATCAATACTTTATATATTATTTTTTTCATAATGTGAACGCTTTATTGTTTTTATTATTCAAATTATACAACTCTTTTAAAATCCAAGATTTACACCAACAGTGTAAGATTTGGCATTTGGATAACTTCCATAATCGAGTCCCAGATTTCGGTTGCCATTCGTACTACCCCCGGTATTGTAATTTACTTCAGCATCATATCCCGGGTAATTTGTAAGCGTCAAAATATTCTGTGCGCTAACATAAACCCTCAATTTGGAAAGTCCCAAATCGCTCAGCACAGAAGCCGGCAGGTTGTAACCCAGGGATAGATTTTTCAGTCTGACATAACTGCCATCATAAATCCACCTGGAGGAAACACGACGTGTGCGACCTACCATTGCCCTCGGAACATCCGTATCGGTATTTTGCGGGGTCCAGCGATTCAGTGCATTGGTAGTGGCATTATTTATACCGGCCAACAGGTCAAGTTCCATCAAAGTATAACTCAGGATATCATTTCCCTGCGATCCCTGAAAAAACAAATTCAGATCAAAATTTTTCCATTTAAAATCATTGTTCCATCCCCAAATAAAATCAGGATGCGGACTGCCAATGATTGTTCTGTCGTCATTATTCAACGTGCCATTGGGCTGACCGGTAAGTTGCCCGTCAGTTCCCCGTCCGTCAATATCCCTGAATTTCTCACCACCGGCAGCTTGTTCAAAGCCCCCTCCGGGAATAAATGTATCCCCCTCCTGGTAAACTCCGTCATAAATCCAGCCATAAAAAACTCCCACAGATTCTCCTTCACGCAAAATTTGAGTATTGCCTAAACCAACCATATGGCCCGGGCCTGATCCGTATTGAATATCATTGCCATCTGGCAGTGTCAGAATTTTATTTTTGTTTGCAGAAATGTTAACATCCATTTTCCACTGGAATTCACCTGTAAAGTTACGGGAAGTAATCATTGCTTCGAAACCTTTATTCTCAACTTCACCAATATTTCTGATTTGACTTGTATAACCTGAATACTGAGGCAACTGAACGGAGAAAAGGAGGTCGGAAGTTACCATACGGTATGCATCCAGTGTTAGTGCAATCCTTTCATTTAAAAATCCTACATCCAAACCTAAATTTAATTGAGAAGTTGTTTCCCATGTCAAATTTTGGTTTGATACTGTGGTTGGCCTTGCTGCATTCACTGTATTTCCGCCAATTACGCTAAATACGGGAGAAAAACGCGCCAGGGTTTCGTAAGGAGAAATGGCCTGATTTCCGGTAAATCCATAACTCAGTCTCCATTTCAAGTTACTAATCCAGTCCACATTTTCCATGAACGTTTCATTTTTCATATTCCAGCCAAAAGCACCTGACGGGAAAAATGCCCATTTGTTGTTAGCGCTAAAATTGGAAGAACCGTCATACCTTGCAGTGAAAGTCAACAGGTAACGACTCATAAAAGCATAGTTCAACCTTCCGTAATAGGAGGAGGTGCGCCAGTCAACAAGACTTGAGTTGGGAGCCTGATTTGTGGCGCCTGAGCCCAAATTCCAGAATGAAATTCCGTCAGTAATGAAAGACTGACTTCTACCACCCCAGCTTTCAGATACAGATGACTGAAAAGAATACCCTGCCATTGCGGTCAGGTGGTGTATTTCATCAAAATTACGATCATATGTAAGGTAGTTTTCGTTCAGGAAAAGAGTACTTTTCCACCCGTCCACTCTGGCATCGCCGCCACCAACATTTCTTCCTTCCTGAAGGGTGGAAGGAGAATATCTGCCTCTTCTTCCGCTGTTGGTAGTTGCCCCAAATGTTGTTCTAAAACGCAGATTTTCCAACAGTTGGTATTCACCAAATGCATTCCCCTGAAAACGATCACTAACCTCTTCATCTTCCAATTGTGTGGCAATGGCATACGGGTTATCAATCGGGTCATGAAGCCGACCAATTGTAAATGTACCATCAGGTCTGTAAATAGACTGGTCAGGTTCAAACTTAAACACAGAAGAAATTACACCCGGTGTAAGTCCACCGGAACCTTCCTGAGTTCTTACTCCGTCTTTTGTATTTCTTTGGGCGAAAAGATTCACTCCCATTTTGAACTTTTCACTAGCGAAAATATCAATGTTGCTTGTAATTGAAAATCGGTTAAACGCCGAGTTGATTATAACGCCTTGCTGATCGAAATAAGTACCTGAAACGTAATAATTAACTGCTTCATTTCCTCCTGAAATAGAAAGCTGATAATTTTGAACGGCGCCCGTCCTGAATACTTCATCCTGCCAGTCGGTATTACCCCCGGCCGGTTCAATGTTGGGCCTTGCTTCGCGGATGTAATCCATAAACTGATCTGCGTTTAATAAATCCAAACGATTAATTTCGTTTTGAACAGAATAGGAAGTGTTTAATTCAATTCTGGCTTTTCCTGTTCGTCCACGTTTTGTGGTAACCATTATTACACCGTTTGCTCCCCGGGAACCATAAATAGCTGTGGCCGAAACATCTTTTAAAATTTCAATGGATTCAATATCTTCCGGTGGTGGCAAAGCAGCCCCTACAAAACCATCAATCACAAAAATCGGGTCACTGCTTGCATTAATTGACGTTCCGCCTCTAATCCTTACTTTTTGAGTTGCTCCGGGTTCACCATTGTTGGCAGTTATCTGGAGTCCGGCAGCTCTTCCCTGCAAAGACTGAATCGCACCAATGGAAGGATATGCAGAAATTACGTCTGAACCAACCGAAGAAACAGAACCTGTTATATCACTTTTCTTGATTGTACCATAACCGATGGCTACGACCTCGTCAATACCGAAAGTCTCTTCTTCCATTACTACTGAAAAACTGGTTCTTTCACCAATTAAAATTTCCTGCGGTTTCATACCCACAAAAGAAAATTGTAAAATTTCAGCATTCTGCGGAACACGAAGTGAGAACTCTCCGTTTGAATTGGTTACCGTTCCAATGGTTGTTCCTTTAATAATCACAGATACGCCAGGCAACGGCAATCCACCGGAATCGGTAACTCTGCCTGAAACCTCTTTTTGCTGAGGTTGTTCAATCTGTGTATCATTAATTTGCAATTGTAAACCGGCTGGTAATTCGGCTTTTTCATCCTTTAAAACTACAATCTGGCGATCGTAAATTTTGTATGTGTTCCGGGTGCCTTCAAAGGTTTGATCGAGCACTTTATCAACAGTCTCATTTTGAACATCTATGTCCACCCGGCGATTTACGTCCACCCACTTTTCGTTATAAAGTAAAATGAACTCGCTTTGATCTTCGATGTGATCAAATACTTCCCTTACGGTTGCATCCTTCAGTTTTAAACTGAAAGTAACAGCCTGTGAATAACTATCGGCTGCCGAAACTGCAAAAACTGCAAACATTAAAACGGCCACTAGTTTCATTTTTAAACCAATTTTAAACAAGCTTCCTCTTGAAAAGCTTAATAACTTACATAGTTTTTTCATACTTTTACACTGTTTAGATTAAACACAATTTTAATTTATCCGAAAACCGGCGGGCAGGCAGGCCTTCCGGTTTTCATCTTTTATTTGACATTTGTTATTTTCGTTGCAATTCTTTTATTATTCTTTCAATAGCCACTTTATTTTCATTTATACGGTATTCAAATCCTGAAGCATCTGCCAATACAACCATTACTGCGTCCAGTGATTCTTTCAGGTCAAGCTTTCCGGTTATTTCATCATCGCCCGGATAATTGGCAGGTAATTGAATTTCAACATTGTAGTACCGTTCCACTTTCCTCAGCACTGACCAAAGGCTTTCCCTGTCGTATTTAAGCCAGCCGGAAGTCCAGGCAATGTACAAGTTCAAATCGGGCTCGTCGGTAACGGTAAATTCGTTTTGTTCTTTTATAAAGCTGGCTTTTTGACTGGGCTTTAATACTACCTCACTCTTACCCAGCCCAAAAGTTTTTGGCTTTTCCACAGCTACGCTTCCTTCCAGCAGAACAGTTTCAATATTTGCATCGGACGGATAGGCAGAGATATTAAAGTGAGTTCCCAGAACTTTCACATTCAGATTTCCGGCCTTTACAATAAACGGCTGATTTTCATTCTTTGCTACCCGAAAACAGGCTTCACCTTCGAGGTAAATTTCGCGGATTTTGCCGGTAAACCTGGAAGGGAAAGCCAACCTGCTTCCGGCATTGAGCCACACTTTTGTGCCGTCGGCCAGCAATAATTCCGTCTTTTTTCCGTAAGGAATTACAACCTCGTTCATCTGCGCCTTTTGCTGTCCAACTTCTGTTTTTTCCGATAAATCGACAATGCTGTCGTTAACAGTTACCTGGTTGGTTGAGTCATTCAGGACAATAGTAGAATTGTCTTTTTTTAGGGCAATTTCCTCTCCTGTTGAGAGTACCATCCGGGCCTCGCTGCTTTGTTGTGCACCTGAAGAAACAAACTGATAGCCCTGATCCTTTTCATTTAGATACATGTAACCAAACGTACCGATCGAAATAACAAGTAAAACAGAAGCAGCCCAACTCAGCCTTCTTCTGATTTTTAATTTGCGCACATTTTGCTTGTATTGTTGTTCGTATTTGTCGATGTTTTTCCAGATTTCCAGAACTGAATTTTCATCGAGTACATCATACCTTTCCTGCAGCAAATGAATAATCTCGCGGGCTTTTTTTGCTTTGGAACGAAATCCGGGATTGGATTCCATAAAATTCTCCCATTCTATATTATTTTCTTGTTTTAATACCCAGGAAATGAAAGATTTTTCTTCGAGGAGTTGTTCCAGACTAAAGTTCAAATACTGTTGATGTTTCATCAAATTATTGGTCGTTTACAATTAAAGAAAGACAAGTTTGGTTTTTTTGTGGACAAAATTTTTAACTTTTTTTAAGAAAAGCGCTCCCGCAAAAAAGAGCGCTGTTTCCAACTAACCTAAAACTATTAATTTTTGGGCAGAGCACTACCCTTTTATAATGAAAGGCGGGAATTGGAGTTTTGTGGACAGGAAGGAATGCATAAAACATCTGCGCTATTCTGCGGAATCTGCGGGAGAATTTTTTCTATCAGAAAGAATTCCCAAAAAGAAGAGAAACATATCTGAACCTGAAAGAATTTCTTTCATAGCTTTCAGGGCACGGGAAACCTGTTTTCGGGCCGAATCATACTGCAGGTTCATTATTTCACAAATCTGTTCGTAATCGAAATTGCAGGTAAATTTGTAAAAAAGAATTTCCCGTTGTTTGGCGCTGAGTTCGGCCAATGCCTTTTTCACAGCCGTTTCCCGCTGAGACAACTCTTCTTTGTCAATAAGGTCATGTTCGGCAGAATATACAATTTCGGCGATCAATTCATTGCTATCTGAATATTCAAGGGGTATTTTTCTTTTGATACTTTTGGATAGTTTCCTGCGAAAGGAAGCCATCAGATAAAAACAAATGTTATCGGTTTCTCCGATATTTTTGCGGGTTCGAATGAGGTCGAAGAACAGGTCCTGAATGGTGTCTTTTATCAATTCATCGTCATGGGAAAACTTTTTTCCATACCGGAAAAGCATTTGAACATGTTGAAAATAAATATGTGAAAGGGCGTAATTTTCACCCTTTCTAAAGTCATCCCATATTTTTTTGTCCGTTTTCATTTAGTTAGAAAACACTAAAGATAATTCCAATTTATTCGCGCACAAAATCATTTGAGGTGCCTGTAACAAATCCTTATACTTTCCAGCGCCGATTCGGGGGTGCACTTTTCCGGTTGCTTGTCTTCCGCAATACAATTAATAAAATAGTCCAGTTCACCCGAAAATCCATCATTGGCATCGCCGGCAGGAATTAAGGTGGTTTCGGTATCGGTTGTAACGATGATGTTTTCCGGGTCCTTCGGATAATATAAAACGCTGGCATTTTCAAAACGTGCCGAAAAGGAGGCATGAAAAGGATAAGCAGTGTGAAAGGTGTTTCCGCCTTCAATTTTTACATGGAGTTTTTTATTTCGATAGTTCCAAATTGCCGAAACATAATCGTGGTTGCTAAGTTTACCGGGAAGGCAACTGGCGCTTATTTCATCGGGAATACCGCAAACCCATTGGGCAAAATCGATGTCGTGAATCACCAGGTCGAACAGAGCGCCGCCGGAAGAACCAAAATCCTTTTGTTTGTCTTTCCACTGGCCCCAGGCCGGCACACCCGAAAAGCGCGACAGCGAAAGGAATTCCAGTTTGCCAAATTCATTGGTGTTAATCCAGGTTTTTAGCTTCAAATAAGCAGGCATAAACCGAACCACGTGGCCAATCATCAGAATTTTGTTTTTTGCACGGGCCAAATCAATCAGCTTTTGTCCCTCCTCTATGTTGAGTGTAAATGGTTTTTCCAGAAAAACGTGGCAACCGGAACCGATCGCCAGTTTTGCCATTTCAACATGCAGGTTGGTATGCACTGCAATCACACAGGCATCGGGTTTTTCAATTTTCAAACATTCGGCAAAACCATTGTAAATATTCACTTTCGAAAGTTCCTCTTCGCTAAAAGAATCCGTTGAAAAGTTCCCAGATTCCTCATTCAGGTTCTTTTGAATGTTTTCCGTATTTTTGTCCACGATGGCAACCAACTGTGCATGGGGATTTTTCAAAAGATTCCCGGTGTGGGTTTTTCCCATAAACCCAAATCCAAGTATAACTACTTTTAGCATTAATCTACTCCTTTCACTTTCATTTCTAATGTGTAAACCGATGTTCGTGCAGTAACAAACAGGGTTTTCTGCTTTTTACCTCCGAAACAGATATTCGCCGGGTTTTCGGGAAATTCAATTTCCTGAACCAATTCGCCTTCCGGAGAATAAACCCAGACTTTTCCTGATGTGAGGTAAACATTGCCTTTGTTGTCGATAGTCATCCCATCGGAGCCATGTGGAGCAAAAAATGTTTTGTTGGCCAGTGAACCGTCGGACTGAATATCGTACTTCCAGATTTTCCGATCGTTAATGTCAGCCACGTAAAGGATTTTACCGCCTGGCGTGCCGATTAATCCATTAGGTTGCACAAAATCGTCGATTACTCTTGTAATTTTTCCTTCCGGACTGAGATAATAAACCCCGCGCACATCCTGCTCTTCACCCCTGCCCTCTTTCCACCATTTTCTGTGGTAGTATGGATCGGAAAAGTAAATGCCTCCGTTGGGTGCAATCCACAAATCGTTGGGTGCATTAAGCAATTTTCCGTCGTATCCTTCATGAATGAGATGGAACTCCTTGTTTTCATCGAAATAACCGAGCTGATTGTACAAATCGGTGCAGGTTACCAGTTGTCCTTTTGCGTTGAAATACATGCCGTTGGAGCGGCGTGTACCTTCCAGCCACAGTGAAATGCCTTCTTTTTCATCCCATACATAAATGCGGTCGTTGGGCTGGTCGGTAAAATAAACCTTACCATCGGGCGCAACCGCAGGGCCTTCAGTAAATGCAAAACCGGTTCCGGGTTTTTCTATTTCGGCATTCTTTGCTATTATTTTGCTCTTTTGAGAAAAAGCAGTAAAAGAAATCATCAGGAAAAAAGTGATACTTAATATTTTCATTTTTAGAAATTTATAATACAATTCAAATTTTTTATCAATCTTATACAAGGAAAGATATTAAATCCTTATGATGGTCTTATATATCCGTCCCTGTAGGGTCGTGCCAATAATTTTGCTGCCGCCGGATTGTTCAAAACCGTTTTAGCTGCAGCCTCCCATTTTATTTCGCTACCGGTGTAATAGGCGGCCATAGCCAGTTGCACCGTTGTGGTGGATTTCCAGGCATCTTCAGTAGTGCAACTCAGCAGCCGTTTATCTTTTGCTTTTACAGCGTTAATGAAATCGGCCACATGTTTTTCCTGCATATCCGGCGTGGGAATATCCATCTCCTGCTGACTTTGGTTTCTTCCGGCGGGCATTAAAACCAACTTGTTGTCAGATGCAAACAGGGTGGCTTTTTCGCCGTAAAAGAAAACGCCATTGTTGAATTGCGGATTCAAATCGCCGCTGCCCCAAAGCCGGTGCTGCCAAATTACCGGGCATTCTTCAAAATGCATGATGGCATTCAGCGTGTCGGGCGTGGTAATTTTGCCTTTCAGAATTTCCAGGCTGCCGCTGGATTGAAAAGATTTGGGTATTCCGAGGTCCATTGTTTTGCGGATAATGTCGATGTGGTGGATGCCCCAGTCAACCAAATGGCCGTTGCCGTATTCCTTTTCCAATCGCCAGGCTTTGTGTGCAATGTTTGGCCGGTATGGCAATTTGGGCGCCGGTCCGCACCAGGTATCCCAGTCGAGCGATGCCGGCGGGTTCTGAATAGTAGTATCTTCATGCACCGGATTGTAATGAATCTGCGCGCCAACCTGATGGATTTTGCCGGTGGTTCCATCCTGAATCAGCTCTTTTGCCTTTTGAAAAGCTGCACTTTGCCGTCGCTGAAAACCAATTTGAACAATGTTTCCGGCTTTTTCCACAGCTTTTATCATGGCTTTGCCTTCTTCCACATCGTAGGCAAGCGGTTTTTCGCAGAAAATACCGAGCCCTTTTTCGCAGGCCGCAACAAACTGCAGGGCATGCCATTGCGGCGGAGTTCCGATTATTACCGCCTCCAGGCCTTTCATGTTCAGCAACTCCCGATAGTCTTTAAATTCTTTAGGTCTGCTTCCCTGAAGCGATTCCATTTCGGCTGCACTGTTTTTCAGGTGCTCGGAATCCACATCGCAAACAGCGGTTAACTCAACCCCGCCAACTTTCAGGGCAGCTTTGGCAACCACCATACCATACCAGCCTGCTCCAATTAACCCGATTTTAATCTTCCGGTTTTGGGCAAATGCAGGAATATGGAAAGCCGTTACCATGCCGGCTGTTCCGATTGTTGTTTTTTGAATGAATGATCTTCTGTCCATATTTTACGGTTTTAATGCAGAATTATTTTGCGGTAAAATAGTAATTTTTTTGCAGGTGGAGAAAGTGTTATAATTCATTTCAAACCAAAAAAAATTCCCGGCAAGCCGAAACTCCCGGGAATTTTCTTTTCCAATTTATGTATAATGGTTCTTACACCAGCGAAATCAACACACCGGCTGCAACTGCCGACCCAATAACACCTGAAATGTTGCTTGCCATACAGTATTGCAAAATGTGGTTCGATGAATTGTATTTAAGTGCCATTTCGTTGGCAACCCGCGATGCCATGGGCACGGCGCTCAACCCAGTTGCCCCAATGAGCGGATTTATTTTTTTTTGCACAAAAAGGTTATAGGTTTTAACGGCGAAAATTCCACCGGTTACTGACAAGGCAAAAGCAATGAAACCCCCCACGATTATACCCAGGGTTTTGGGTATAAGAAAAACCTCGGCAGTCATGGTTGCGCCAACCGTTAAGCCCAGGAAAATGGTTGCCGTGTTCATTATGGGTCCGCTGGCGGCGTCGGCCAAACGGCTGGTTGAGGTTCCGATTTCCTTCACCAGATTTCCGAAAAACAACATGCCCAGCAACGGAACTGACGACGGAACAAAAATGGCCACGGCTGTCCCCAAGGCAATCGGGAAAATAATTTTCACCGCTTTTATATTCTTAATTTCACGTTTTGCGGGGTACTTTTTATCCATCTCCCGCATGTTTATGACAAATTCTTTCTTCGTAATAAATAAATTTGCCACAAACGGAATTATTACCGGCACCAGCGCCATGTATGAATAAGCAGCAATGGCAATGGGCCCCAACAAATGCGGAGCCAGTTTAATGGTAGTATAAATTGCGGTAGGGCCATCTGCACCGCCTATAATACCAAGCGAAGCCGCTTCATTCAAATTAAATCCAAACAGGATGGCGCCAATGAGAACTGTGAAAATTCCAATTTGTGCTGCTGCCCCAAAGAATGCCAACCTCAGGTTTCGCAGCATTGGACCAAAATCGGTTAATGCGCCCACACCCATAAAGATGATTGGAGGCAAAAAGCCCGTTTTAATGAGCGAGAAATAAAGAAAATTGAGAATCCCGTATTCATGAGCAATTTCAAATAGGTTCTTGTACCGGCCATCTCCCAGTTCAATATTTGATGCATCAACAATGCCCATTTCGGCTCCGGGAAAGTTGGCAACCAAAACGCCAAATCCGATTGGAACCAGCAACAACGGTTCATATTTCTTTTTAATACCAAGGTATAGCAGCACAAAAGCGATTATCCACATAATGACTGTTTTGTAACTAATAGCTCCAAGCGCAGTCATTTCAAACAAATTTGAAAATATATCCTGCATTGTTTTACAGTAATTTAATAATTACATCATCTTCGTCAACTGCATCGCCGTTGTTGATGCAAACTTCTGCCACTTTCCCCGATTCTTCTGAAACAATGGCATTGTAAGTTTTCATCGATTCGATATACCCAAGCACATCACCTTTGTTAACCTTATCGCCCGGCTTGATTGCCTTTTCTGAAGAATCTTTGGTGAGGAAAAACTTTCCTTCGAGGGGTGCAATAATCTCCTTTAACGAGCCGGCAACAATCGCAGATTCTTTGGGAGCAGTTTCAACCGGTGCATGTTCTTTTTTCTTCTGCCCGCTGGTTTCGTCATAAGAAACATTCACCACAAACTTTTCCCCGTTCACCTCAACATGAAGTTTTTTGGGTTCAAATCCGTTTTGGGGAACAGAAGCCGGTACATTTGGCACTTTTGCTTTTCCCTCTTCGGCTTTTCTTTCAGCAAGGTCTTTTTCGAATGCGGCTTTTGCCTGACCTGATTTGTATGCCCGATACTGTTCCGGGTGCATAGCCAGTTCAAACAACTCTTCATCGTCCTCACCAAAGTCCCAGTTATTGTCTTTCATCTCATCACGGAATTCATCCAGTTGATCCGGATATAAATCCTGCGGATTTCCGGTATAAAATACTTTACCTTCTTTTTCTGCCCGTTTAATAATTTCCGGATCGAGTTCGCCAGGCAGTTTTCCTGATTTACCCAGAATCATATCCCAAATGTTGTCGGCAATCATCGACCAGCGTTTTTTTCCTTTTTCAAGCTGAATCACATTCATCAGTGCCAGATTTTTCACATACTGGCTAAAAGGAGTAACCAGGGGCGGATATCCCAGCATTGGCCAGATGTGTGCCACTTCGTCGAACAGCTTGATTAATAAATCATCCTGTGTAAGTTCCTCTTTTCCATGTTTCCTAAGCCATTTATTAATGCTGGCAAGGTTGTTTTCGAGGTCGGACATGAGGCTTCCCATCATACCTCCGGGCAATCCGGGTCCAATTAGCAGAGAGTTCATCAGACGATTTTTGGGGTTAATATAGTATCCCAAAAAGTCGTCAATAAAACTCTGGGTAAGTGCGCGAACGTGCATGTAAGCTTTCATATTAATTTCGGGCACTTTAAAACCGGCATCTTTCAGCATGGCCTGCACGGCAAGCAAATCGGCATGGCCGGTTCCCCACGAAAGCGGTTCCATACCCACGTCAATATATTCTGCTCCGGCACGGGCAACTTCGAGGATGGAAGCCATTTGAAAACCTGGCCCGGCATGACCATGATACTGAACCGGAATTTGTGGATGACGGTCTTTGATGTTTTTTACTATTTTGCCTAAAAATGCCGGACGACCAATACCAGCCATATCTTTAATACAAATTTCGTCAGTACCCATTTCAATGAGCTGGTCGGCCAGGTTAGTGTAATATACTACAGTATGCACTTCCGAAACGGTTAAACTTAAGGCAGCCTGAGAAATCATTCCGCCTTCCCTGGCATATTTGATAGAACCCTCAAGATTTCTTGGGTCGTTTAAACCACAGAAAGAACGTGCAATATCGGTCCCTTGTTTTTTCTTTACTTTATACATTAACTTACGCACATCAGCAGGTACCGGGCTCATTCGAATGCCATTCAGTGCTCGTTCAAGCATGTGGGTTTGAATGCCTGCATCATTAAATGGCTGAGTCCATTGTCTATTGGCCACGTTTGGATTTTCTCCAAACAACAGGTTAATCTGTTCAAAGCCGCCACCATTGGTTTCAACCCGTGCAAAACAACCCATATCTATAATTTCAGGCGCTACCTTTAATAACTGGTCAACCGTTGGAACATATTTCCCTGACGATTGCCACATATCGCGATACAGTAAGCTGAACTTAATTTCTTTTGCCATGATAATTCTCTTTTATATTTTGAAATTATTCTTTTTCTATTTTTGTTACTTTTCCTTCACCTCCTGTAACTGCCTCAACAGCAGCCATAATAGCAGCTATAGTTCCCGATGAAATGGTACGGATTCCTGTTCCTGTTTTTCCTTCATTCTGAGGCGCAGGCCAGTATTTATTGGTAACCCGGATAAGCAGGTTTCCAATAATCACCACAAACCAAAGGATTAAAAGAACGGTAATCATTCCAACTACCAAAATTGAAACTGCATTACTTAAATTCTGTTCCATACTTTATATTTTAAACTATTCATTCCCATAAAAATAACTTATTCCAATTTTACATGGGTAAAACTGCATTGTAAAACCTTAATCCGTTTTTATGAAATAAAAGGTGATTAATTTGGCTCCTTTTATTATTACCGTTTTAGCAAACGGTACTGTACTTTTCCAATCGGTTCAAAAGATACCCATTGAGTGAGGTGGAGAAGAATCCGATTCAACACCAAAAAAACAGTTATAGTATTTTCAAACAAAATTGGTTTCATAATGGCAAAATTGTAGGTTTTTTACCGTTTTTCAAGTCAAATTATAAAAAAATACCAGAGATTTAAAGCAGTTTTAATAAAGATGGAAAAATTTCATTTGGTATGTAATGAATTTTACCCCCCTTCGTCTTAACTTTGACAACCTGCTAAAAAAGCAGCGGAAAAACAGAAAAGCGAATGGTTGACAGTGATTTCAAAACGAAGGTTCTGCCGGTGAGCAAAAAGTTGCTCCGGTTTGCGGTCCGCTTTCTGAAAGACGAGGACGAAGCCAAAGATGTAGTACAGGATGTATTCCTGAAACTCTGGCAAAAAAAGGAAGAACTGGAGCAGATTGAAAACATGGAAGCTTTTGCGATGCGGATGACACGGAACCGCTGCCTCGATATTTTAAGGGCGAACAAAGTGGTTCCTATCGATGCAGAAACCGACCGCAAAATGAAGCAGGAAACCATTGATGTTCATTCACAAATTGAGTTGAACGAAGCTGCCGGACAGATAAAAACCCTGATTGAACAATTGCCCGACCTGCAGCAAAAAGTAATGCACTTACGCGATATAGAACAACTGGAGTACGAAGAAATTGCCGAACGTACCGGGTTACAGGTGAATGCAATAAGGGTAAACCTGTCGAGGGCAAGAAAAAAAGTGCGCGATGAATTTTTAAAATTGAATTCAAATGGAAACGAAAGAAGTAAAATACTTACTGCAACGCTATTTTAACGGCGAAAGTTCACTGGCCGAAGAACGGCTTCTGGAAAGCTACTTTCTGTCGGGTAATGTGGCAGACGAATTAAAGGAATATACCGGATTTTTCAGCGGAATCTCAAAACTTACTGAAAACGGAACAGATGAAAAACTGGAAGTAGAAATCATGGATTTCATTATGAAAAATGAACCCATAGAAAAACCGAAAACCCGCTGGCTGTGGCAAATGGTTACGGGAATTGCAGCCTCCATAATTATTGTAATTGGCGGATTACTCTTTTTCCAGCAAAGTGAAGAACAATTCAAAGATACATTCGACAATCCGGAGATAGCTTACGCTTATGCAGAAGAAACGCTCGGGTATATATCGGCCAAATACAACAAAGGACTGTCTGGGCTGGCTAACTTCAACAAACTTGAAACAGCCATGGAGCCAATGCAAAAAGGAGTAAAACCGGTGAATGAATATTTGGAAATGATTGAAAAGATGAACGGGGATTAGTGGACAGTGGACAGTGAACAGTGGACAGTGGACAGTGAACAGTGAACAGTGGACAGTGAACAGTGGACAGTGGACAGTGGACAGTGGACAGTGAACAGTGAACAGTGAACAGTGAACAGTGAAAAGTGAAATGAAAATAAAAGAAGTGAAAAAGTAAAATTTTAAATTTTAAAAATTGATGCCATGAAACGAATAATCTTAATTCTTGCAGTTGTATTGCCAATGGCAGTGCTTGCACAAAAAACACCCGTTGACAGATTGTTTGAAAAATATGCTAACAAAGAGGGATTTACTACGGTGAGTATTTCAGGAAAACTGCTGGGGTTTGCCAGTAAAATTGAAACCGGCGACGATGCCACCAGCGATGTGCTTTCGAAACTGAACGGCATCCGCATCCTTTCGGTTGACAACAAGGAACTGACCGGGAAACTCGATTTTTACAAGGAACTGGAACAGGACGGTTTTTTCAAAAACAACGAATACGAAATGCTGATGGAAGTTACTGAAGCCAATGAGGTAGTCCGTTTTCTGGCCAAAGACGGCGGCAATGGAAAGTTCTCAGACCTGATTCTGGTAGTTGGAGGCGACGATAATGCACTTATAAGCATCCAGGGAATCATCGACCCTGAAAACATTGGTAAAATTACCAAATCGCTGGATATCAATGTGGACGGGAAAAACCGTTTCTGAAGTTTTGGATGAACAATTCGCCGGATATTCATGCGAGATGAACAGGAAAAAATAATTGTCCTCTTTAAATAAAATGAAAAGAGACCGGGTTAAACAATTGTTGCCCGGTCTCTTTTTTATGTGTTATCCGGCACTTTTGCAAATCTTTTATAATTTTATCGGCATAAATTAATGAAAGAGACAATGCCGAAAAACCCGATTTTTGGAAAACACCAGATTGCTCCCGGTGAGCACCGGATTTTTTCAGACGAGAATTTTTCAATTGGTGTGAAAAGGGAAAAAGAAGGATGGATCATATTAAATATGGAAAATCCAACTTCTGAAAAACCTGAAGACCCGGATTTTGCAACAGGAGAATATTTTCAGACAGGAAAATCGAATTCACTCGTAATAGCTCCTTCACTTCCGGTAAAACCACTTGTTTTTAAAGGGAGTAAACTTCATGTATCTCCCGGACTAAAACTCACTTTCTTTTTAAAAATTCCTTTAACAGTGCAACTCTATTTTTCGAAAAACCAACCCGAAAACCTGTTAAAAGAAATCCCTGTCAAACGATTATCGGACACCTGGTTTGGAGAACCATTTGACGGTGAGCCGGCTTTTGCTTTGGGAAACGATTTCTTTCAAGCGCCTGAGGAAATAAACTTATCACCTTATGAAACCATTTGTCCGGTTACCATTTTAAACAATTCACAAGGTGTGCTTGAGGTAGAACGGCTTATCATCCGAACAGGAAACCTGGCATTGTATAAAAATGAAAATAAAATTGTTACCAGCCAGTTGGTCATTGAATATAAAGGTAAAGACATTATCAGTTCGGCAAGTTATCATTACGCCAAAGCTTTTCACGGCGAAAAGGCAGAAATGATTACAAAACCACGTTTAATTTCTTCAAAACATTTACTGAAAATTAACTTCCATTTTATTAGAAACCTTTACAAACAGGAGCTATGAAATTTGACTGGAACCAATACTTGAATGCAACAACCCTTGAAAAAGCAATTCGGATACTGATAATTCTGGCTGTTGGCATAGCCATTATTTATTTTCTTGCATTCCTTATAAAAAAAATATTGCCGAAGAAATGGTCAAGGCAACGTAAAATGATCATCAACCGGGCTATACAGTACACCGGGTTTATTACCTTGTTTTTAGTTGTAATCTCGGAACTGGAAATCAGTCTGGCGCCCATTTTCGGAGCCGCTGGTGTAATCGGACTGGTTATCGGTGTTGCGTCTCAAACCAGTATTGGAAATATTGTCAGCGGATTCTTTCTGGTTTCTGAAAAATCGTTCGAGATTGGCGACGTAGTGCGATTGGGTGACAAAACAGGTACCGTTTTTAGCATCGATTTGCTTTCCATAAAAATCAGAACTTTCGACAACCTGTTAATTCGTGTCCCTAACCAGACGGTAATCAGCACAGAGCTTACAAATCTTACCCGGTTCCCTGTCCGTCGGATAGATACATTGGTTAGTGTTGCCTACAAAGAAGATTTGGGAAAAGTAAAAACGATACTTGAAAATGTGGCCAAACAAAATCCTTTATGTCTCGATGAACCGGAACCGGTTATCATTTTTCAGAATTATGGATCCAGTGGAATTGACATTAAGCTGGGCGTTTGGGTGGAACGAACCAATTTCCTGAAAGTTAAAAATTCAGTATTTATGGAAATAAAAGAAGCGTTCAACAAAGAGGGCATCGAAATCCCGTTCCCGCATATCAGTCTTTACACAGGAGAAGAAACGAAGCCGTTTCCGGTGGAAGTGAAGGAATAAGAGGAGGGATGCGGGCAGTCGAAGTGAACAGTTGCAGTGGGCAGTCGCAGTGGGCAGTTGGCAGTGGGCAAGAGATTAAACTTGCCAACTGCTCTTTTTTGCCAATTGCCAACTGCTTTTTTTGCCAATTGCCAACTGCTCTTTTTTCCAATTGCCAACTGCTTTCTGCCAACTTTCTTACTTCAGTCCCTTTTTCTCCAGGTAAGGTTCAATGGAGGGTTCTTTTCCCCTGAAATTTTTGTAAACGGTCATGCCATCGTCTGCACCGCATTTTTCAAGCAGTGTTCTGAATTTTGCAGCCACTTCCTGGTTAAAAATGTCGCCGGTTTCCTTAAACGCATAAAATGCATCGGTATCGAGCACGCCGGCCCAGTAATACACATAGTAACCTGCAGAATATCCTCCACTGAAAATATGCGAGAAATAGGTGCTCCGGTAGCGGGGTAAAATTTCATCAATCAGTCCGATGTTATCCATTGATGCCTTTTCAAATACGCGCACATCAGGAATCTCCGTATTTTCGGTGGTGTGGTAATCCATGTCGAGCAATGCAGCAGCCACAAATTCGCCGGTTTCAAATCCCTGGTTGAAGGTACCGCTCATTTCCAGTTTTTCAATCAGTTCATCGGGAATGGGTTCGCCGGTTTGGTAATGCCGGGCATAAACTTTAAGCACTTCCGGTTCGGCTGCCCAGTGTTCCATCACCTGCGAGGGAAGCTCCACAAAGTCACGTGGTACGCTTCCGGCAGTGCGGTCGTATGGGCCATCGGCAAACAAGCCGTGCAATGCGTGGCCAAATTCATGAAAGAGTGTTGAAACTTCATCGAAGCTCAGCAATGCAGGAGTATCGCCGGCAGGTCGTGTAAAGTTCATTACAATGGTTCCAATAGTTGGTATCCGCTCGCCGTTGCGGTAAGTCGCATTTCTGAACTGGGTTGACCAGGCTCCTACTCTTTTTCCATCGCGCGGATGAAAATCCATGTACATCACACCCAATTTTGAACCATCAGCTTCCAGCACTTCATAAACTTCAGCTTCTTCGTGATAAGTTGGCCAGTCGCGCGGTTCAAGTTTCAATCCGTATAGTCTTTCCACCACATAGAACAATCCTTTTTTGGCATTGTCGAGGCTGAAATAAGGTTTCAGTTCTGCCTCATCGAGATCGAACTTTTGCTTGCGCAGTTTTTCAGCGTAATACCACCAGTCCCACGATGCCAGTTTGAAGTTACCACCTTCGCGGTTTATAATTATCTGCATTTCATCGCGGTCTTTTTTTGCCATCACCATTGCCGGTTCCCACAATTGCATCAGGAATTCGTAAACTGCTTCCGGCGTTTTGGCCATGTTCAAATCAATAATGTATTCGGCATGGTTTCCAAACCCAAGCAGTTTAGCGCGTTCATCACGCAGTTTAACAATTTGTTTAATGATTTCCTTGTTATCGTGTTCATTGTCGTTATCGCCGCGCATAAAATAACCGCGATACAGTTTTTCCCGCAAATTACGGTTTTCGGCATATTGCAAAAACGGTAACATGCTGGGTTTGGCCAGGGTGAACACCCACTTGCCTTCTTCACCAGCAGCTTTGGCATCGTCGGCAGCACGGTCAATCACATCATCTGAAAGTCCGGCCAAATCGGCCTCATTGTCAATAACAAGTTTAAAATTGCGGTTGGTTTCAGCCAGCAGGTTTTCTCCAAACTGAAGTCTGAGTTTCGATAATTCTTCGTTCAGTTCACGAAGTTTTGCCTGATCTGCATCTGTAAGATTTGCGCCACCACGTACAAAATCTTCGTAATACTTTTCGGTTGCACGCATTTGCTCTTTATCCAAACCAAGATTATTACGGCTGTCATAAACACTCTTAATTCTTTCAAACAGCACCGGATTCAGTGAAATATTGTCGCGGTGCCGGGTCATCAGCGGCGAAATTTCACGGGCCAGCGCCTGCATTTCGTCGTTGGTGTTAGCCGAGCTTAACGGATAAAATGTTCCGGTAACTTTGTCAAGCAATTCACCCGATTTATCGAGCGCCAGGATAGTATTTTCAAACGTTGGTTCTGCAGTGTTGGCAACAATGGCCTCAACCTCAGCTTCACGCTGTGCAATGCCTTCTTTTAATGCCGGCAGAAAATGTTCAACTTCTATTTCCTCAAATGGAGGAACTCCGTAAGGAGTGGTCCATTCTTTAAAAAAGGGATTATCCATAATTATTTCAGATTCATTTTTTTGGTTCTGACATGAAAACAATATCATGCCAAAAGCAAAGATTAAAATAAAAGATTTCTTCATTTTGTTCATTTTTTTAAAAAATTTAAGGGCACAAAAATATTATTTTTCAATTCTAATTTAATGATTCTTATTAGGTCTTACATATTTTTTTATTTTTGAAGTTCATCACTTAAAACCGGTAAAATATGACTTCAACTAAAAAAGAGAAAACTCCTGACCTATTAACAGGTTCAAATTTCAGCAGAAGAAATTTTTTGGGTAAAGCCGCTGCAGGTGGTTTGGGGATTGCATTTCTGGCCAAATCGAACGATGTGGCTGCCAGTGTGGACTATGTGACCCAAAATGTGCGGCGAAGTTCAAACCCAACGGATTTAAAGATTACCGACCTGCGGGTTGCGAACACAACCGATGGTCCTATTTTAAAAATTTACACCAACCAGGATATTTACGGTTTGGGCGAAGTGCGCGACATTGCCGACCCGCGTTACGCACTGATGCTGAAAAGCCGTATTTTGGGATTGAACCCCTGCAACGTGGAGCAGATTTTTAAAGTGATTAAACAGTTTGGCGGGCACGGCCGCCAGGGAGGCGGCGTTTCAGGCGTGGAAATGGCTTTGTGGGATTTGGCCGGAAAAGCTTACGGTGTGCCTGTTTATCAGTTACTCGGTGGCAAATACCGCGATAAAATCCGAATTTATGCCGATACGCCTTCATCCAAAGACCCGGAAGTTTATGCGAAACGGATGCGCCATAGGATGGAACAGGGTTACACTTTTCTGAAAATGGACTTTGGCATTGGGCTGATAAAAGACATTCCCAATGCATTGATTGGCGAAAAATTCTGGGCCGGACAAAGTGAATGGGACCAAAGCAGGCCGGGAAACCTGAGCAATACCAAACACCCTTTCACCCGCATTCAAATTACTGATCTCGGACTTGAAAAAATGGTGGAATATGTTCATAAAGTGAGGGAAATAGTTGGGTACGAAATTCCGTTGTGCGCCGATCATTTCGGGCATTTCGACACCAATACGGCCATTCGTCTCGGAAATGCGGTTGAAAAATACCAGTTGGCCTGGCTGGAAGATATGGTTCCGTGGTTTTACACCGAAAAATGGAAAGAAATTACACAGGCCATTAACACACCAACAATAACCGGTGAAGATATTTTCGGCAAAGAAGCTTTTATTACCCTTTGCGACGAACGTGCCGTAGATATGGTTCATCCGGATTTGGCCTCGGCGGGCGGAATTCTTGAAACCAAAAAAATTGGCGATTATGCCGAGGAAGCAGGAATTGCCATGGCCATGCACTTTGCAGGAACCCCGGTTGCGTTTATGGCCAATGTACATTGTGCTGCTGCCACCCAAAATTTTGTAGCGCTGGAACACCACGATGTGGACACACCCTACTGGGAAAATTACGTTACCGGACACAAACCCCTGGTTGAAAAAGGATTCGCAGCAGTTCCCGAATCTCCGGGTCTGGGCATCGATTTAAACGAAGATGTGGTGAAAGAGCACCTCAGAAAGGGAGAAGAGTTTTTTGCGCCAACCGAGGAGTGGAACGAACGGAAATCGTGGGACAGAACCTGGAGTTGATTTTAGAATTTACTTTTTCTGAGTGTATATTAATCTGATTATCTTTGAGGAAGGAATTTTGACCGAAACAGTTTTTACAAAATTATAATGTTATGACATATAAGTTAACAATTGATATATCATCACAGGCATTTTCGATATTAAAACAGAATCCGGATGAATTTGCTAAAAACCTACTCGAAGCAGCACTGTGCAAATGGTATGAGCAGGGGATAATCTCACAATCGAAAGCAGCAGAAATTGCAAATATTTCACGATATGAATTTCTTGAAGTATTAAAAAAGTATGCAGTTTCTCCATTTCAGTATTCAGATAAAGACCTCGAAGCTGAACTTAAATAAAAATGAATAATAAAAAACTCTACTACCTGTTTCTTGCCGTTTCAGCCCTGTTTTTCCTGCTTTTTGCAGCTTTCTATTTTTCGGAAAAACCTGACTGGACGGGGCCGTTTCTGACTTTGGGATTTGTAAGCCTTGCCATTGCGGTGCGCGGTTTTGAAACCTTCAAAGGATTTTCCTATTCCCTCTGGATTTTTACAGCCGTCACTGTTTCCATGTACTATCCCCGGTATTTTCTTGCAGTTGGCGATTTTGAACTGAAACTGCTAATTGTCCCGCTGTTGCAAATCATTATGTTTGGAATGGGTTCGCAAATGAGCCTGAAAGATTTTGCAGGGGTGGTAAAAATGCCCAAAGGGGTAATTGCCGGGGTTGTATGTCAGTTTACCATTATGCCGGTTGTGGGGATTTCAATTGCAACCATGTTCAATTTTCCGCCTGAAATTGCTGCTGGAATTGTATTGGTTGGCTCCTCCCCCAGCGGCCTGGCCTCCAATGTGATGTCATTTCTGGCACGGGCAAACCTGGCGCTATCGGTTACCTTAACAGCTGTTGCCACCATGCTTTCGCCCCTGCTCACCCCTTTTCTGATGAAAACCCTGGCAGGTCAAATGGTTGAAGTGGATTTCTGGAAAATGATGCTGGATATTTTCAACATTGTCATTCTGCCCATTATTGCCGGGCTCATCTTCAATATTTTTTCGCACTCCAAAGTATCTGCAAGAGGGATAATCATTCAGTTAACAAGTTTTTTACTGATTATAATTTTAAAGAACTACATATCGTGGCAAACAGCAGGCCTCACAGGCGCTGCATTCGCACAACATATTGGCGCCAATATCCTCTGGTTTATGCTGCTTCCGGTGGCAGGCGCCGTTATTTTTAAATACCTGGCCCGCGGCGATGATGAATGGCTGAACAAAGCGCTGGCATTTATTTCCATGCTGGGAATCGGAATTATCATCACCATTATTACGGCTACCGGCCGCGACAGTCTGCTTGAAGTAGGACTTTTATTAATTCTCGCTTGTTTTATGCATAATATGTTTGGCTACGGTTTGGGTTATTCCATCGCTCGATTTGTTTTGCGCATGAACGAACAGGATTGCCGTACCATTGCGCTGGAAGTGGGGATGCAAAACGGCGGACTGGCCTCAGGTCTGGCCCTGCAGATGGGGAAAGTAGCTACAGTAGGTCTGGCTCCGGCCATTTTCGGGCCCATGATGAATATTACGGGATCGTCGCTGGCAACGTGGTGGAGGAATAAACCAACTGGCGAGGAAGCTGATGAAAAAGAATAATGGAATAAATTTAAATTGACCCTTTTGGCTTCGCCATTTTCCCTAAACAGGGAAAAGCGTTCTAAGAATTATTGTGCTAAATTTGAAACTAAGCAGAAAGTTACATTAGAACGATCTCCCCGCTTGAGGGGAGATGCCGACAGGCAGAGGGGTAAAAAGAAAATATGAAAAATTGATAAATTACAGAATATAAAGAAACTGACCCTTTTGGCTTCGCCATTTTCCCTAAAAAGGGAAAAGCGTTCTAAGAAATAGTGTGCTAATTTTGAAATTAAGCAGAAAGTTACATTAGAACGATCTCCCCGCTTGAGGGGAGATGCCGACAGGCAGAGGGGTAAAAAACCAAAAGGTAAAACAATTAAAAATGAAATACGAACAGATAAAAGAAATTACACGCAGACTTCGCCACAATGCTACTCCGGAGGAAGTTAAACTTTGGCGTTACTTGCGAAAAAGGCAAATAGAGGGTCGTAAATTTCTTAGACAACATGCCATAATTTACGAATCAATAGGGAATGAACATTTCTTTTATGTACCTGATTTTTTTTGTTACAAGGAGAATTTAGCATTAGAACTTGATGGTAAAATTCATTTATACAGGAAAGAAAAAGATAATCGACGAGATGAAATTTTAAAAGAACTGGGAATAAAAGTTTTAAGAATTAAAAATGACGAACTAATTGATATTGATGAAGTTCTTGTAAAAATTAAAAATGAGTTTAAGGCGTAAAACTGACCCTTTTGGCTTCGCCATTTTCCCTGAACAGGGAAAAACGTTCTGAAAAACAGTGTACTAAATTATTTATTTTGCAAAAAATCGCATCAGAACGATCTCCCCGTTCGAGGGGAGATGCCGACAGGCAGAGGGGTAAGGAAAAATTCTATAACATTTAAATGGAATACGAACAGATAAAAGAAATTACACGCAGACTTCGCCACAATGCTACTCCGGA
>JAHYIT010000066.1 GCA_019429205.1 Mariniphaga sp. | reverse complement strand
GGTTTACTTTAAACGTTCAGAAGTTGAGGCAGCAATCCAACCGCTAAACGTGTAATGATTGATTATATCAAAATACACGAATTGCTGGTTAAAGCAAATAAAATCCTAAAAGATGACCGGTTAACATTTCCACTATCAAACGTAGCAACCACAGGCGAAATAATGAACCGTTCACAGGTTGCACACTGGCAGGAATTACAGTTTGTTGTCAGAGGTGAAAAAGTCAGTTTAAAAGGGAGCCTGCACAAACATTTTGAGGGCGGCACAAATTACCGGGACTTTCATTTGACAGATATTAAGTCAACCATTGAAAAACTGTCTGAAACGTTCCAATTTGACCCACAGCAGGCAATCATAAACTTTTTGGAAGTTGGTGTAAACATTCCTTTGGAGAATGACCCGACCGAATTAATAAAAACCCTGGTAAGGTATAAACACAAGCCTTTTGAATCCCTTTGCATTAAGCGAAAAACAAAAGGATTTGGCCGTGTTTGTCGAACGTCGCAATTTGATATTAAGGTCTATAATAAGAGCCTGCAATATGGCTTAAACGAACCACTGATGAGGTATGAAGTCAAAATCAGAAAAATGGAATTGCTTGCACCCGACCGGGGCAAAAAGAAACCAGATAAATTCATTTTTACATTGGCAGACCTTACCAAATTGGAAACCTACCAACCATTGAAAAAAATGTTGTTGGATATATGGCAGGGAATTTTGTTGTTTGACCCGGAGATAAACCCGGAATCAATACAGAACCCGAAAGACCGGGAATTATTCATTTCAGGCCGTTATCCTGAATTCTGGCAGGAATTGCCTAAAGCAACAAAAAACCGCAAATTGAAACGATTTAACGAACTGGCAGGCGGTGAAAAAATCAAACATGAATTGAAACAATCCATTGAAAGAAAATGGAACCAATTGACCACTTTCAGGAATGAAGTTACAAAACAAAAACCGGAACCAATTGACCACTTTCAGGAACCAGTGAAAAATGACAAAACGGAACCAATTGACCCTACAATAAACGGTTATTTAGTTCCAACCTGTATTGTAACCGGACTTGAAATAAAATACCCTGCAAAAGGTAAAAAAATTTTAAAGCACCCGGACATTAAATTTTATTATGAGCGTGACCGGGAAACATACAGTGAAAAACTGGAATCACTTCTCACTGATAAGTGGAAAAGGAAACACGAAGCCGAACCGCTAAAAAATTGGTTTGTTGCAATCGCACATAAAATCAGGTGTGCAAAATCAAACCCACGAAGGAACCCGATAAACAACGCCCGGAGAAGTTACCGAAACATTGAGGCCAAAGGCCTAAAGTTCTGGCCAACAAAGGAGCTTGCAGACCCGGCTAAACTGGAATTAATTTGTAATTAAAATATAAAAATCATGGAAAAGAAACTAATTTTCGTAGATTGGCATTTATTCAGCAGACATAAAAATGCCTTTTTAGCAAACCTTGCAGTTTTGAACGAAATTTCAGCTGAATACGACACGCTCGGACTTGGCAAAATAACCCCGGAAAGAACACAGGAAATCATTTCTGGCAACTTTCGCGGCATTGAGAATGATTTGTCTGTTGCTGTTGAAAAAGAGGTTAAGAATCAATTTACAAGAGAATTTATTGAAACAGGAGTTTTTGCCGGTTTTGAAATCTTTAAATCAAAAATTGAACATCTTGTTTCAAGATTTAACAGAAACCAGAATGGAGCTTTAGGAATCATTTCCACACCTCTTGAATACTTCACAATTAAGAAAAACCGATTTGAGATCACGAATGAAACGTGGGAGCAGGTCAAAGAAAACTGTTCAAATTATATTGAAAATGAACAGGAGTTGAAAATCTTTGAAGCTATTGAAAAATTGGCTGAATCAGCAAATAAAGTTTTAGATTGTGTTGGTGAAAATGCAAGGTTAAATTTCCAAACACAGGAGCCAGCAAATTTTATTGTGCAAAATGATGAAGGTATTTATGTTCCAGACGTTGAATTAAATTACAAACTATTAACGAAGTAAAACATGGACGAAAAATTAATAAGGGACTACATGGAAGCCAGTGAAGCAAGACTTCAAAAACTGGAAGATAATTTGATCGGTAAACAGGAACCCAAAAAAACAGAGGAAAACTCAAAGGAAAAGGGAATCAATGAATTTATTGAATTCCTTAAAAAAACCAATGCAACCCCGGAGCCGGAGCCGGGGAATGATGAAAATTTTATCAAAATGATGAAAGATATTAACAAAAAATGAAAGGAAAATTAACACCAAAGCAGGCCGAATTTTGCAATCAATTTCTTTTGGATTTGAACGGGAAACAAGCGGCAATAAGATCAGGGTACAGCCCAAAAACAGCCGAATTTCAGGCAGCAAGGTTGTTAAGAAAAGACAAGGTACAACAGTATTTAACCACATTGCAGGCCAAAGCCAGAGAATTAACAGATATTACCAAAGAAGAAATTTTATCTGAACTGGCTGCAATACTAAGGGCAAAGATTACCGATTATCTTCATTTCAATGGACACCAAATTGTTTTTAAATCATTTGATAAACTCACAGAAACCCAAATCAAAGCCATTGAAAGCATAAAAGAAAACCGGCACGGAGAAATTGAATTTAGACTACACGGCAAATCATGGACAATAGACCGTATTTGTAAAATATTGGGTTTTGATAGTAGTCAGGACTTTAACGTTAATTTAGAGAAATTGGATGAAAGCACCATTGATGCAATTATTGAAAGATTAATACCTAAAAATCAATAGTATATGTTTAATGAAAAAAAAGACAAAATCGAATTATTAAAGGCAATCAGAGCCGGGAACGTAAAAATTGAAGATTTACCGGAGAAACCGGTCATTATTAGTAAGGCAAATGAAGTATTTTATGGAATTATGATTATGGCTGATGTGGATGAGGCAGGAGAAAAGAGCAGTGTAGTATTTGTTGGTGAAGCTCGGCACATGCTTGAAAAGTTGGAGCCTGAATTTTCCCGGATCGCTGATCGGTACCGGAATGAAGATGAAAGCATTGCTTAATAAGCAATATCAGTAATATACGAAAAACAAAATTAATTTTCACTATTGTTTTTTCAGTTTCTTTAATCGACATTTGTCCTATAACTTTATTGAAAAATATGAAAACTTTTGACGAAAAAAGAATGACAATGACGGACACGTTCCCCGGTGCGAAAATTACCACTGATTTTGAAAGTGGAAAAATCGAAATCACAACTGCCAGTTGTACCAAATCTTTTCCAATTGAGGGAATGAGTTTGAAAGATTATGAACAACTGATTTTAAAAACTGAATTGGAGAACAAACCAGTTTCTGAACTGACCGTAAAAGAATTTAATGTGCTCAATTTTTTAACTTTTGCCGAAAATTAAAATGATTTATGCCTATTCCGAATAACAGAGTAGGCATTTTTTTTAACTTTACGGATATGCAACAATCAAACTTTCGATAAAATCATAGAGAAGCTCAAAGCAGGCCAAACAGTTTACCTGATAAATGAGTTTTACAACAGGGCTATAAAAATACCTCCTGATGGATTGACCTATACAGCCAAAAAAAAAGACGGTGGCGAATATCCAATAAAACACAGTACCGATTTAGTTTTGGAAACGATGCAAGAAGCTGTGGAAATTACCGAACAGGAATACCTAAAATATTGAGGTTTTCAGGCTATTTAGTCCCCGGTTTAGTCCCCAACCTTTGTAAGTGATTGATTTTCAGTATAGGATAAAGAGAGAGGTGTTCTCTGACCCTGTTTTTTGGCTGTTTTTCTGACCGATTGCCAACAAAAAGGGATGCACAACTGCACCCCTATTTTTACGTTTAAAATTGTGTTATTCTGGCAACGAATAACGACCCAAATTTAAGCATTTAATATTTACTTAAGAAACAGGGTTAAAATCAGATTATTTCCTAAATATTTCCTAAAAGAAAAAACGAACATCGTTAAAGTATTCGTTTTCAATTGATTAATAAATTGTCTTGTGGAGCATACCGGAGTCGAACCGGTGACCTCTTGACTGCCAGTCAAGCACTCTAGCCAACTGAGCTAATGCCCCATAAAATTTAAAGAACCTTTTTGAATGGCTTGTGTACTTCCCCCTTGTTGATTCCAGCACTCCAGCCTTCCAATAGCTATCCGTATAAGTTAATGCCTCAAAAGCGGGGCAAATATAAAAATTTTTTAAGAGCAAAAGCAAACTCTGGTAAAGTTTTTGTGGCTATAAATAATGGATTTTTAAGTTCTAAAAAACAATTAAACATCATGAACAGTGTTCATCGCAGGAATTTATCCTGCATTATTAAATATCAAAAAAAATTGATTTGCAAGTGACAATTATTTTTTATCTTTAGCGCTCCTTAACCGGGCTTGGATAATATTAAAAAAACAAATAAAAAAAGTATTATGGAAGTTAAAAAATCACCAAAAGCGGACCTTGAAAACAAAAGGAATGTGTTCCTGATGTTAGGTTTGGTTATTGCGCTGGGAGTAATCCTTGCTGCCTTTGAGTACAAAGCTGCTCCAACAAAAACAGATTCACTGGGTCAGGTTCAACTGCAGGAAATTGAAGAAGAAATTATTCCGATTACCCGTGAGCAGGAAGTGCAGCCACCGCCGCCACCGCCACCGCCACAGGTTGTTGAAGTTCTGAACATTGTGGACGATGATGTGGAAATTGAGGATGAACTGTTTATTGAAGAAACAGACGTTACCGACGATATGGTAATTGATGTTGCTCCGGTTATTTCAACACAGAAAGAAGAAGAGGAAGAAGATACCCAGGTTTTCTTTATTGTAGAAGACATGCCTGAATTTCCCGGAGGAGAACTGGCTTTAAGGCAGTACATTGCAAATGCCATCAAATATCCGGTTATTGCTCAGGAAAACGGAATTCAGGGACGTGTTTACGTTACATTTGTTGTAAATACTGACGGTTCAATTGCCGATGCACGAATTGCCAGGGGTGTTGACCCTTCACTTGACAAAGAAGCGTTGCGTGTGGTTACCCAGCTTCCAAAGTGGAAACCCGGGAAGCAGCGTGGAAAACCGGTGCGCGTATCTTACACCGTACCAATTAATTTTGTATTACAGTAGAAAAAAGAAAAATATTTAGTTGCTCCTGGTCCCAATTTAGGGGTCAGGAGTTTTTTATGTTCTATATTGAAACCTCAGTGAACTGAGGATTTTTCGAAATAAAAGGAAACGAATTATATGATTGAAACTGCTCCGCAAACTGAAAAAGCTGTTCTTGTTGGGTTAATTTTTAATAACCAGGAAGAAAAACAGGCTCTGGAATATCTTGATGAGTTGGAATTTCTGGCCCATACTGCCGGTGCACAGGTACTGAAAAAATTCACTCAAAAGCTTAATGTCCCCAATTTTTCCACCTTTGTTGGCCCTGGCAAACTAGAGGAGATTGGCAATTACATTAAAGTAATGGAAGCTGACACCGTTATTTTTGACGACGAACTTACGCCCACTCAATTGCGAAATATTGAACGCCGGCTCGAATGTAAGGTACTTGACCGAACCAACCTGATTCTCGATATTTTTGCCCGGCGTGCCAAAACCGCCCACGCCAAAACACAGGTAGAACTGGCACAATACCAGTATTTGCTGCCGCGACTTACCCGAATGTGGACTCACCTCGAGCGCCAGCGCGGAGGAATTGGGTTACGCGGCCCGGGTGAAACACAGATTGAAACCGACCGACGCATCATTCTCGATAAAATAGCCCGGCTGAAAGAACAACTCAAAAAAATTGATAAACAAAAAGCCACCCAGCGTAAAAACCGGGGAAAACTTGTTCGGGTGGCATTGGTCGGTTATACCAATGTGGGGAAATCCACCCTCATGAACCTACTTTCGAAATCGGAAGTGTTTGCTGAAAACAAACTGTTTGCTACCCTCGACACCACAGTAAGAAAAGTGGTTGTTGTAAACCTGCCCTTTTTGCTGGCCGACACAGTAGGATTTATACGAAAATTACCCCACGATCTGGTTGAATCATTCAAATCAACACTCGACGAGGTGCGTGAAGCTGATGTATTGGTGCATGTAGTGGATATTTCGCACCCGGGTTTTGAGGAACAAATTGAAACCGTAAACAACACCTTAAAAGAAATTGACTCGGGCGATAAGCCCAATATTTATGTTTTCAATAAAATTGATGCATTTTCTCATGTTCAAAAAGATGAAGATGATCTTTCCCTCAAAACAAAGGAAAACATCACTTTGCAAGAATGGAAAAATTCATGGATGGCAAAAAATAATTTACCGGCTGTTTTTATTTCTGCAACTCAAAAGCAAAATATCGATGAGTTGAAAAATATCTTATATGATGAGGTAAAAGTTATCCATTCCCAGCGTTTCCCATACAACGATTTTCTTTATGACATTACATGGGATGAAGAAGAATAACAACAATTAGAATTTTGAAGTTTTTAAATCACATCATAAATTTAGACCACTAACGGGATTAATTTCCCTGTCAAATCTTTTTAGTGTTAACCGGGATTTTATCAGAATTCAAACAAACCGAATACAAATCAGTGCGGCGGTCTTTCAAATTTCGCACTGCGCCAAAGTTATGAAGTTCTTTGAGCAAATCAAGATCAACATCAGCAACCAATATCATTTCCGTATTGGGAGTTGCTTCCGCCTTAATTCCATTGGCAGGAAAAGAAAAATCGCTTGGGGTAAATACCACCGACTGGGCAAACTGTATATCCATGTTTTCCACTTTGGGTAAATTACCCACCGAACCGGCTATGGCCACGTAACATTCATTTTCGATGGCCCGTGACCTGGCGCAATACCTCACCCTCGAATACCCGTTTTGAGTATCGGTAAGGAATGGCACAAATAAAATGCTCATCCCCTGCTGGGCAAGAATTCTGGAAAGTTCGGGGAATTCCACATCGTAGCAAATTAAAACACCTATCGGACCGCAGTCGGTTTCAAAAACTTCGATTAAATCTCCTCCCGAAAGGCCCCAGGTTTTAATTTCATCAGGAGTAATATGAATTTTTGTGTAGGTTTCATAGGTTCCGTTCCTTCGGCATAAAAAGCCGGTATTGTAAAGTTTTTCATCCTTTACCAAAGGAAAGCTTCCTGTTACAATATTGATGTTGTAGGTAATGGCCAGGTTTGTAAAACGTTCGCGAATTTCTTCGGTGTATTCGGCCAGTTTCCGGATGGCTTCCGCATAACTCAAATGGTTGTAATCGGCCATCAGGGGCGCATTAAAATATTCCGGGAAAAGCACAAAATCGCCGTTGTAGCTGGCCACAGCATCCACAAAATATTCCACCTGCGTAAAAAGTTCATCTATGTTTTTGTATAACCGCATTTGCCATTGTATCAGCCCTAACCGCACAATCGACTTGTAATCACTGGCTTTGGCAGAAATTTTTTGGTAATAGATGTTGTCCCACTGCAGCAAAACCGCATAATCTTTCGATTCTTTATCGCCGGGCATGTAGCCTTGCAAAACTTTTTTCACGTGAAAATCGTTGGAAAGCTGAAAATTAAGTACCGGATCGTTAATTTCCTGATATTTAACTTTCTGTATGTAATCTTTTGGCGACATTTCTGTTGAATACTTGTGGTAATTTGGAATACGTCCGCCAAAAACAACGGCTTTCAGATTTAACTTTTCGCAGAGTTCTTTGCGCGCATCATATAATCTTCTGCCCAACCGCATTCCACGGTATTCAGGACGGATGAACACATCGATTCCGTAAAGTGTGTTCCCTTTCGGATTGTGTGTGTTAAATGTATAATTTCCTATTATTTCTTCGTAGGTATGATCGTCGCCAAACAACTCGTACTTCACAATTATGGAAAGTGCAGACCCCACAACCACATCATCAACCACCACAGCAAACTGGCCTTCCGGGAAAATTTTCACCAGTTTCCGGATGTCTTTTTTTTCCCAGTGGTCTTCCGGCCAGTTGGGATAGGCCTCCTGCAGCGATTTAAACATTTCTTCGTAATCGCCGATATTCAACTGCCTGACTTCAACCTTGCCAATATTATCCATGATCTGAGCGTTGTTTTAATTGGTGTAAAAATAAAAAATGCCTGACACTCCAGGCATTTTCTGACAATAAAATTTTCAGATCTGGTTAGCCAACTTCGCCTTCTTTCATAAGCCATTCGGCAATTTGAACGGCATTCAGCGCAGCGCCTTTTTTAATCTGGTCGCCCACGCACCAAAAGGTGATGCTGTTCGGGTCGGTAATATCTTTGCGGATTCGCCCCACATATACATCATCTTTTCCCGAAACGAACAGCGGCATTGGGTACTTTTTTTCTGCCGGATTGTCAATAACTGATAACCCTTCTGTTTTTTCAAAAGCTTCTTTTACCTGCTCAACCGAAAGTGGTTGTTCTGTTTCAACCCAAATAGCTTCTGAATGTGCCCTTGCAACAGGAATGCGCACACACGTAGCGCTCACTTCGGCATCGGTGTGCATAATTTTTTTGGTTTCCCAGTTCATTTTCATCTCTTCCTTGGTGTAATCATTTTCAAGGAATACATCAATGTGTGGGATAATATTCATGGCCAGCTGATAGGGAAATTTGCTGATAGTAGGCTCGTCTCCGTTTGCAATTTCTTTTACCTGTTGTTCCAGCTCGGCAATACCTTGGGCGCCGGCTCCGCTTGCTGCCTGGTAAGTGGCTACGTGCACCCGTTTAATTTTCGATAAATCGTTGATGGGTTTCAACGCCACAACCATTTGAATAGTAGAACAGTTGGGGTTGGCAATGATATTCCTTGGCCGGTTTTTTGAATCTTCCGGGTTCACTTCCGGCACAACCAGTGGCACATCTTTGTCGTAACGAAAAGCGCTGGAATTGTCAATCATAATGGCGCCGTGTTTTGTAATGGTCGTTGCATATTCCTTTGAAATACCTGCACCTGCTGATGTCAGGGCAATGTCGATATCTTTAAAATCGTCGCCATGTTTCAATTCCTTTACCTTGAGTTTTTCGCCCCTGAATTCATATTCATTTCCTGCACTTCTTGCCGATCCGAACAATACCAGTTGGTCCAGCGGAAAATTCCGTTCCTCAAGTACGCGGAGAAATTCTTGTCCTACAGCTCCGCTTGCTCCTACAATTGCAACTTTCATTACTTAATTTTTAAAGTTAAACTCTTTTTTTGTTAAAATTTATTGACGTAAAATTACTATTTTGCAAAGAATTGGTACAAAATGACCCGTATAATTCTAAAAATCTTAACAATCATTCTGTTGTGCATGTTCAATCAGATTTTTGCACAGGAAATCTGGCGCGAAAGTTTTGTTGTTGCGGAGAAAGGGATTTGGGGAATTGGCGACGGAAATATCAATTCCGATTTTTCAGGAATTACAACCTGGACTCTCCAATATAGTGAATCGGAACTGAACCTGTCCGACCCGGGCGATTACGCCAAAACCGTTTCCACATCAGGCGGCCGGTTTGAAGTTTGCGACATTGACGGGGAAGTAATCTGGCGGTCGGAATGGATTGATATTTCTGGTTTTGATAAGGTGGATGTTGAACTAACCGCTTCGGAAACAGGAAGCGGCGCAAACACCGAAACCAAATATCTGAAAGCTTTTTACCGGTTGGATGAAGGAGAAGAAACACCTTTTTCTGAGAACAGCGAAAATGCCGGGAACTGGGGTTCGGCAATTGTCTCAGCAAAAGGACTGGCGGGCGATTCACTGCAAATTGTGTGTTTCCTGTCCAATCACTATGCTGCCGATAAAGTGATTCTGGATGAGGTGATTGTGACTGCAGAAGAAAAATATTACCCGCCGGCTGAGACCGGAGAATTATTGTTGAGTGAGATACTTTTCAATCCTTTTCCGGGAGGTGAAGATTATGTGGAAATCTATAACAATTCGGAACGTGAAATTCCCATTGGGAAACTTTTTCTCGCTTCGCGTAACAAAAACCTTCAGCTTGAACCGATTTACAATTTATCGGGGAGAATTTATCTTATGCCGCCCAAAAGTTTCGTGGCTATTACAAAAGACACCAGTGGAGTTTTTCCCTTTTTTCAGATTAAATGCAGCGAATGTTTTCAGCAGGTTGCCCGAATTCCGTCGTACAACAACGATGACGATTACGTGGTTTTGCTGAATGAAAACCTTGAAATTCTGGATGAATTGTACTATACCGAAAAAATGCACACGCCGTTTCTGGCCGATGTGGAAGGCGTTTCGCTGGAGCGGGTTTCCTTCACTCAACCAACCAACACTACCGGCAACTGGCATTCGGCTTCTTCGGATGCAGGTTACGGCACACCTGGTTACGAAAACTCGCAGGCTGGCAGGGAATTAACAGGAAAACCCAAAATCATTTTTGAACCGGAAGCTTTTTCTCCCAACCACGACGGCTATAACGATGAATTTTTTATTCGGTACGAATTGTCCAAACCCGGTTACGCAGCCAACATCACTGTTTTTGATGCAGCCGGGCGTTTTGTACAGCATCTGGCCAAAAATGAAATTCTGGGAACCAGCGGGGAGTTTGTGTGGAATGGCGAAGACGAAACCGGAAGTCGGCAGCCGCTGGGCGTTTACGTGGTTTTGATGGAAATTTTCAATGCCGACGGTGAAATACATCGTTTTAAAAAAGGGGTGGTGCTGACGGATATTTTGGAGTGAAACAGCTTTCCCTGAATTTGCCGTGTAATTATTTTCCGAAAATTGAACCTATAAAAAAATCATAGTACTCAAATCGAACCATCTTTGTACTCAAAAATATGAAACGAAATTTTGCCTTTTTTGCCTGGCGGGAGTTTACCCGCTCGGCCTCCTTCGGGAAAAACATGGCCGCCAAAGGAGTGCTCATTTTTCTGGCCGTTTATTTTTCAGCAACTTTCCTCATACTTGGTTTCAGCCTGAGCATGCTGTTGGCTGAGAAATTCCCGGACCAGTCGCTGGTTTCCGCATTCAATTCCATGATTCTGATATACGTCGGCGCCGATTTGGTTTTGCGCATTTTCATCCAAAGCCTTCCTACGTTTGGGTTTCAGCCGTTTCTGGTGCTTCCGGTTAAAAAACGCCGCATTGCCCGGTACATGCTCAACAAATCGGTATTCCATTTTTTCAACATTCTGCCGTTTTTTATGGTACTGCCCTTTTTGTTTACATCGGCTGTGAAAGAACTTTCAGGCATTAATCTTCTGGTGTGGTTTTCGGGCCTTTTCTTTTTAATTTTAATCAACCATTTTCTGGCCATTTACCTCAAGTGGCGCACCAACGATGACGACCGGCTTTTTTATGGATTTCTGGTACTGGCAGTGGCGGTTTTTGCCCTCAATTATTTCGGAATAGTTGATTTAGCAGGAACTTTTGGGAAATTTTTCGGATGGGTCGTTCAAAAACCTGTGGCGGTTTTATTGTTTCCAGGCGTTGCAGTTGCCCTTTATTTTCTGAATCAGCAGTACATCCTCAGCCGGTTTTACCCCGACGAGCTTTCGGAAAAGAAGAAACAAGGTTCGGCGCACGATTTTTCGTGGCTCTCCAGGGTGGGCGAATACGGCAGAATGTTGTCGCTGGAGGTGAAAATGATTCTGCGGAACAAACGTCCGCGCACATCAGCCATCATGTCGGTGCTGTTTTTGCTTTACGGACTGCTGCTCTACAAAGATTACGACGGCGAAATTCCGGAAATCATCCTGGTTTTTGGCGGTATGTTTATGACCGGCATTTTTGGCATGTCTTACGGACAATTTTTCCCCGGCTGGCACAGTCGCTACTATCCGCTGCTGATGACACAAAACGTAAAAATGAAAGAGGTTTTGCAATCGGCTTTTTTTCTGATGGCGGCCACCAATGTGGTTTTTTACCTGCTTTCGCTGGGTTACATGTTTATATCGCCAAAAGTACTGTACATCCACCTTGCAGTTATGCTTTACAATGTGGGTGTGAATTCATTTGTGATTTTTGCTTTGGGTTTGAACAGCCGGAAATCCATCGATCTCGATACCCGCGCCATGTTTAACTACCAGGGAATGGGCGCAACCCAGTGGCTCATTGCATTTCCCATTTTGTTTGGCCCCATTGCTGTTTACGGTCTTATGGCTTTGATTTTTGGAAAAATTGCGGCCTACTTTATTCTCGGCGGACTCGGATTGATTGGCATTATTTTGCATCCACGCTTCATAACTTATTTTACAAAACAATATTTGCGCAGAAAACACAAAATGATTGCTGCGTACAAAAATTCATAAAAATAAAACACTATGATAAAAATAACTGATTTACAAAAGGCATACAATCAAACAACGGTTTTAAACTTGCCTGAACTCAAAATCAATCGGGGCGAGGTTTTCGGGCTGGTGGGCAACAACGGCGCCGGAAAAACCACGCTTTTCTCCCTGGTTCTCGACCTTATTCGCGCTACCAAAGGGAAAGTGATAAGCAACGAAATTGAAGTGGCCCGCTCCGAAGAGTGGAAAAGTTTTACCGGTGCATACATCGACGAAAGCTTTACCATTGGCTACCTTACGCCCGATGAGTATTTTGGGTTTCTGGGTGAACTCCGGAATATGAACCAGAACGACATCGACCTGTTCAAAAACCGGTTTGAAACCTTTTTTCACGATGAAATTCTGGGGAAAAAGAAGTTCATTCGCGACCTCTCCAGGGGGAATCAGAAAAAAGTGGGTGTGGCCGGCGCTTTTATGGGAAATCCCGACGTAGTCATCCTCGACGAACCGTTCGCCAATCTCGACCCCACCTCGCAATACAAACTGCGCGAAATTATTAAGGAATATGCAGCAAGCGGCGAAAAAACGCTGCTCATTTCCAGTCACGACCTCGACCATGTGGCCGATGTTTGTTCCCGTATTGTTATTCTTGAAAAAGGCGAAGTGGTAAAAGACGTGCCCAGAACCGAAACCACACTGGCCGACCTGGAGGAATTTTTTACCGGCGTGAAAGAGGAAAAACCATTTTATGATGATTTGTAAAGCAAAAGCAACCTTCTTCGCCGACAACTCATCTTTCTGAAAAACCAAAGAATGAAACGAGCATGTAAAATAATTACACCCAAGAGGATAATTCAAATAATGCGAGTTCCATACTATACCTTTGAAAATAAACAATTTTAATAGTATGAAAAACCTGAAAAACTTTCTTTTGACCTTGTCTCTCTTTTTCTGTTTTATTTTTTCCAAAGCCGATGTCATTTACACTCCGGTAACCCACATGGGCGCTGTTGTTTCGCTGGAAGGAATTGCCAGCTATGAACTGGCTTTTTCGCGGTCGAACACACTTAATCTTTGGGGTGGGGCCGGTTTCGTATTCCCGTTGGGCGGATTTTTCCATCCCGCTTACGGCACCGAAGCTGCGTTGGAGCTCCGGCAGTATTTTAACAAAAACAGTTTTCAACGTTTCAATCTGGGATTATATGCGGGCCTGGCATACATGAACGCACCGGAACTCTATCGCGGCAGTGTGGTTGACCGATATACTTCAGTTGGATTTGTGCCGGGATTAAAACTGACATACAAATTTCAACTGGCACCAAAGCTTGTTGCTGAACCTTACATAAGCCTTTCGGTTCCTTTTTACGAAGAAAAATTCAGCGAAATTCTTAGTGAGAATTCAGATGGTGGGTTTGTTGTGACGCTGGGTTTGCGCGTCGGATTCAACCAGGTTAAAAAGCTGTTCAAAAAATAATTCACTCTACGCAACCATTTGTTCAATAACTGCATCTTGTTTGAAAACTGAAAAAAATGCGCTTTAAATTTATGCTTCCGTTTTTTCTGCTGACGGGAATTCAAATGCTTTCTTCAGCCCAGGAACTCACTTTTGGGCCGGTAAACGGAATTAATTTTTCCAATTTAAGGGGCGAAATGACCAACAATTCCGGGAGTGCCAAACCCGGGCCTGTGAACGGCATTTTTGCCAAAACCACCCTGGGCAACTGGCTGGCGCTGAGAACCGGCGCCGAGTTTGTCAGCTACTATTTTCAGGAAAGATGGAACTACACGGGCTATTACACCGGTCCGGTTCCGTTGGATATTTCTTACAGCAGCAGTTCTTTTGTGCCGGGCGGTTGCATTATAGGGCCTTCTTCACCAGCCAAATGGTATTATCATTTCCTGCGGGTGCCGCTTATGCTGGAATGGAAAACCCCGGGAAGGCTCAGTTTTGGCTTTGGCGCTGGCGCACACTATTCTTTCCTGATGAACGATGAATTTACCGGAAAAGATAAAGAGCTTCATTCAGAAGAGTTTCGGGAAGAAAATTTTCCGCCCGGAACCGATTGGGGCTGGTTGTTTTCGGCATCACTTAACTACAGCATCAGCAACCGTTGGAATATTTTTCTTGAAGGCCGCACAACTTATGGGAAAGAGGTTTATCTGAAAAGTGTGGAAGGCAAAAACGGTTCTTCCGAGCTGCTTTTTGGCGTGGGATTTTCTCCCTTTTCCAAACCGTTGAAAGATCAGCAAGGCCCTGCTCCCGGTCGCCGGCTTGAGATTTTGCCTCACGCGGGCATTTCCTTTTCCAAATCGGCAGACCCGGACAAAAAAAGCGATTATTCTGTATTGCCAGGCATAAATTCGGGTGTTTCAGTAAAATTTCGGGTTGACACTGCATTTTCACTTGTTTCCGGGGCATGGGTGGAGCGAAAAGGTTACCGTATAGATAAGCCCGGCCAATCAAGAGTTTATTATGGTTACACACTAAACGCCGAACAGACTGTCAGTTTCCGGTCGGATGTTTCGCTCGATTACCTGACCATTCCGTTGCTGGGGGAAGTTTCATTCGGAAACCGGTTCACCACGAATATTCAGTTCGGACTGTATTATTCGCTGCTGCAAAATGCGATGGCTGAAGGAGAAGAAACCCGGGAATCCATCTACGGAAACGGCTATCAAAAACAGCGGGAATATTTCGCTCAAAACGTGGAAGGCTGGTTCAGAAACGATGATTTTGGCGCAATAACCGGGCTGCGGTTTGAATACCGGATTCTACCGAAAGTCAAAATTTATACTGCTTTGCAGGCAGCTCTGGGTTTTGTTAAATTAGGCGATGATTCTGAGGATGAGACATCGGGACCTGCTCCCTCACAACTTGAGAATTTCAAAAACCGTACAGTAACGGCTTCTTTCGGACTGGCAATTCCTGTGGTTCAAAACTAAAAATTAACTCACAATGAAACGAATTCTTTTCTTCATACTTTCTCTCCTGGTTTTTACCGCATGTGAACAATATCCAACACCGGGCACTCAGATTCTGAGGCAATTCAATTTTCAGATTATTGGAGCAGACCAATTTGCCGAAGCAGGAAATTATTTACCCGACAGCGTGGGCGTTTTAGTGGATTTTGAATCGCTGATTCCCGTCGGGGAAAGACAGTTTGTAATGGAAGTTGAAGTTTTGCAAGGTGGAGGAATTTTGGATCAAACCCTCGTGCAGACAAACAAAAACGGCATAATGAAAACCCGCTGGAAAGTGGGCAATACATCCAACGAACAAATTCTGAAAGTAATGATTTACGATACGGAAGGTTTGTTTTCTGCCGAAACTGAGATTCAGGCTACTGCCTATTTTACCGACAAGCTGAACACAATTGAAAAAGGATTTTTTGTAGGTATTGGAAGCATGGTACGCGATACCGTAAATCAACGCTCCATGCTCATTTCCGGAAGAAACCTGTATGTATTAACAGACAAATTTTTTAATTGGGAACGAATTGGTTATCCGTTCAACACTTCACTCAAGGAACTTGAAATAAACAGCAACGGGGAGGTTTTTGCCGCCGGATGGAATGGGAATTTGTACAAAACAAGTGACTGGGGTGAAAACTGGGTTGACCTGGGCAAACCCATCCCCGAAAATCCTTACAACTACGAATTTTCCATCTCAAAAGACGATTACCTTTGGGCCAATAAAGCAGAGTACGGCATCTACTGCTCCAAAGACAAAGGAGTTACCTGGCAAAAAGATACTGCGGGGCTTGAAAACCAGGAAAGAATGGGCCCGGTTTATACGGTTGCCGACACGGCACATATGGCCATTTCGCATTCAAGCATGATGATAATGAAAACCACAGACAACGGGCTAACCTGGAAACCGGTGAACACACCTGAATATTCGTTAACCATGTTTGTTACCGATGAAAATGCCATCATTGCACAAAATCAGGGCGGTTTTCGTTTGCATAAATCAACCGATGGAGGACAAACATACAGGCAGGTTTTCTCACCCCATGTGGAATTCGGAACTACATCGAGACACCTGTATGATGAATTCGGAAACGATTACTATGTGCTTGCACCGGGAGGCGGAGTCTGGAAAACAAAAGATTTTGAGGAATTTACAGAACTGTTCACCTTTACAAAACAACGCAATTTGTTTATCGACCATCAGGGAAATGTTTACGCAAGCGGGTTCAACTATTCCAATGCCGCCAACGACTCTACCTTAATTTTGCCTGCTGCAAATTAATTACGAAAGTTATTTACTTTTTGTAACTTGGGGTCGGATTAATCAATACTTTTCCCATGAAAACCGAAGAAAAAACAGCACAGGAATTATTTGCCAAAATGGCCGCGCTTTGCAGCCGCTCCGAGCAGTGTTCAACCGATATTCATAAAAAAATTACGACTGCCGGACTGAGCAGTGACGAGGCAGACGAAATCATCGAAAAACTGAAAGCCGAAAAGTTTATCGACGATGAGCGGTATGTGCGTTCTTATGTTTCCGATAAATTCAAATTTAACAAATGGGGAAAGGTGAAAATCCGTCACTATTTGAAGATGAAAGGTCTATCGGATGAACTCATTCAAAACGGACTCGACGAAATTGATGCCGAAAAATACCACGAAACCCTAATCAAAACGCTGAAAGAAAAAGCACGAAAGGTGAAAAAGAAAAACAAATTTGAAAAAATGGGACAGCTTATCCGGTTTGCCCAGAACCGCGGTTTCGAACCCGAAATAATTCACCGGTATTTGAACGAGGTGGTGGAGTGATGTTTAACTCAATTTCTATAACAAGGATTATCTTTTAAAAATTTCAGCATATTGTTCCTCAACTAAAAGGATTTCGTCTTCTGATAATTCGTCAAAAAATTTTTGCCTCTTTCTTTTAGAAAGCCTGCCACTGTTTTGATCCAGATATTTTATAAGCAAATCAACCTTTGAGTTCGGCAAATTGATAAATGCATTAATGGCATTTGTCAGTCGGTCGTATTTTTCCAGATAGTCAATTTCTGCCGGAATTATTTTATTAATGGTTTCTTCGACACATTCGTATAAAAATTCTGCCTGAGTTGTTAAATCAAAATAGCGGTAAAGATCGGCAGTTTCATTTAAAATGCGGATGTTGTGATCTGGTGTTGGTTCCCATTCAATTAAATCAATTCTCTGTAACGAAAAATCTTCCAGTACTTCCTGATAATCACTGATTCTGTTTAGAATTGCCGCTGATACCGGGAATATCATTTCTCTTTTAACAAATGCCATCCAGGTTAAAACATGATGGATGAGATACCTGTGAATTCTTCCGTTTCCATCAGACAAAGGATGGATAAAGACAAAACCAAAGGCAATGGTGGCAGCTGTTAACACAGGATCATATTTACTGTTCTGAAGGAGATTATTTGTTTTAAGCCAACCATTCATTAGGGAATCAAGGTCATCAGCTTTTGCGGAAATGTGATCAGGAAGTGGTGTGAATGTTTCTCGGTCGTGTTCTCCGATAAAACCTTCTTCCTTTCTGAATCCCATGCGTTTAAGCTTTTTGGAGCCGATTACAATTTGTTGCAAACGTTCGATTTCTGTCAGCGTTAATGTTTTTTTTCCAGCCTGACCAATCGCTTTTCCCCAATTGCGGCCCCTCAGGCTCGGTGGTATTTCACCTTCTATGGCAAACGAGGCTTTTGAATCCTTCAGCAACAGAAAGGCTGCAGTTCTGCGAATAATATCTTTGTCACGATCATTTAACCCTTTGTGAATTGCCTCATCCAGCCTGGAATTTATAAAGTTTTCCAGTTTCTCAGTCTTTCTGATTAGCGGACAGAATTCAGGTGTGCCGGGCAGGTTGTTTTTCACCCGGTGCCTGCCCGAATTGGTGGCAGGTCCTGCATATTGCAATTCAGGATTTAAAACGTCCACATAAGTGCCCTTTTTCAGATCGGGTATGTTTAGTTTGATATTTAACAGCCATTCATAAAGAAACCAGATTCTTCTGAAATACTGACTTGTTGGCATCTCCATTAAGGCTTCTTCAATGATATTCTTTTCTAAAAGTTGGAAAGTTGTTTTTAAAATCAGCAAATCTATGCCCTCATATTTCAGCGCAAAAACAACATGGCTCAAAACATCATTCTTTGGCTTATGTCTTTTTGTAAACACCTGCCATTCAGTAGTGTTATATCTTTGATGTTTTTCTGTAACCATAGCAAGTTGCCTGGGAAGTGGCAAAAGTTTACCGGTTTGTTGTTCAATAAATTGGAGTAAAAAGGCGTAACCGGCAAGAACACCCTTCTCGGGAAGTAATCTGTCGTGAAAAACAGTTGTTATTTGTGAAAAATTATTTTTCATTGGGCTTTTACGTGAATTTTAATTACAAATATAACATGAAAAAAGGTTTATTTTTATGAAAATCAATTATTTTTCTGGCAAATGCATGAAAAATGACTATGGATTGTGTCACTCAAAAATAGCAAGAAACTCCCTGGGTGTCTGAACAACGAGATTACTTTCAGAATAATCTTTCGTATTGCGGGTAACGATAGTCGTCAATTTTCCTTCTTCCGCACAAAAATTTTGCCACCCGTTTTCAAAATCCCTGAAATCAGAAAAAAGCGTTTTTTTTACCGTTGATTTTCCAACTGGCACAATTTCAATGATTTCAAGAAGGGCAATGAGTTGTTTTTTAGCTTTTTCGGCAGATTCCAGCTTACTTACCACGTAATTTTATTTCTTACCTTTGCACACCATAAAATTTAGAAGAAAATGATTTTAAAAGACCAGGTAAAAGACCTCCTGGAGCGCCGGGATGCGCTGAGGAGGCATCTTTGACTACGATGCAAAGTTACTGCAGTTAAAAGAAGAAGAACTCAAAACACAGGATCCTGAATTTTGGTCGAATCCGAAAGAAGCCGAAGCCCAGATGAAAAACATCAAGTCGATAAAAGACTGGACAAAAGCTTTTGATGATGTAAACAGGGCGGTTGAAGACTTTGAAGTACTTTATGATTTTTTTGAAGAAGATGAAGCATCGGAAGAAGAATTGGACAAAGCCTATTATTTGGCTGTCCGAAAAGTGGAAGCACTCGAAACCAAAAACATGCTGCGTAATGAAGAGGACAAACTCAGTGCAGTGCTGAAAATAAATGCCGGCGCCGGCGGTACCGAAAGCAACGACTGGGCCGAAATGCTTTTTCGAATGTACACCCGCTGGTGCGAAGACAAAGGCTACAAAGTAAAAATTGATAACATGCAGCCCGGCGACGAAGTGGGTATAAAAAGCTGCATATTGGAAGTGGAAGGTGATTTTGCCTATGGCTACCTGAAAAGTGAAAACGGCGTGCACCGGCTGGTACGGCTTTCTCCATTTAATGCCCAAAACAAGCGAATGACCTCTTTTACATCGGTTTATGTTGCCCCATTAATCGACGACACCATTGAAATAGAAGTAAATCCTGCCGATATTACCTGGGACACCTTCAGGAGTGGCGGTGCCGGCGGGCAGAATGTAAACAAGGTAGAAACCGGTGTGCGGTTGCATCACGCTCCTACGGGAATTGTTATTGAAAACACCGAAAGCCGCTCCCAGGGAGGGAACAAAGAAAATGCACTTCGGCTTTTAAAATCGCAGCTTTACGAAATAGAACTCCGTAAACGGCGCGAAAAAACCATGGAAATTGAATCGCAAAAAAAGAAAATCGAATGGGGTTCGCAAATCCGTTCCTACGTTTTGCAACCCTACAAAATGGTGAAAGACCTGCGCACCAGTTACGAAACCGGAAATGTGGATGCAGTGCTCGACGGAGACCTCGACGGACTGATAAAAGCCTACCTCATGGAATTTGGCGGTCAGTAATTGCCGAAATCATTTGCCGGTCAGCTTTCTTTTTCTATTTTTAGGAAGGAATCACAAAAGCAAAAACTGAAGCGTTTGCTTTCTAAAAAGTTGTCTGATATGTATTCGAATGAAAACTTTATAAACCGCGAAATAAGCTGGTTGTCGTTTAACGAACGGGTGTTGCAGGAGGCAGAAGACCCTAACACCCCGCTGTTTGAACGCATTCGTTTTATCGGGATTTTTTCCAATAACCTCGACGAGTTTTTCAGGGTACGGGTAGCTACAGTGCGCCGGATGGTGGACATCGGAAAAGATGAGGAAAACCTGTTGGGAAACCTCACTCCGCCCGAGTTGCACGAAAAAATCCAGGATATTGTTTCGGCACAGCAGGAAAAAGTCCAGCAGATTTTTCAGGATATTCTTGTTGAATTGAACCAAAACAACATATTCATTGTCAGCGAGAAGGAACTGAACCACAGGCAGGGCATTTTTGTGAAAAAATATTTTTACGAACAAGTGTTGCCCAACCTGGTGCCCATCATGCTCAGCAAAAAGAATAAGTTTCCCTATTTGCGCGACCGGTCGGTTTACCTGGCCGTGAAGCTGATGAAAAAAGCTGACCCTTCGGATTTTGCCTATTCGCTCATTCGTATTCCGGGCAGGTCGGTTCCACGGTTTCTGGTGTTGCCCAAAGAGCGCAAAAAAACTTTCGTAATGTTTCTCGACGACGTCATCCGTTACTGCTTCGACGACCTGTTCTTCTACTTCGATTACGACTTGTACAAAGCCTACACCATTAAAATTACACGCGATGCCGAGTTGGACATCGACGACGACATCTCCAAAAGTTTCATTGAGAAAATGTACAGCAGCCTGAAAAAGCGCAAAAAAGGAAAACCGGTGCGGCTGATTTTCGACCGCGAAATTCATCAGGATATGCTCGACTTCATTCTGAAAAAAATGAAGCTCGACAACGAGGAAAATGCAGTGCCCGGCGGACGATACCACAACCACAAGGATTTTATGAATTTCCCGGAAATAGGGAAAAAGCGGCACTATTATGCCAAACTTCCCCCGTTTACGCACAAGGATTTGCCCATGCACACCAGTATTTTGCGGGTTTTGCGCAAAAAGGATGTAATGCTGCATTATCCTTACCAAACGTTCAACCATTTTATAGATTTTCTGCGCGAGGCGGCAATCGACCCGCTGGTAAAAGAAATTGGCATTACCATTTACCGGGTGGCGCCGGCAAGCCGTGTGGTAAATGCCATGCTGAATGCTGTGCGAAACGGCAAAACGGTAACCGTAGTGATTGAACTACAGGCCCGGTTCGACGAGGAGGCCAACATCATGTGGTCGAATAAGCTGCAGGAGGAAGGCGCCGATGTAATTAACGGCGTTCCGGGAATGAAAGTACACAGCAAACTGGCCTGGGTGAAACGGCAGGAAGAAGACGGATTCAGAAACTATGCCTACATCGGAACCGGGAATTTTCATGAAGGAACGGCGAAAGTGTATGCCGACGACGGACTTTTAACCGCCGACCCGCGTCTGGCCGACGAAGTGGAAAAAGTGTTTGGCTTTTTCAAACAAAATTACAAGCATCACAACTACAAACATCTGGTGGTCAGTCCGTTTTTTATGCGCGATATTTTTTCGGAGCACATCGAACACGAAATTGAACTGGCAAAAGCAGGCGAAAAAGCCTGGATGATTCTGAAAATGAACAGCCTGATTGACCCGGGTATGATGAAGCAATTGTACCGGGCGGCCAAAGCCGGTGTGAAAATCGAACTTATTGTACGGGGAATTTTCGGGTTGCAGCTCGATAAGAAAAAATTTAGGGAAAACATTACCGCCGTAAGCATTGTGGACAAATACCTGGAACACTCGCGCATTTTTTTGTTTGGCAATGGCGGCGACGAAAAAATGTACATTTCATCGGCCGACTGGATGCCGCGAAACCTGAACCGGCGCACTGAGGTAGCCTGCCCGATTTACGATGAAGGAATACGGGATGAATTGAAGGAGATGCTGAAAATTCAGTTGCGCGACAACACCAAAGCCCGCATCCTCGATCCGGAGTTGCAAAACAATTACAATAAAAATAACATGGATGCAACTTATCGTGCACAGGAAGATTATTATAAATATATTAAACATAAGCATCATATTATTATGAAAATTTATCATAATCCGCGTTGCGCCAAAAGCCGCGCCGGTTTAAAATACCTGGAAGAAAAAGGTTACGACCTTGAAATTGTTAAGTACCTGAATGACGGTTTATCGGAAAATGAACTGAAAGAGGTGATTGCCAAAACGGGGAAAAACCCGGTGGAGTTAGTGCGCACCCAGGAAAAAGAGTACAAAGAAAATTACAAGGGCAAAGAACTTTCTGATGACGAATGGATAAAAGCTCTGGTTGAAAATCCAAGATTGCTGCAGCGCCCCATTGTTGTAAACGGCAACAAGGCAATTTTGGCCAATCCGCCGGAAAAGGTAGAAGAGATTATTTGAGTTTAAATTTCCCGCAGATAGCGCTGATTTTCGCAGAAAAATCAAATTAAAATCTGCGTTTATTTTCAGGAGTATAAAAGTGTTAGGTCAACATTAAAAAGTTCAAAGCTGTCATTTCGAATCCCGGTATTCCGGGGGAGAAATCTTTTAATTTGAAACAGATTTCTCCTCGCGAACTCGTCGAAATGACAGTTTCCAGTTTTGTCATCACATCCTAATACCCGAAGAATTAGGTGAATGGTCTAAATGACATTTAAAGATTAACCTACTAAAAGTTGTTATAGAAACAATTTAATTGATATTCAACTGCCTTTGAAGTGCCGCAATTTCAGCTTCCAGGCTACTTTTTTGCTTTAACGCTTTGGAAAGGGCAAGGGCATCTTTTACGGCCTGTTTGTCATACGATTCCAGTATGATGTAATAAAGCTCGTTGCCCAGGAAAACCGCTTTCAGGTTGCGGTCCACGTGGTTGGCAATAAATTCCATTACGCCGTTGTCTTTGCCGTTGCGGTAGCTCACTTTTTCCCATTTGGCCTCCATAAAATCGCTGCGGTGGTTATTTGGGTCGCCAATGGGAATTTCCTCGGTTTTGGCATCATCGCCCTGGTCGTAAACGCGCAAGGCGGTGTGGTCGAGCCATTTTTCGCCATGGTAATTGCTGCTCAGGAAGATTTCGCCCCGTTCATCCAAATGCACCTGAATGTAGGACCGGTCCCACGCCCGCTGAAATGTTTGCCGGTTGTGGATGTACTGCGTATAACGATCGAATTCCGTTTTTTCCTTGCGGAACGGTTTCTCCAGCGCCTCAATTTTTACTTTCAGCGAATCCAGTTGAGCTTCTTTACGGTGCAGCAAATCGAACTGAACCTCGCTTACCAGGTTTTTGGCGGCATTCACTGCATAAACGGCTTTCGGGTAAAGCCGCGGAATGCTGTCGAGTTGGCGCAGTGCAGAGGCTGTGTCATTTTTTTCCAGCAATGACTGGGCCAGGTTCAGTTTGGCGCTGGCTTTTTCTTCGTCGGACGGCCCGCAGGCGAAAAAAAGCATCCCGGCAACCAATACAGTTATATAAATGGTAAACTTCATCGTTTCATTGTTTTTTGCAAAATTAAA
>JAHYIT010000259.1 GCA_019429205.1 Mariniphaga sp. | reverse complement strand
TCCGGCAAAGATTATTTAAAAATAAAATGGTTACCGCCATTTATAAAGCGAGTAAATTTATTGATAAAATATTCATTTATTGTCGTTTAACATCCAATAATATAAAACATTCATACTCTTCAAAAACGCTGAATGCTCGGGACCAACTAAATTTAGTTGGCACATTTTATCCCGTGCGAAGTATAATCCTGATTGGATGAGCAAAATTTGAACCTGCATATAAGAATTAAATCCATCTTTTGCCTTTTTTCCCCAAACCAAATAAAAAAGACCGATAATCTTTTTCAGCACTTTACCTACCTGAATATCAGCAAACAAGAACAGTAAACAATGAAATTAAGGAAATATGTTTGTAATTGTTTTACAAGCAGGTTTTTAAAAGGGTAAATACAAACTTCTTTTAAAAGCACTTTAAAAATTATTACTCAAAAGATGATGATTATGAAAAAGTTTACTTTTTTTAGCGTATTGTTTTCGCTATTTATTGCTGTACAAGCGCTAACCGCGCAAAACCAGAATGAAAATTTTAAAATGTCCGGACCCAAATCCGTAACTGTCGAGGTGAACGAAACCTATACGTCACCGACGGAAATTTCACCGTTTAGAAACAACGACAATAAAATTTATGGACTGGCAGTAACAGCCTCAGTAGAGCTTTTAAATAATGAAGGCTGGGTAAGGTTGTTGCTTGTTGACGACAAATTTGAAGAGTACCTTATTTATGAGGGAAACAGTTTACTGGAAGAAGGTCTTATGTGGTCTGTTGAGGAAATTTGCGAGGAAACAGACGTTTTGGAAGGCGTCAAAGCCCAAACGGTAAAAATTGAGCTCGAAAATGCCACTCTGACTTTGGGCAGACTGGTTTATGCCACACAATTAGATCCTACAGTAAAGATTGACAAGGAAAAAAAGGAGAAGAAGCAAGGCCGGAACGAGGAAAAAATCAGGCGGATTAACGAGAACCTGAAACGGCAGGGAAAAAGCTGGGTGGCCGGGCCAACTGAAGTTTCTGAACTTTCCTATGCAGAAAAACAGTTGTTATACGGCCAAAGCACATTCCCGCCGGCTTTTGAATACTATGCAGGAGGTGTAATTTCAACAGGCACTTCCGATTCTGAAGAGCCCTCATTAAAATCAGCAACTGCCAGTCAGTATGTAAACGAATGGGACTGGCGCAACAGGCATGGACAAAACTGGATAACACCTGTTGTAAACCAGGGCTTGTGTGGCTCATGTTGGGCATTTGCAGCCACCGGAGCAACCGAAGCTATGGTAAACCTTTTTTATAACCAACTGCTAAACCTGGATTTATCAGAACAGGATTTGTTATCGTGCAGCGGAGCAGGTGGTTGCAGCGGGGGTTACCCCAGCACAGCATTAAATTATATTGCAAAAACCGGAATTGTTGATGAAGGAGCTTTCCCCTATTCAGAATCAGACGAATCGTGTCAAAATAAAAGTAAAAATCCCGAAGAACTGATAAAAATTGCTGGCAGGGTTGACTTCGGTTCATCATTATATCCCCGATCAGAAGATAATCTGAAAAAGATGCTGATTGAAATGGGACCCATTAGCGGCGGACTTTACGACTGGAGTCATGCAATGGTGCTTGTTGGATATAAAGTTGTGGAAGAGGGCGATAAATTTTATTACAGGGATCTGTACCTGAAAAGGTACTGGATCACAATTGAGGCAGGCAATACGTTAATCGGAAAAACAGTTTGGATTTTTAAAAATAGCTGGGGAAACAGAATTGGAGACGGAGGATACATTTACGTTGAAACTCCCATTACCAATATGGGCTGGACACATGCCCTTAAAACACCTGTTATCAGTGGTGTAAAAAATTATGAAGTAATTTGCGAAGATAAAGACGGCGACGGTTATTACTGGTGGGGGCTTGGAGAAAAACCTGAAACCTGCGATTGCCCGGATGAACCGGATGGCGACGACTCTGACCCTACCCTTGGGCCGTTGGATGAATACGGAAATTGTTTAAATCTAACACCTGTTCTTACGCTGGTGAATGTTCCTGCCGGTAAAAATCTGGGAATAAATCCTGAATTGCCAACCTGTGATACAGAAGTAAAAGCGGTTAATGGCTGCAGTGAAGAAACTGTTACCTGCACTCCGGGAGAAATCACAGAAAATGGCTGCGAAAAAAGCCAGTCGTTCACCTACACCGCAACCGACAACTGCAACAACACAGTGTCTGCCACGGTAACCTACACCTGGATTGAAGACCTGATTCCCCCGGTACTGGTTAATGTTCCGGTCAGTCAAAATCTGGGTATCAATCCTGAGCTGCCAACCTGCAATTCAGGAGTGTCAGCTTTTGATGCATGCGGTGAAGCCACGGTAACATGTAATCCGGGTGAAATTGTTAAAAACGGCGATGAAAGAAGTTTGACCTTTACTTATACTGCCACAGACGAATCCGGCAACAGAACTACGGATGCCACCACATACACCTGGACCGAAAAAATTGTTGGTCCCCAGGCAGATTTTACAGCAACTGGTAATTTGTTTGCTGAAGGCGAAACTGTTCAATTTGAAGATTTATCGTCCCATTCCCCGGAATCATGGTCCTGGAAATTTGAAGGTGGAACTCCGGCAACATCAACATATAAAAACCCACCTGTAAGGTATGACAAGCCCGGAAAATTCGGAGTCACCCTGACAGTGACCAATGCCGGTGGTTCTGATACAAAAACAGTGGAAAACTTTATAACCGTTGAAGAGAATTTACCGGAATATTGCGCATCAAAAGGAAACGGCACAGAAGAATGGATTGCATCTGTTACACTGAACGCCCAAACCCACCAATCGGGTTCAACTGGTGCAACTGGCTACCAGGACTTTTCAGGTACCACGGCCTTTACTGCAGAAGCCGGAACCCGCGTAAACATTTCGCTAACCCCAGGCTTTTTAAACCGCTGGCAATACCAGTACTGGAGAATCTGGATTGATTACAACGGTGATACCGATTTTGATGATGCCGGAGAACTTGTTTACACCAGTTCGCGCAGCAAAGGAGAGGTAACGGGGTCATTTACCATTCCGCAAGGTGTTGCCGGAACCAGCCGGATGCGTATTTCCATGAAAAGAGACGCTGC
>JAHYIT010000065.1 GCA_019429205.1 Mariniphaga sp. | reverse complement strand
AAGTTATTGGCTGGATTCCCAATAGGGCTGAATTCCTTTTTATTAGCGACCGGTCAGGAACATGGGATTTATGGTCAATCCAAATTATAAATGGCAAACCATCTGGAGAACCAAAGCGATTATTCAGTGAGATTGGTGAAGTTGAACCTGTTGGAATCACCGAAAAAGGTGAATGTTTTATTGGATTTCGCAAACGAAATTTTAACGCGTATATTCTTTCTGTAAATAAATTAACAGGTAACCCTGAGGGTAATCCGGAAATTCCCCTGTCGGGATCTATCTACAGTAAAAATTGGTCACCTGATGGGAAATATATGGTACGTGCTCAGGAAGGGAGGCATTCCTTTGATCTAATACTTCGTGAAGAACAGACTGGAATTGAAAAAAGATTGGCAAAAGAGTTAATGTATGCAATCGGTCCATATTGGACAAGTGATGCTCAATCTGTTTATTTCTATGGAATGGACCAAAAGATGCTTCAAAATAAAGGATATAAAGGAGGTATTTATAAAGTTGATATAAATTCAAACAATTTAGAACAGAAATTATTGATATCGGATTATGGATATACTCCTTCAGAGGATGATGCATTACCAATATCAGGTCATGTTGTGTCTGATGATCAGCAATATATTTATATGCTGTTTCAAAATGACTGGATTGTAAAACATGATTTGAATAATGGAAAAGATACCATTCTTTACCGGCATCCCAAATTTGTAAGGGGAGTTTTGCAGTTGTCTCCTGATGGTAATAAGTTGTTATTTGCCATAAAGAATAAAGAAGAAAATATGAGCCGTTTATTGACTATATCAACTCAAGGGGGAGATGAAAAGGAGTTGTGTACGTCACAGGAATCGAATATTTCTGAATCGGCCTTTTGGTCGCCGGACGGCAAGTATGTTTATTTTTCAGAAAGACCTGAGGGAACCAATTTATGGAGAGTAGATGCTAATGGAGGAATACCAGAGAAAGTTTGGAAAACCGATAAAAGAGCTGAATCGTTTGTTATGCATCCTTCAGGAGAAAAGATTTCATATTCAGTAAGGGAAAGAATAACCGAAGTAAGAGTGATTGAAGGTTTGGTTAACGAAATTGAAAAAATTTATAGCCAAAATGAATAAAGTGACTGGAATCTAATAAATTGATGAAAAGGGGTATTCGAGAAAATCGGATTCCCCTTCATCTGTAATATAAAACACTGCTAACTCAGAATCGTAAAAAAGGAGTAACTGGATTTTTATGAACCAAAAATTAAAACCGGCTTCACGGCTTTCGGTCGTATTTATTCTCGTGGTTGTGCTATCGGGAAGCATTTTAACATGGTTCAGTATTAATAACATTTCGAACCAAAAAGTACTCACCGAAAAAAGGATTTTGGAAGAACAGCGCGAACTTTCCGCACGGTTTTCAGATACTCTTCAGAAACAAATAGAAAATATTACTGCCGGTTTTAGCAATGAAATAGCTCCAATCGATTTATTAAAAGATTCGCTGGTTAAAGAAGCTGCTGAATCTGATTTTGTTATTCAGTCTTTTATCCTGGCAAACAACGGCGATTTTTTGTACCCTAATTTTCGGGGAATCGAAGTAGCACAGTCCGCACCAAAACTATCGAGCCGTTTCAAAACGGCTTTTAGCAAGGGCGAAAAAGCCGAATTTGCAGAAAGTAACCTGAATGCAGCAAAGGCCAATTATATCCAATGCCTGACAATCTCAACAGGAGCTTTTGATTCAGTAAAAGCATTAAATGCACTTGGACGCGTTTCGACAAAATTGCAGGAGTTCGAAAACGCAATTCAACATTACAATACAATTGTTTCAACGTATTTCAATGTTTCCGATGAAAACGGTATTCCATATATTTATTACGCAGTGCCACAGTTATTGAAAATTACAACTACCGATAATTTTGAAAAACAACTGCCCGTATTTGAATCTGTTTTTGAAAAAATGGAAAAGGGAGAAATCCCGCTGAATTTCAATACAGAAGACTGGTTAACACAATCCATAAAATCGTTACAGGAATTAACAGTTGACAATCCTAGTAAACTGGAAAATATTAAAACATTTGAAATGCATATTTTGCAACAACTCCAATTTGTCGATGAATACAAAAATGCAATATCAGAGTTTACACAAAATGGAAGTTCGGGCAAGTTTTTAAATACAGGCAACGATTTTAAAATAGTAAACTCCTTTTCCGGAGACAGTCAGAAATTATTTTTAATCAATACAAATTTTACAAATCCTGCCGGCTTTTTAATTGATGGTGAAAAATTATTTAAAACGATTGTTAAAACGGACCTTCAATCGGATTTTGAATTTGATTACATCATTGGATTTGCGACTGGATATCGTTCAAATTCAACGAAAAACAACCTGGTTTTTTCATCACAACTAAATCCGTATTTTCCGGAACAACAGCTACAAATAAAGCTAAGCGATGAAAACCTGATAAACGGTTTGATACAGCGAAGAAGCTGGATTTACGGCATTTCCACGATATTACTTTTGGTGGCCATGGTGTTGGGAGTGGTTTTAATTGTACGAGACATTTCGCGCGAAAAACACCTGGCACGGTTGCAATCCGATTTTATTTCGAATGTAACCCACGAGCTAAAAACGCCGCTTACTTCTATTTCTATGTTTGCCGAATCGATGCTGTTAAAACGGGTGAAAAAAAATTCGGATAAAGAAGAATACCTCTCCATTATTTTAAAAGAAAGCGAGCGGCTGAAACGAATGATCAATAACATTCTTGAATTTTCCAAATTGGAAAAGGGAAAATCAGATTACCAATTTGTGAATTCAAATTTGGCTTCACTTGTAACTACTGCAATTCAGGAATTTGATTACTGGTTCGAAAAAGAAGGATTTGAAGTGGTTTCTGAACTGGATAACCAAATTGAAGCAAAAGTTGATCCTGAAAAAATGAAACAGGTTTTTGAAAATCTGCTGAACAATGCCATCAAATATTCTTCACAAAATAAAAAAATTATCTCCCGCCTATATTTAAACACCGATAAAATACATATTGAAATTGAAGATCATGGAATAGGAATTCCTAAAAATGAAATCTCTAAAATATTTGAAAAATTTTATCGCATAAATCATAAGGAAAGTATTAGTGGAACAGGGCTTGGATTAACCGTTGTAAATGAAATTGTGCAAGCCCATGATGGAAAAATAGAGGTTGTCAGCGAAGTTGGGAAAGGCAGTAAATTTTCAATAATTTTACATCAGCAAAAAGTAAAACCGTGAAAAATATATTGGTTATAGAAGATGATATCAGTATTCTCAGGGGATTAAAGGATAATCTGGAATATGAAGGCTACTCTGTACTAACGGAAACGGACGGAAGAAAAGGCCTTGAAAAAGCCAGGGAAAAGAATGCAGATTTACTATTGCTCGACATTATGCTCCCCGGCATAAACGGGTTTGAAATCTGCAGGAAACTAAAAAAAGAAAAACCGGAACTCCCCATCATCATGATTACCGCACGCGGTTCGGAAATGGATAAGGTTTCCGGCCTCGATACCGGCGCCGACGACTACGTGTCCAAACCCTTCAGTATTCCCGAATTAATGGCCCGAATCCGTGCGGTTTTAAGAAGATTTTCTTCTACCGAAAACCATGTACCCGATCACTTTGAGTTTGGAAATGTTGTTTTGGATTTCAAAGAGTATCGTGCCTTTAAAAATGATAAAGAATTACAACTTTCAGCAAAAGAATTCGAAATACTCAAATATTTTATCGCTCACGAAGGCGAAGCAGTGCACCGTCACGATTTACTCAACGAAGTGTGGGGCTTCGAAGCCATGCCTTCTACCCGTACCGTCGATAATTTTATCCTCGACCTTCGTAAAAAGCTGGAAGATGACCCGGCTCATCCAAAGTATATCGAAAGTGTGCGCGGGATCGGTTACCGATTCCATCCTAATTTTAAAAATCAGCAACTTTGAACAATTGGTTATCCTATTTCCTTCTAATTAAAAGAAATCGGAAAAAATTTAAAATATGAAACTCAAAATTATCGGTTGGCTTTTATTTATATTCATTTGGGCAACATCAACAGCCCAGGCGCCCGACATGTACCCTCCAACGGTGCCTGAACCAGTTGAAAATCCGGTTTTGTATATTGTAATTACCCTGGCTGTTATAGTCATTTATTTGGTTTACAGGTATTCCCAAAATCAAAAAAGAAAAAAGAAAAATCAGGATAATAAACATTAATTCATTCCTATAAAAAGGTAAAAGTGATGCTTTTTACCCATTCTGAAGACAAAATTACGGACAAGGATTACAAACTGGCCAAACAAATTGATGCAACTTTCTCAAGCAGGTAACAACTTCGTTTCTAAAAGTTTAGAATGGCAATTGTTGCAAGTTGCTCCCGACATTATTTTGCAGCAATTGCCTCAATTTCAACCAGAACCCCAAGAGGAAGGTCTTTTACTGCAAATGCCGCTCTGGCTGGCGGATTTTCCGGGAAAAATTGACCGTAAATTTCGTTCATGGCCTTAAAATTATTGATGTCGGAAAGCAGGCAGGTGCATTTTACCACGTGTGAAAAATTGTAACCGGCAGCTTCGAGAATGGCGCCAATATTTTTCATTACGCGCAGCGTTTGTTCCTGAATACCGCCTTCAACCACTTTCATGGTTTCCGGGTGGAGCGGAACCTGGCCTGCAACATATAAATTTTTATTTGCTTCAACAGCCTGGCTGTAGGGTCCCATTGCTTTGGGGGCTTTTTCAGTAGAAATTATTCGTTTCATGGATTTCAGATTTTAAAAATTATCGTAATGGCTTTGTCGTTTTTGTAATTTCAGGTCTTTTAACATCGACGATTTGGCATTGATGGTAAAGCTGTAACTTTTCATATAACCAAACGGCACAAAGTTGAAAGCCATTGACCAGCAATGCAAATCGCGGTTCACATTAAAAGTGGTAAAAGAAAATTCACGCGCCACAATGTCGAAGTTGGTATTGGCACTTATGCGCCATTTATCGGTGAGGTTCATGTTTCCCCTCAACCCGATGGTTTGTGTAATTCTCCCTTTTTCAGAGGGCCGGCGCGGACCGGTATAATTAAAGCTGTAATCGAAACCAAAATCCCACGGAATATTAAAGTCGGTATAATCGCTGTAATCGCCGGGCAAAACATTCTCCCCTTCAACCAGTTCGCGGTTTTTTTCGGCCTGCTGCTCCCCTTTTTTCGATCTGAAATTCATCCCAAACGACAAGTTTGCACGCGTTAACCGACCCAGTTTGCCCAGGCCTGATCTTTCATTCCATACGTATTTATGAATTTTTACACCCTGTTCATTCACCTCATACGGATCCAGTACACCGCCCATATTTATGCTCACACCAGCCACGGTTGTGCGTGCCCTCAGATTAAAAGGGGAAAGGTTTAGCGAGTCGGCAATAAGGTTATATGAAGTACCGAAACTCAGATTATCAATAATTTTTACCTTTTTGAATTTTTGCTGCGCATCAGTTTTAGTTGTATCCTTCACATCCAGCACTTTGGCTTCCAAGTTGTTATTTACTGAAAATGAAATAGCCCCTGAAGCGCCCCTGCCGGGTGAACCTCCGTATATTCCACCGTCGTTCACATCAAAATAGCGAACTCGGCCGGCAGTGTCAACCGGAACTTCCTGCCAGTAACCATACTTTTCGGCGCCAAAATCGGGCCGGTAGCTAAAACTCATCGAAGGAGTCATTTTATGCCGAATTCCCCTGATTTTCGAATTGGGATTCATGGGTAAAAACATCCCGTATATATTGGTGGAGGCACTCACACTGTAAGAATAATCGTAAACCCGGTTCAATCCCGAAATGGTGTCAATCTGAACAGTTTTTGGAATACTGCCGGGATTATTAAAATTTCCACCTTCCACGTAGGTATAGTCATACTTTTTAAAATACCATTTTTCATTGTAACTAAACCCCGGACTGAAATTTATGTGATTCAGCAAATTAAAACTGGGAAGTGAAATGGGAATATTGTGCCTGACTCCGTTTTTCCAGTCACGGGCAAACGACTTCTGCAAAATTTCAGATTCGTGAGCTGTAATAGAATTTCTGAGGTTCCCTGTATAATTTACTCCAAATTTCTCGTACCATTTTAACGCACCTGCGCGAACCTTTTTCCTCAGCGGATAAATCTTTCCCATACTGAAAGTCATTTCCGGCAGCGACAAAGTCAGCGAGGAATCCGCTGAGTTTTGTGAATGCCGCAGATTCACAGACAAGTTGTACGGCGTATTTTCAAACTTTTTTGAAAAAGAAATACTTGATGATTTCTGACTTCGAAGATAGTTTTCAGCCGAAATGGAGTTTTGCTTATCGTACCCGCTGGTTGAGAAATTCACGCTGGCCGAAAACGTTTGGTTCGGATTGGCTTTGGCATCCTGGCTGTGGCTCCATGTAACAGCAAACTGAGGTGAGCGGGTGTAAGTATCCTGACCTCTTTCACCGTAAACATTTACATTGTACCGAAAATCGAAACCTCCATTGTATTTATAACGTTTCCGGTAATTGGTATGCAGTTTTGTGGCCCACGATCCCCTGGAATAAATATCGCCGCGAACGGCTAAATCAAAATACTCGCTGGCTGCCCAATAATAACCGCCATCGCGCAGGAAAAAACCGCGGTTATTCTCTTCACCATACATGGGCACCAAAATACCCGATGAATAGGTTGGCGTATTCGGGAAATATCCAAATGGCAGAATGGGAAAATAAATGGGGAAATCTTCCAGTACCATGTAAGCCGGTCCGGTAATAATTTTATTGTTCGAAATTACCTTGGCTTTAGTCAGATGAAGGTAAAAATGCGGATGATCGGCATCACAGGTTGTGTATTTTCCATCTTTTAACACAAAGGCATCGCGTGATATTTTTTTTGTTCGCTCACTGTGTACAAAACCTTCACCCTGTTCGGTAACTACATCGGTAATAATTCCTTTTTCGGTTTCAAAATTGTAGCGCAACGTTTTCGATTCAAACTCTTCACGCCCGTCTTTAAAAATGGGTTTCTGCACCAGGGTTCCTGTGGAATCCTGAATTCCTTCTGCATAAACCTCTTTGGTTTCCAGGTCGAGTTCAATAAAATAAGCCGTAAGCTCAATTTGCTGATATGTTACCCGGGCATTGTTGTACAAATAAACTTTTTGCCCGTCGAACGAACCAATTATTGAATCCTTTGCGTTATAATCAATGGGTGCTTCAATTACCGCTGGTTTTTTCCGGATTACAGAATCAGACTGACCAACCGGTATCGGGTCAGTTGAAATGGAATCGGTACCAAATTGGTAATTATAAAGCGAATCTTGCAAAACAGGGGAAATATTTGTGGTATCAAGGAAAGAAACATCAGGCCGGTAAAGCCTGCGTTCTGTTTCCTGGCTAAAAATTAACAGGGGAAATAGAGCTAAAAAGTATGTTATTAATAGTTTATACAATATGTTTTCTGCCTTTAAAACCTAAACCTGCCGGTTTAACGTGCAAAAATAAAAATACGGGTTAAACCAGAAGCCTAATAAATGCAAAATAATGCTAATATTTCTATTTTTGTTACTGAAACAAGAAACGATATGAATAACAGAAAACAATACATTTTAATTCTTTTTCTTTTAACAGGTTACTTTATTACAGGAAATGCTGCTGAGCCTCCAAACCAGCAGGTACCTGGTTCATCTATCAGAACAATCGTTATAGATCCGGGTCATGGAGGAAAGGACCCAGGGGCTGTTTACGGTAAAGCCCGAGAAAAAGAAATTGTTTTGGACATTGCATTGAAACTGGGAAACTACATTAAAAATGCTTTTCCTGAGGTTAATGTGATATACACACGAAACCGCGATGTTTTTGTGCCCCTGTTTCAGCGGGCAGCCATTGCCAATAAAAACGATGCCGATTTGTTTATTTCAATCCATGTTAATGCCGTTGAACGCGGCATGGTGCAGGGAACAGAAACTTATATTCTGGGGCAGCACCGCACAAAAGACAACCTGGAAGTAGCCAAAAAAGAAAATTCGGTAATATTACTTGAAGACGATTACCACATTACTTACGAAGGTTTTGATCCAAATTCCCCCGAATCGTATATCATGTTTGAACTGGTGCAGGACGAATACCTGGAGCAAAGTGTCATGCTGGCTTCAGCAGTGCAGGATCAGTTCAGGGAACGGGCAAAACGCATAGACAGAAGCGTTAAACAAGCCGGTTTTCTGGTTCTGAGACAAACAACCATGCCAGGTATTTTAGTTGAAACCGGCTTTATAAACCATCCGGCCGAACGCGAATTCCTCATGAGCGAATCGGGCCGCGATTACCTGGCTTCTGCCATTTTCAGAGCATTCAAAGATTACAAAAAAAAGGTGGAAGCCCGGAGCAGTTTTAACATGGTTACTGAATCCATTTCAGATGAATCATTATCTTCTTCAAATAATAATTCTCACAAAAACAAGAACCTTTCTCAACCCACTGAAAATAACATCTTTTTCTCCGTTCAAATTGCCTCGTTATCGAATCCGGTAGAAATTAATGCAACAAATTTTAAAGGCGAAAGCGAAATTTTCATGCAAAACCAGGGACAGGTTTACCGTTATTTTTCAGGAAGATTTAAATCGGTTCAACACGCCAGAAAAGAACAAAAAAGGCTGCAAAATAAATTTAACGGGGCATTTGTAGTAGCATTTGTAAACAATGAACTGGTATCTGTGCAAACCGCTACTCAAAATTTGTAAATCTCTTTTTCCTCCAAAATTTAGGTATTTCAAGCAGGAAATCCCTAATTTTACCCATCAGTAAGTTCATTTAATATCTGATAAAAATGAAAGTATCAAAATATACAAAACTTGGGATTTTAATTGTTGTGTCAATAGCCATCCTCATTTGGGGGCTCAGTTACCTGAAAGGCAATGACATATTCAAAAAAAGTGATGATTACCACGTTATATACAGCCGGATTGAAGGTCTCTCTGCATCAAACGACGTTATGCTGAGCGGTTATAAAATAGGACAGGTAAAAAACATACGGTTTTTACCCGACCATAGTGGCAGGTTATTGGTTACTTTCTCTATCGATTCTTCCGTAAAATTACCGGTAAACACTGTTGCACAGATTGTGAGCAGCGATTTAATGGGAACCCGGGTGATAAAAATTAACCTGGGCAGCGGACAGGAATTTTATGCAAATAACGATACTATTCCGGGCGATGTGGAAAGCGACCTGAAAGAACAGGTAAGCATGCAGGTGCTCCCCATAAAAAACAGGGCCGAAGAACTTTTAAGCACGCTTGATTCTGCGATTACTGTCCTAACTGTGATTTTTAATGAAGACGCCCGGAAAAATCTTTCAGAAAGTTTTGAAAACATTAACCAAACCATTTTTAATATTGAAAAAGCTACATCTGATTTGCAGGAAGTTGTTGCATCAAATAAAAACAATGTTTCAAAAATTATTACCAACCTTGATGCCATTACAACAACTTTCAGCAACAGCACAGCAGAGTTTAAAAATACATTGAAAAACCTTTCAGCATTGAGTGATACTCTGGCTAATTTACCTGTTTCGCCTCTGCTGAAAAATATTTTTGATGCCACAGAAAAAATTAATGTTGTGATGGCGCAGCTTGAAAGTTCGGATAACACAGCAGGCTTGTTGCTAAATGACAATCAGCTTTACGAAAACATTAACCTGCTGGCCGATAACCTGAACCTGCTGCTGAACGACATAAGAGTAAGCCCCGAACGCTACCTCAGCTTTTCTGCAGTTGACCTTGGCCGAAAAGTGTATGTGAATGCCGCCGGAGAAACAACCGGAAACATCCTCTTCAAAGTACACCTTATTTCCAGCGAAAGCCAGGTGTCAACTGAGTCTGTACGTTTTGAAGGCTTGGGTGAGATTGAAGAATTTGAAGCCAGCGGCGCCTACAGTTATCTTGTTGGTTCAACCGGATCGTTCACTGAAATTGTTGAATTGCAAGAAAAAGCTTTGAAAAAATTTCCCGATGCAACCATCGTGGCTTTTAAAAACGGTCGGTTAATAAAATTAGAAAGAGCACTAAAATCACTCCGGTAATTAACAATCAAATGTTAATAGTAAAACTTATGAAAAACCTAAACCTATCACTACCTACCAGATAGCCTTCTATCAATCAAAATGTTAAGATTAATTATTTAATATCCAGATAGTTACGAAATATAAAAAAAATACATTTTTTAAACCGCTCAGAAAGAAAACAATAAACAATTTTTAAGAAAATCAAGGGGGTTTAGATTTTTTTTTTAACTTTTTTTTCGCAATTTTTGCTTTCGGGAATTAAAAAAGAAATTTTAAAACCTCAAAATCCGGCTAATATAAATGAACAGCGAACATCAAACTGCGTGGGAAAAATGCCTCGACATTATCAGGGATAATGTACCGGGAAGCAGTTACAAAACCTGGTTTGAACCCATTAAACCCGTAAAAATCGACAACAAAGTGCTAACAATACAGGTACCGAGTGCTTTTTTCTATGAGTACCTTGAGGAACAGTTTATTGATATTCTGCGAAAGACACTTCGTATTGTTCTTGGGAATGGCGCAAAGCTGGAATACAACGTTGTTATGAGTCCGGGCAACGGAAATGAACAAGACAACAACGGTACACCTTATACGGTTAGTTACCCCACCAACAACAATACAAGAATTCAAAACAAACCGCTTTCCATACCACTTAGGGCCGATGAAAAAAAATCGATAAAAAATCCGTTTATCATTCCAGGAATACAGAAGCTGCAAATTGATCCGCAACTTAAACCCGATAACACTTTTGAAAATTTTGTTGAAGGAGATTGCAACCGGCTTGCAAGGAGTGCAGGTTTTGCCGTAGCACAAAATCCCGGAGGCACAGCCTTCAACCCATTAATGATTTACGGAAATTCGGGGCTGGGAAAAACCCATCTTGCGCAGGCAATAGGCATTGAGGTAAAGGAACAAATACCTGACAAGGTAGTACTTTACGTAAATGCCAACAAGTTTCAAACGCAATTTACCGAAGCCACCCGAAACAATAACCGGAACGACTTTCTGCATTTCTATCAAATGATTGACGTGCTGATTCTGGACGATGTGCAGGAATTTGCAGGAAAGGAAAAAACACAGGAAACCTTTTTCCATATTTTCAACCACCTGCATCAAACCGGCAAACAATTGATTTTAACATCAGACAAACCGCCCATCGAACTGAAAGGAATGGAACAACGCCTTTTGTCGAGGTTTAAATGGGGACTTACTGCCGATTTACAAACTCCGGATTTTGAAACGCGAATGGAAATTCTTCGCCGGAAAATTTATAAAGACGGCATTGATCTTTCGGATGAAGTACTGGAATACATTGCTTCCCACGTTACCAACAATGTCCGGGAGCTGGAAGGAGCACTGGTTTCGTTGCTTGCACAGTCAATGCTCAACAAACGGGAAATCACCCTCGACCTTACTGCCAAGCTCATTACGAAACTGGTAAAAAACTCAAGAAGGGAACTTTCCATCGAATACATTTCCAAAGTAGTTTGCGATTATTTTAATATGTCTGTAGAGTCGCTTCAGACCAAAACCCGGAAACGCGAAATTGTTCAGGCCAGACAAATAACCATGTATTTCTCAAAAACTCTTACCAAATATTCGCTGGCAAGCATTGGTGCACAAATTGGCAACAAAGACCACGCAACCGTGCTTCATGCCTGTAAAACAGTCAACAATCTGAAGGACACCGACAAAAACTTCAGGCAGTATGTTGAGGATATCGAGAAAAAACTTACCATGTAGTTGATTGGATACTTACAAAACCATAAAAGAGAAAAGCGAAGGCCTGTTTAAAGACAAGGGAAGTAAATTTTTCGCCTATGCTTTTCCGGTTGAAAGCGAAGAAGAAATAAAAAAAATTCTGAACCAGTTAAAAAAAGAACACCACAGTGCACGCCACCATTGTTACGCCTGGCGACTGGGAACCGAAGAAATCACGTTCAGGGCAAACGACGATGGCGAACCATCGTCAACCGCAGGAAAACCCATTTTAGGCCAGTTGCTCAGCTTTGAACTTACAAACACATTAATAATTGTAGTCAGGTATTTTGGAGGAACCCTGCTTGGCACAAGCGGGCTGATAAATGCATACCGCACCGCTGCAGCCGAAGCCATTAACCATGCAAAAATTGAAACCCGCCTAATCGAAGAAAAATTCACGCTAAAATTTACTTACAAAGAAATGAACGAAGTAATGCAGATTATTAAACAGGAAAACCTGAATATTTCTGACACACGCTTTGAACTGGATTGTCAACTCGATTTTTCGGTTCGGAAATCAGATGCCGGCCGGATACTAGAAATCTTTCAGCAATTTTATGGCGTTGAAATCAAAAAACGAACAAATGGTTAACCTGTTAATAAAATGGTGAAAAAAACAAAGGATAATATCTGTTCATTTTTATTAATCGTTTTACTTTTGATGTATGATGAAACGCCAACAGATCCATCACCAAAGTTGTTGCGGCAGCAGCGGTTGCCGTAAAACAAAAATTCCTTATTCCCGGCGTTTTATCCAACCGGTTTTTAAATGCTACATCATCAGTTTCAGGAAAAAAGCTTCTATGCTTTTTCAGGCAACAGAAAGCCAATATTTTAGTTTTTTAAAATATTGGCTTTTTTTTAACAGAAAAAATTTGACATTCAATACTTTAATACAATGAAACGAGACTTAATTTCCATTACTGATTATTCGAAGGAAGAATACCTGAAAATAATGGACCTTGCGGCAGAATTTGAAGCCAATCCAAATCAGGATTTGTTGCAAGGGAAAGTAGTTGCTTCCCTTTTTTTTGAGCCTTCAACACGCACCCGGCTGAGTTTTGAAACGGCAATCAGCCGGCTGGGCGCCAGGATTATCGGCATAGCCGACCCGGGCAGTTCAAGCACCTCTAAAGGTGAAACTCTGCACGACACTATAAAAATGGTGAGCAACTATGCCGATTTGATTGTTATGCGCCATCCGCTGGAGGGGGCAGCCCGCTATGCAGCCGAAGTTTCGCATGTTCCGGTAATTAATGCAGGCGACGGAGCCAATCAGCATCCCACACAAACCCTGCTCGATATGTACTCCATTGTAAAAACGCAGGGAACGCTCGACAACCTGAACATTTTTATGGTGGGCGACCTGAAATACGGAAGAACAGTGCATTCACTGTTAATGGCCATGTCGGAATTTGAAAATCCTATTTTCAACTTTATTGCACCTCCTGAGCTCCAAATGCCCAAGGAATACAAAATGTTTCTGCGCGAAAAAGGTATCCGTTTTTTTGAACACCGCGAATTCACCGACATCATTAGCGAGGCCGACATCATTTACATGACTCGCGTTCAGAAAGAACGATTTTCAGATCCCATAGAATACGAACAGGTTAAAAACGTGTACATTCTGCGAAATGCCATGCTCGAAAAAACCAAACCAAACGTAAAAATCCTGCATCCGCTGCCCCGCGTAAACGAAATTCACACCGACGTGGACAAAAACCAAAAAGCTTACTATTTTGAGCAGGCCCGCAACGGGGTATTCACACGAGAAGCCATTATTTCCCATATCATGAATCTTAAATAATATGCCATGAGCGACGATAAAAAAAAGAAACTCAAATTGAAAGTGAGTGCCATTAAGGAAGGCACAGTAATCGACCATATTCCGGCTCAAAACCTGTTTAAGGTTATTTCCATTTTAGGGCTCGACAAAATTGAACACCAGATAACTTTTGGCACTAACCTCGAAAGCGAAAGACTGGGAAGCAAAGCCATTATTAAAGTCACCGACAAATTTTTTGAAGACGATGAAATCAATAAAATTGCATTGATTGCCCCACATGCCAAGCTGAACATCATACGCGACTACGAGGTTGTGGAGAAAAAAGTGGTGGAAATCCCGAAAGAAATTATTGGAATCGTAAAGTGTTTCAATCCGAAGTGCATTACCAACAACGAAACCATTACCACTCGGTTTAAAGTTGTCGATTCTTCGCCCATTGCATTGCGATGCAGCTACTGTGAAAAACATACAGTTGGCGAACAGATTAAAATGGTTTAAAAAATCTAACCGAAATTACGCAGACAGAATCGTTTTTTTATATATTTGCACCGCAAATTTGAACAGGATCTCTGTTTCAGAAATCAGTTCGAAACGTTCTTTCAGCAATGCCCAGATGGCGGAATTGGTAGACGCGCTAGTTTCAGGGACTAGTGTCCGCATGGACGTGCAGGTTCGAGTCCTGTTCTGGGCACGTTTTTGAATTCAAAAGGAATCAAAAAAATTAAAAGCACTTAAAATCAACGTTTTAGGTGCTTTTTCTTTTTACAGAAAAATCAAAAAACACAATAAAAGTCAATGTAAGCGAGACTTTATCGACAACAAGCATTTTAACTAAAAAACTGTTCTCGGTAAATCGTGTAAATCTCTCTTTTACAACATTTAAATTGATATAAATTGCCTCGATTTGGTGTTGAAAATTACCTTCCAAAAGGGTATTTTTAACCAGTTACCGAGAACAATTTTTAACTTCTTAAAAAAACAGTTATGAGGTTGACGATTAATTTTATATTGAAAAAAGCAAAGCAAAAGTCAAACGGAGATATTCCTGTTTACGTTCGATTTACGATGAATGGGAAAAGGGTTGAGTTGTCAACAGGAATTTTTGTACATCCGGATAAATGGGATGATTCCGGTCAACAAGTTAAAGGAAAATTAAAATTTCTTCAAGATTCTATAGCGGATGTTTAAATAAATACAAATACAGATATAAATTTCAATTTAATTAAGGGTTCAGAATTTAAAAAAGTCAGGATTACTAAATTACAAATTATAAAACATACACAAAGCAAGGTAGTTTTAACTGAATTTATGGGTGAAGAACTAATTTATGCCAAAGGTGGAGATATTTATGTCTCTCAAAATGTTATTGATTTGGGTATTATTCCATCAGAGCAGGCTTCAAGTGGGAAAACGGAATATATTGCTTCTTTTCAATACAGAACTAAGTATTCATTTATTAAAGATTTACCCGTTTTTTTATATGCTAAAGGTTTAATAAGTTCAAACTCAAATGATTCTTTAAATTACCTTTCTGTTTATCCAATAAATTATAATTTCCTAAAAGGATATAATGAATTAATTGGACAATTAGGAATTGAAGGTAATCAGTCATTTTCAAGTTATCGAATAGCCGGAAATTTTTACTGGAATGCATTAATTCCTAATTTGGTTGATTTGACTCTTGGAGAAAACAGACTTAGGTTAAAGCCTATTATAAGTTTCGGACTGAAGATTTATAAAGAAATCAAAAATAACATACCTTCTGAATTAAATACAAAAGAATTCTCTAACCGAATTTACAGTCAATATTATTATTACGTACCTATTCAAAAGAATTATAGTATTATTTTAAATGGGATGACTTATTATGACTTTAGTTCCAAGGTTAATCCTGACAGGAAAATTTTGCATAATTACTCATTGGCAGTAGGTATTGATATTCCAAAAACTGATTTTAAAACAATATTCAAATATGAAAAAGGGAATAATTTTGTAACACAAGAATCAAATAATTACCTTATGATTGGATTACTTATTGATATGCTTTAAGTAAATTTCAGCACACTTTGTTGTATTCTGCATCAACGATGGATAAAATAATATCGGGTTGGTGTGTTTTAAAATAATGTTCAGCCGGCAGGACATTTCTCATTTTTACACGGTGTCACATATATACAGCTTTCAATGATCGGGTAAACTTAACAAATCCCGGAAATAAAATCAAAATCTTCAGCAAGACAGCGTTGAATTGACAATTTAGATAGTATTGGGTGTCTGAGTATAAGAAAAAAGCAGTTTCATAAAACTCTATCCTACCCAAATTAAGCGGACTGTAGACGGAATCAACGAATATACAGAAACGCACGGTTCAGAAATCATGGACCGTGTCCGCCAAAACGACACCATCCCTGAGTCAGAACTTTTAGTATGCGGTCTCAATGGGGTAAATGTCATTTTAAATGAAAACGGAAAAAAGAAAGGAAGGTGAGTATTGATCTTATCTTTGATCCGCCCTGGGATAAATCAATGATGAGCGAGGAAGCCCGGCTGGAGTTGGGGTTCTTTTAGAAAACAAGCTGGGCTTATGTACTTAAAAAAAATGAAAAACTAATACGCTTTCATAAGTGATTCATACAAATTTACTTTTCCCTGATTCCCTTTTTCCTGCCACAGTAAGAATAAATTATTAATAACGGTTTCAGAAGTACCGTACTGCAAAGAATTTTCATAATTCTTAATAGCCAGATCCTTGTCATTTTGAATAAGGTACAATGTTCCTAAATTCATATAAGATTGAAATAAATCGGGTGAGTCAGCATCAAGAGATTTTGAGTAATATTGTATTGCTTTTGGGAAATTCTTTTCATGTTGAAAAGCGATAAAACCTAAATTTTTCAGGGAAAAATAATTTTTGGGATTCTCTTCTGCAACACGCTCAAAAATTAATTTTGCCTGTGGAACTTGATTTGTTTCTAAAAGACAATGAGCCATAGAATTAAGAAAATCAGGGAACTTAGCTGTACCTCCATATTTTTCAAAGTTGGGTTCGCATTGTTTGAAATAATGTAATGCTTCTGAATAATTATACTTGTTGTATAAAGCTCTACCCGATGTCATCAATTGAAGAAATGATTTTTCTTCTTCGGAAATATTTTCGTTTTGTTCAATAAATTCTTTTGCTTTTTCAAATTCACCATCCACTGACAGCATTGTTATTATCTGATTAACATCAGTGGTTTTACCCAATAACAATTCCGATTTCTCTTTGTCCTTGGCAGAAAGCTCTAAATCGTTTAGTTTAAGGTATACAAGACTCCGCACATTATAGGCATTCCCAAGCGTATCGTTCCACTCTATGCTTTTGCTCAAATCAATTAATGCATTTTCGTAATCATTAAGTTTATACCGTATTACCCCACGATTCATATATAATATTGCTTCATGCTCATTAAGCTTTAGGGCTTGATTCAAGTCTGCAAGGGCAAGATTTAATTCATTTCTTTTTTCTTGAATTATTGCTCTTTTTACTAAAATTCCCCAATCATTTGGCTTAAGATTAAGATAGTCGTTAAAATCGAGCAATGCTGAATCAAAATCATTATTTTGAAAATAAATTAATGCTCTGTTTTTATAAATATCTACATAAGCACCGGAATGAAGGATTGGCTCATTATTCAATTTTTTATTTTTCAGAATATTGATGCCTTTCGATAAGGCATCGATTGCTTTCGTATCATTATTTTCAACGGTAAAGTAATAAAATCCTAACCCATTATATGCTGGAACAGAATTTTTTGATTTCTGCAATACATTCAACCAAAGAGTTTCCGTATTTTTCCAAACTTTTACTGCGTTAAAACTTAAAAGAGAAAATGTAAGTAAAACAACAACCAAAATTGAAAATACAATACTTTTTCTAAATATTTTTACCATCAAACTCCCAAATATTAAACAAACTCCCCAAAGTGGTATATAGGTATATCTATCGGAAAGAAAAACCGAAATACCACCATAATCAGTTGTAAGAAGTGCAGGAGAAATTGTAACAAGAAAAAACAATAGCCCAAAAAGTATTTCCCGGTGTTTTTTAATTTGAAAAACTCCCCAAATATAAAAACCAATAATGATGAAAGGAAATAGATTAATAAATGAACCGGCAGTTTTTAAGGTTTCATATCCATTGTAATAGACAGAGAGTTTAACTGGAAAAATAATGTGAATTAGCCAAAGAAACAATTTGGCAAACATTATCAAAAAACGTTGCGAATTGCTGCTTCTCCCCTGCCAGTCTTCATTAATATTAAGGGATTTAAGATTTGCGTCACCAACCATTACATTTTTATACTGTTCAAATGAATCAGAAAAAATTCCTACAAAATAAGCCGAAACAATGAATACAAAAATGACCGGTATTTTTTCCAGTATCATTTTCAATATGTTTCTCTTGCCATAAAACAAATCGGTGAGGAATAGTACTGCAACCAATGTTATACCCATTGATTTTGAGAGCACCGAAAACAAATAAAGAACAGAGGCTAGCAATACATAGAAATATTTATTTTTTTCGAGATACATAATATAAGATAGCCAGGATAGCAGAAAAAAGAATGAAAACAGCACATCCTTTCGTTCGGTGGCCCAGGCAACCGACTCCACATGAAGTGGATGGACAGCAAATAACAAAGAAATTATAAACGCAGTTAATTTTATTTTTTCTTTTGGAATGTTAACTTTTGAAAGTAAATTAATAGTAATAAGATAAATCAGCAAAGAATTTAAAATATGAAGAATTAAATTGTTAAGGTGAAAAATAGTCGGATTTTCCCCAAACAATTGGTATTCTGCTCGCCAGCTTAAAAGTGTAAAAGGCTTATAGTACTGGTTTTTAAAACCCCATTTAAAGCAATCAGTAAGTGGTATTTCAGTATCTATGATTGTTGGATTATTGAAAATCAGTTTGTCATCATCAAAATAAACAAAATCATGAAATAATACTTGATGGTAAACACCGAATGTAATAAAAATTAATAATAATGCAAAGGTCAGATTATTATATTTAATTAATTTATAACTACTTAAGTAATTCATCAGGCATACAGATTATAATCAAAACCCTATTATTTTAAACTCTGTCCTTCTGTTTTTTCTGTGTTCTGCATCTGCACACTGTACCCCGTTTTTACAATGGTTTATGAGCTGGTACTCCCCGTAACCTTTTGCCACAATGCGGTCTTTTGAGATGCCGTTATCTATAATATAACCCACTGCCGAATCTGAGCGTTTCTGACTTAACCATTCGTTGTACTGATCGCTTCCGCGGCTGTCGGTATGCGAACCAAGCTCAACCCTCAGGGTAGGATTGTCGTTCATGATCTTAATAAGTTTTTGAAGTTCGATTTCCGATTCGGGAAGAATGTTCCATTTGTCAAAATCATAGTAAATATTCTCCAAAACAAATGTCTTCTCCAACTCCTTCTTATAGAGCCAGACCGTATCCCTGTTGACAACATGTACAAATTTTGTTGTATCCGGGATCAATGTCTGGTCGAGATACCCTTCTTTTCTGATAAACAGTTCACAACCATGAGGAAACGGAGGAACAAATGAAGCAATTCCTCTGCTGTTTGAAATCCGGCCGGCTTCATCATTGCATGCTATTTCTGCACCGCCAACCGGAAAATCATTATCCTTATCCAAAACAAGCACTTCATAAGTTTGCTTTTGCCGCAGCCTGAGTTCAATATAACTGAGTCCGGAAATATCTTTTCTATCCCTGCTGAAACCTTCCTTGGATGCCTCAACAACCGGACAGTTGTTTTTAAGAACCTCAAATGTAAAATTCCCTTCGCTGTCGGAATAAACTGTATGAAGAATGGCGCCATTGCAACCATATAAATCCACTCTGGAACCGGCAATGAGAAGATCCGTTCTGTCATCCCGCACTTTCCCGTTAAAAACATAGTAAAGCCGTATTATGTCAAGTCTGAAAATATCATCACTCCCCACTCCTCCACGGTTGGAAGCGAAATATCCCACATTACCGTTCGGGTGAATCACCAGTCCAAAATCATCGAGATGGGTATTGATTTTATTTCCAAGGTTTTTAATCTCTCCGATTTCAGGAAACGATGTAACATAGATATCCAAACCCCCATATCCTCCTTGTCTTCCATCGGATGCAAAAGAAAGCAGGCCTCCCTGAATAAAAGTTGGAAACATTTCATTTCCGGGAGTATTAACCGTTTCACCCAAATTTACGGGTGCCGACCATTCTCCGTTTGTTCTGACAGACATATAGAGATCGGACTGGCCATAACCGGTAGAGTCCCTGTCGCTCGAAAAAACAAGTGTATCCCCTGTTAAGCTTATGGCCGGATGTGCATAGTGATGTGTATCCTGGTTAAAGGGCAGTTCTTCTGTAATCTGCCATTTCCCATCAATAAATTTTTTAATCGCCAGCCTCAACCGGAAGTTTTCAACAGAGAACATTTTTTGAATGGTATCTGCATCTATGGTATTGCTTAAAGTGACAAATAGTTCCCCTGTGGCTTCACAATAATCTGCCGGGCCTTCATGGAATTCAGAGCCAAACCCGGGAACCAATACACGGGTAGAAGCTATTATTCCGTTTTCATCAAGCGCAGCTGAATAAATATTGTAGAAAGCCATATTTTTCTTCTCCCTCCTTGTTTTATTAAAATATTTTTCGGGAACGGCTGAAAAATAGATTGAATCATCAACAAAAGCAGGTGATATATCGCTACCAATGGTGTTTATCAATCGAACCGGTTCAACAATAAAATCCACATTATCCAACACAGTTCGTTTTTGCTGAGCATTACTTAATATTACTAACGCTATAGAAAGTATTGTAAAACCTATTTTTTTCATGTGCGCTATTTTTTTCAATTTATTTTTGCGATTCACAATTCGATAACTAATTTTTTATTCGCATTTTTTTAAATGCAGAAAACCATTTCTTGTTCTAAAACATTCGAGGTGTGCTCCACCTTCGTTTTAATCCAATTTCATAAGACACCATCACTTCATGGGTGCCATTATGATAGTTTTGTAGTTTTGTCGTCGTAAAATCAACGCCATAACCAATTCTTAGATTTTTATCAAAAATCCACTGGGCAATAAATCCGAAAGAATCTCCGGTTCGATACATTCCACCAAGCCAAACCTTGTCATTTAAAAGGAAATTCGCTGTAAAATCAAATTCAACAGGCGCACCCATCGTTGCTTTTGTTAAAAAAGTAGGTTTAAACTTCAGGTATCTAGATAAATCAAAAACATATCCGCCAATCAGGAAGAAATGTCGTAATTCACCCTGGGTTGAAAAATTGTTGTAATTATTTTGAAATTGATTTTCAACAAGCTTAGGCACAGAAAGCCCCACATAATAATTTTCGGAAAAAAGAAGTGCGCCAACTCCAAAGTTTGGCATTAAACGCACGTCAATATCACCCATTGAAGCAGGATCAACCTCGCCAGGATATTGCCGGTATGCAGAAAGGTTGTTGTTGTAATTTGTTACTCCAAATTTTAAACCGAACCTTAGATAAGTATTATATTCAACCCTGAGCCTGTAGGAATAGTCACCAAACAAACTTAAACGCTGCTCAAATCCAATTTTATCATTAATGATATTCAGGCCCAACCCAACATTTTTATTGTTGGTATTGCTTTGCATGGAAAAGGTATAGGTTTTTGGCGCACCATCCAGACCTATCCACTGATGACGTCCCAATACCAAAAAGCCCATGCTTTCCCAAGTCCCTGCATACGCCGGATTTATGGTCTGTGTATTAAAACTGTACTGTGTGTACATTGGATCCTGCTGTCCGCGGGCTGTATTTACTGCTAATAAAAAAAGCACAACCCCTAAACCTCTTGTAATATTTAATTTGAATTTCATTTTATTCATTTTTTTCACTTTAAATATTGATTATCTGTTCAGGAATACAAATCCAGTCCGCGGATCAGATCCATCATTCAAATACAATATGTAGAAATATGTTGCCGGCGGAAGTTTGTCTCTCCCTAATCGCCACTTATGGGTTGAGTATCCATCCCACCAGGCATCTGCTGTTCCCCAGACATCAGTATTTCCATAATTTTCCCGCTCATACACCAGGTTACCCCAGCGATTGAAAATTTCTATCTTCGCATTCGGATAATTTTCCAGACACTGGATACGGAAGTAATCCTGAATGCCATCGCCATTGGGTGAAAATATTTCAGGAATCAGCAGTTCACATTTATTAACCTCAATAAGTACTGAATCTTCACCTTCAATGGGTTCTTGATTTGAAGAACCTCCGGGAATGGGTTTGCCGTTGACATATACCGTATTAAGAACCTCGCCATTCAATGCATCTGAGGCAGTTATTTGGTATTCCGTAGTAACAATATATGATTCTCCGGGCTGTAGTTCAGAAATATCAACAGAAAGTTCTGTTAAAGGATCGTTAATGTTGATATCGGCAAGTGTGACGTTACCCGTGTTGGTAACAACTATTGTATAGTATAAAACATCACCAATACTCAAGTCATTTCCGTTCCAGTCAACGGTCTTTTCCACTTCAAGTAAAGGATTCTGTATAGCATCCAAAGTTACTGAATCGTTATCTTTCAGAACGGTACCGTCAGTAATTTTTCCCTCAGCAAAGGCCGTGTTTTCCAAATATCCGCGATCAATATCAGACTGCCCGACTGTATATTCAGTATTGAAAACTCTTTCTTCTCCTGGCATCAGCTCGCTGATTGTTTCATCAAACCCGGTTAGCGGGTCAGTCACATTCATATCAATAAGGGACACATTGCCTGTATTTTTAACAACAATTCTGTAATTGATCACATCGTTTATGTTGTAACTGAATGAAGAAGACATTGAATCCCCATTGAGATGAGTGGCTCTCTTTTCCAGTATTACATCCGGATGGAGACATTCCACACAAACCGTAATGCTTTCACTACAACCATCAAGTTTTCTGACCAGGGTAACGGTTTGGCATTCCTCCGGAAGTATGATCACTGACCCTGAATAAATCGTACCGAAATTGTAACTGGCTGTAAAATCAGTCACAACAATTCCTCCGATCCTCGAATCTATTTTGATTGTTCCATACGTTTTTTCCGGATCGCCACCGGCTATCCTTTCTCCATCGGCCAATACCCAATTGCCGTTAGTATCCGCACTATTCATTTGATCAAGCAGGTCTGAAAGACTGGAAACATAAACATCGGTCAGGATATTTTCACCATTCACCTTCCAGAAATTCACGACGTTGGTAATATTATTCGCAAATAACAGTCTCTCTGTGCGTATTCCTTCGCCCATGTCATAACTGCCTAATAATTTGGGATCGCAAATGCCCGGCAAATTGGTATAAAGCACACCATTAACGTAAAGATCATAGTTGGCAAGTAGATCGAGTTGTGTCAAAGGAATACAAAACTCTCCAAATCCTTCACTATTGCATCCAATGGAGATACTGTTTTCCGTAAAAATGCCTAAAACACATGTGGATATGGTTTCATCGTCGGTGTCAGTAACCGTACCGCCGTCCGGATCAGTTCCCGTGGCTGTGGCGGTGTTGGTCACCAGCCCGTTGTCCAGGTCGTCCTGCGTAATGGTGTAGGTACCCGTTACGGTTGTGCTTTCGTCCGGTTCCAGCGTACCCACATTGACCAGGGTTCCGGTGAGGGGGTCGGTTACCGTTACATCGGTCAGGGTAACGTTTCCGTCGTTGGTCACCACGTAGGTGTATTCAATATCTTCACCCACCCTGCTGTAAGTCGGCTGAACGGCATCGTTGGTGATGGCGATGGACGGAGTTTGTGAAATCATCGTTTCCGTCGGGTTATCCTCGTCTTCATCCGGGCTGGTATGGTCAGACTTGTCGGTCACCGGATCGTCGTTCGGATCGGTGGCTGAGGCCAGCGCCTGGTTGGTTACACCGCCGGCATCAATATCTGCCTGGGTTACCGTGTAGGTGGCTGTGAAGGTCAGGCTCTGACCTACCGCCAGATCCATCACGTCGCCTTCCCCGTCAAGATCGGCACCGCCAGAAGCGTAAACAGGTGCTGGAAGCGTGCCCGTTCCCGTGAAGTCAGCAGCCTGTTCAGTTACTGCAACATCGTAAACGGTTAC